>DASVLC010000137.1:0-9086 GCA_036385045.1 Thermoanaerobaculia bacterium | reverse complement strand
GGGGCGAGGGTTACGACGGATTAAGGTTCAGTCGGCGCAGCCTTGCGCGAGTGACCGCGCTGCGCCAGCTCGAGGGAAGAGGTCGCGTGCGGCCCGGGCGTGTTCGCAACGCTGGTCTTTCGCCGCTTCCCGCGCGAGCCGGAGGTGAACCCGGTAGTTGCCCGGGTCGATGGTCGAAGCGAGGGAGAGCGCCCTGCGGCTGGAGCTCGATGTGGAGATCTCCATCGCAGCCAGTTGCGCGCTGCTGCGTGCGAGACCTGCGAGACTGACGATGATGACGGGAAGAACGAGAACGATCGGAAGGAGGCGCGGCCGCGAACCGAATGCCGACGGTTCCCACAATGCACCGACGGCTGTCCATACGATGAGCGTTGGAAGGCCGAGCAGCAGGACGGCATCGAACAGGCCGGTGATGACGGCGCCCGCGAGCGTGCCGATCAAAGCGGTCGCCTCGAGTGCATCTTCAGGATTCCCGCTGGTCGTAAGCAGCCTGCGGACCGCGGAGAGAGCAAGAAGAACGATCACCAGCGCCTGCAACGCGGCGGCGGCGAAGCCACGCTCCGCGATGAACGATATCCAGTCACTGCTGGGCCAGGGATTCGCGGTCATTCCGGCTTCCCTTCGATCGAGCGAAGGGTCGCGGCGAGCTGCGTACTCCGGATAGACGACCGGCCAGTTGCCGGGACCGACCCCGAGGATCGGATGCGCCATCGCCATCGCGACGGAGCGTTCGTATTGAACCAGCCGGCCACGGCCACTTCCTTCCTCGTAGTTCGCGACTCCGGCAATCGATTCGAGATAGGGATTGTCACTGCGCCATTGCAGCGAGTTGGGAATCATGAGAACGGCGATCACGGCGCCGGCAGCGATGATTGCGATCGCTGTCAGGCGTCCCCAGGTTGCCGCGTGCCGGCGAAGCGACGGTGCGACGATCAGAGCGAGCAGCGTCAGAACGACGACCACCATACAGGCAAGCCAGGCCGCGCGTGACCGGGTCAGGACCAGAGCGCCCGTTACGAGCGCAATTCCAATCGATGCTGCGAACGTGACGGCGAGGCTCCGCGCTCGAAGGGCGATGAGGATCACGACCGGCAGTCCGAACGCTGCGATGTGACCGACGAAGTTCCGGTTTCCGGTCGTGCCCCCCGGCGAGCGGTTGAGCGAGAAGAATTCGGTGCGGACCCCGTAGGCCTGCAACAGAGCGGTCGTCGCGACGGCAATAGTCGCCACCGCGATGACTGTGAGCAGCGTCCGCGACAGACCGGCGTTGCGGAGTGCGCGACCGAGCCAGAACATCATCATGGCGGAGGCGCTGACCGCGAGAGCACGAAAGGCGAGCCAGGGATTGATCGCAAGAACCGCGGAGATTGCGCCGAGGATCAGCCACGCCGCGAGGATCCAGTCGACTCCCGTGCGTCGCATCCGCCGCAGAGCACCGAATGCGAAGAGCGCCCCGAGCGCTGCCGTCGCATGCAGGACGAGCTCCTTCGGGATCAGAAACCGATCGAGCTCGTACTCCTTGTGAGTCGAAGCAGCGAAGACGATCGCCACGACTCCGATCTGAACCACCCGCAGAGCGATTCGCTCCGACACGGTGGGCACAACGGCGAGAGCCCGCTCCTCGGGGGGGACGGCGGCCATGGCGGAATCGGAATGCTATGGGCCTGCCAGCGCAGTGGTTTCAGGAGACCCAGGGCTTATGCGACTCTGACGCGTCTACCGGCGCGTTCCGGCGTGTGCACGATGGTGGGTCGTCGGCAAGGGATCCCTCTCCGTCCTCCGCCCCTCACTCCCACCCGGCCACCCCGGGGCTTCGGCGGCTCGGGATGACAGGCTCGTTTCTGGAGGCATCTTCCTGAGTCGCGGCGGCACGCCTCCGCACTCCTGCCGGCTCACTTGCAGAGAAGCTGATGGACGCCGGTGACATCGTCGCGGACGTCATCGAGATCGGCCTTGATTTGAGCGACGATCTCCTGAAACTTCGGGTTCGGCTGCAGTTCCTGGAGCCAGGGGTGTTTCACCAGTGAGTACCAGCTGTGGTGTCCGAGCTCGGCAGACCGATTGACCCAGACGAGCGCCTGCTCCTGATCGCCGAGCTTCGCGTAGATGTGAGCAGTACGGATTGCGGCCCAGTGATTCCGCCGGGCGTCGGCCTCGAACGATTTCGCGGCATCGAGTGCTGCGGGTCTGTCACCACGCGCGGCGGCGATCATCCCTTTCATACTCTTGCCGAGGTAGTGCGAGGGAGCGAGGGTGGTGGCGGCGACGGCTTCCTTTTCGGCCTCACCCAGACTGCCGAGGAGAATCAGGGCAACGCCGCGGATGTCATGACCGGCGAGTGCGGTCTCACGGCTCGAAAGTGCATGCTTCGCGTTACTGAGCGCACCCTCCGGATCGACCGCGTTGATGTTCCAGTAGCCTCTCGTCAGAGCTTCATTCGACATCGGATCGATCCGCACCAGCCGGTCGCCGATACACTGGGCCTTCGTCAGATCACCGGCGGAGACGAAGTAGGTGACGAGCGAGTTGAGAGCGTGTGTGTCATTCGACTCGAGTCTGAGTGCCGCGAGGATCTCGCGTACCGACTCGCGGTAACGGCTCGGATCGCGCACGAACACGCGGCCGAGAGCGAGATGCGCCTCGGCGAGATTCGGGTCGAGACGGACGGCCTGCCGCGCGTACCACTCCGCCCGCCTGGCATCCTCCGGGCTCACCAGGCTGCGCGCCTGACCGAGTGACAGCGAGGTCGCCAGGTTTGCGTAGGCGGCGGCAAACGTCGGGTCGAGGGCGATTGCACGCTTCAGCGCGTCGATCTGCTGCTGGTACTCGGTAGCGAGGAAACTCCCGTTCAATGCGCGCGCACGCAGGTACTCCTCATAAGCCTTTGGATTCGTGGACCGCGCGACCGAGCGGGCGAGTTGCGATGTCTCGACACCGATTTTCTCGTTCAGTCCAGCTACTGTTCTGGAGGAGACCTCGTCAATCAGCTTGAGGAGGTCTCCGCGCTTGCCGTCGATCGAATCGGACCAGACGGAAAAGCCGGTGCGCGAATCGGTGAGCTGCAGAGTCACACGAACGAGCTCGCCGGCGGCGAGGAAGTGGCCTTCGAGAATGGCGTCGACCTGCAGCTTCTGACCGGCAGCGCGCGTGTCTGTGTTCGCGCCCTGGTATTGAAGCACGGCCGAGGTAGGCCGGATCTGGAGAGACTCGATCTGCTGCAACTGCGTCACCAGAGCGTCGGCGAGACCGACCGAGAGGAACTCGTCGCCGGTGTTGTTCGCGATATTCCGGAGGGGAAGCACGGCAACCGAACGAATGGGCGGCGGAGGGCTGCCGGTCGCGGAGGCGAGTGTTACGGACGGCTCGGAGCGTCTGACGATGAAGATCGCGGCCAGGACGACCAGCGCGGCGAGCAGGGTGATGGCGACGCGGGCCGCCCGCGGCTTCTTCACCGTTCTGCCGAGAGTCGACCGCGACGACGAGGTCGGCATGAGTAGTGTCGGCGTATCGACGTCATCGAGATCGGCCAGCAACTCCGGCGCGGTCTGATAGCGATCATCGGGATCCTTCTGGAGGAGCCTCGCGATGATTCTGGTTGCAGGCGAAGGAAAGGCCGTATCGTTCGGAACGAACGGCTCCGGCTCACCCTGCCTGATCTTGTCGAGCACCATCAGAGGTGCCTCTGCGTTGAAGGGAAGGCGGCCGGTGGCCATGTGGTAGAGGACCACGCCGACCGAGAAGAGATCACTCCGGAGATCGGCGTTGTGACCGCGGGCCTGCTCGGGCGAAACGAAGTGGAGTGTGCCGAAGAAATGCCCTGTCGACGAATCCACCGTACGCTCGAGACCCGGATCGGTGAGGAGTCGTGGGACCGACTTGGCGAGGCCGAAGTCGAGGATCTTCACGAGCCCGTTAGGCTCGATCATGATGTTGGCGCTCTTGATGTCGCGATGGATGATGCCCTGCTCGTGTGCAGCGGCGACTCCTGCAGCGATCTGGCGCGCATAGGAGAGAAACTCGGCGGCGTTCAGCGGCTGCCGGCGAACTCGCTGCGAGAGTGTTTCACCCTCGCAGTACTCCATGACAATGAAAGGGGTGCCATCCGCGGTCTCGTCGACGTCGTAGATGGTGGCGACGTTCTGATGGCGAATTGCTCCAGCTGACCGTGCCTCGCGCAGAAAACGGGCGCGGCGGTCGGAGTAGGCGAGATCCGACGAGTTGAGCACCTTGAGCGCGACGAGCCGGCCAAGCCGCTTATCGCGTGCAAGATACACCGTCCCCATCCCTCCCTTTCCGAGGAGTCGGACTATTTCGAATCCATCGAAAGAGGGGATTGCTTCGGACATGCCGCCTGACAATTGTGCCGCCATTCTACACGAGCAGGACGCTGCGATTGCAGGCCGGCGGACGGCGATCCCGGCAGGTTGGCAGTATTTCTGACCCTGCCATGGAGACGCGTGGGTTATATTCTCACCCTCACATCATGACCATCTCCGAGAGCGCGGTCGAAGGGCTCGTTCTTCCTCCCCGGTATGAGATCCGGGCGACTCTGAAGAAGACGCCGGAGACTCTGGTGCTCCGCGTTCATGACGCGGCGACCGGGTGCGAGAAAGCGCTCAAAATTCTCCTCCACGAGGTGACGGACCAGCAGCAGTTGCTGCGGTTCCAGACTGAGTTCACGACGCTCGCCGCGGTGGACCATCGTGGAGTCATTCGGGTAGAGGAGTTCGGTGTACTCGACGGCAGGCACCCGTACTTCACCATGGAGTACTTCGCCGGGAGACGGATTACCGAATTCTTCGACGGTCAGAACTGGGATGCCCTCTATCGCGTCATTCTTCAAATCGGGGCTGCGCTGCATCACATCCATCATCTGGACATCGTTCATCTCGACCTGAAGCCTTCGAACATTCTCGTTGGTGATGACGGGGTTGCGAAGATCATGGACTTCGGATCGGCGATCGAAGGACGTCAAGTGCTCGATCGAAAGATCCGGGGCACGCTTCAGTACATGGCTCCCGAAGTCCTGAGCCAGGATCGTGTCGACTCGCGAGCCGATCTCTACTCACTCGGGATGACTCTTTATGAAACGGTGACCGGGGCTCTGCCGGCCTACGGGCGCAGCACAGTCGACATCATCCGCATGCATCTCGACGAGCCGCTTCGAAGGGTCTCGGCAATCAACCCTTCGATCCCGCTGCCGCTCGAGGAGATCATCATGCGGCTCCTCGCGAAGGATCCTCAGCATCGCTTTTCGTCCGCGGCTGCCATGGTCGAGGCAGTTGCGCAGGTGGCCGGCGTGTCCGGTCCGGGCGATCTGCTGATCGCGCGTGGTGAGTTGTATGCCGCGCCGCTGATCGGAAGGAAGGAGGAGCACGACCGGCTGATTGGACTCGTCGCCGAGGCAAGGGAGGGGAGAGGCACCGGCATCATCCTGGCGGGCGCGGAGGGGATGGGTAAGAGCAGGATCGTCCGCGACGTGACGCTTCGTGCCCAGCTCGACGGAGCCCGCGTCTTCTGCGGACGTTGCCCGGTGAACGGCAAGACGCTCTATGCACCGTTCTTCGAAATTTTCGAGCAGATGGTGAAGGCGGTGAATCCGGACGCCGATGTGACACAGGAGATCCGCCGGATCCTTCGCCCTGCCGGAGGGCTTTCCGGAGTCCCTCCCGGCGCCGCTCACGGAGGCCAGAAATTCCGGCTCTTCACGAGGATCGTGCAGTCGATGCAGGACCTGTACGGGTACCTGAGTGTCGAAGGGGAGAATGGGGGAGCGCCGCTGATCCTCGTCGTCGAGGACCTGCAATGGGCCGATATCTCGTCGGCTGAGCTGCTTACGTTTCTAATCGCCGAGGCGAAGCAGAACAGGCTTCTCGTGATCGCGACGCTCACGATTGCGAACGGAAACGAGTCGATCATCGGCTCGGCCACGCCTACGGCTCAGTTCTGGGAGGAACGGGCGCGCGAGGGTGCCTTCCCAATGATTTCCGTCGAGGCTCTGGGCGAAACCGGAGTCCGGGAACATGTGCAGGCTCTGTTGGGCATGACGAGCGTGCCGGACGATTTCGTCAGATGGATTCTCTGGGAATCGGCCGGCTCGCCGCTGAGCATCCGTCGCATCGTCGACTACCTTGCAGCCAACGATTACCTTCAGTGGCGCGCAAGCCGATGGCACGTGGAGATGGACCGGATTCGCTCGCTCCGGATTCCCGGCGGACTCGCTTCCATTCTGATGGAGCTGGTCGAGGCGCTTCCAGCTGACCAGCGCGAACTGCTCGAGATCGTCGCCGCGGCTGGAGAGAAGCTCGAGGTCCAGCTCCTGTCGCGTCTGTCCGAGTTGCAGCCGGAGGAGACGTACGAGGCACTCAGCAACCTCGTAAGACTCAGCCTGCTGGACGAATCGAATGACGGTGCGACCGTCTCTTTTCCGCAGATCCACCTGCGCGACTCCATCTACACCGCTACCCCCGACCGCAGGCGCTCGGAGATCCATCTGCGAGCAGCGGAGGCTCTCGAACCGTCCGTGATCGCCGGAGAGACGCGGCTTCTTGGTCAGGTTGCCTATCACTTCGCCCGCGCCAACGACACCGAACGAGGGATTCGCTACTCGGTCGAAGCGGGCGATCTGGCGATGCAGACAGCTGCTCACGGCGAGGCGAGCGCTTTCTATCGGGCGGCGCTCGAACTGATGGACCTCGGCGGGGTCGAAGAAGCCAGGAAGGCGGAGGTGAGGGAGAAGCTCGCCGACAGTTACTACCGGCACGACGACCATCGTAGCGCGATCCACGCCTATCAGTTCCTCCTCAAGAGCTTTCAGAGCCGCTATCCGGATGACGAGGTGAACGCGGACGTCGCACGCCTGATGAAGAAGATCGGAAAGGTCCTGGCGCGTCGGGGCGATCACGATGCCGCGATGACGTATTACCAGAGCGCACTATCGGCGTTCGAGCGGCTCGATGCTTCTCTCGAGGTCGCCGAGACGCTCAACCGTCTAGCCTGGATCTTCCGGCTGCGAGATGACCTGGACACCGCTCGCGCGATGGCGGAGCGTGCCGCCGCGGCGCTGGAGTCGCAGCCTGTTTCAGCAGTTCACGGCTACGCAAGGAATTCGATGGGCCTCATCGAGTACGCGCGCGGCAACTGGCAAAAGGCGAAGGAGATCCTGGAAGAGGCGGTCGAGATCGCGGTTCGGGCAGGCTCCGATCCTCTTCGCAGAGTCGCATCCGCGAACCTCGGACACGCGCTCTGGAAGCTCGGCGCATGGGAAGAGGCCCTCGAGCGTTTCCGCGACAACCTGGAGCAGTCCGAAGCAGATGGCGATCTCGTCGATCTCGTGACCGCCTACCGCAACCTCGGCTTTGCGGAGTACGGCCGTGGCCAGTTTCAGACGGCGGTCGACCTGTTCGAGAAGAGCATTCGTACGTGGGACAAGATCGGCTCTTTCGAGGCAGACGCTCCGGGTCGCGAGGATTTCGGTAATGCCCTCGAGATGCTTGGCAGGTGGGACGAGGCTCTCGAACAGTTCCTGAAGTGTCTGCCGTCGGATGGCCCGGAAGAGACACGCTCATCGCGCCTGACCGTCTGCGTTCCACTCGCGCGTCTGACACGAAAGAGGGGAGACATAGGCAAGGCGCTTTCGTATGCGGAGCGGGCGTTGGCAGCTGGTGAGCGTGGGAGAGACGACGACCTGATCGCCGAGGCGTGTTTCGTTCTGGCGTCGATCCACGATGAGCGGGGGGATCTGGAAGCTGCCCGTCAATTCCTGGAGCGGTCGGCTGAGCTCTTCGAGGGCAACTCGACACTGCACGGTGTCGCACGGGCTCACATTTCGATGGCGGTGCTGAGTCTGCAGACCAGCGGAGTCGAAGAAGCCGTTCGCCACGCGACGATTGCCGGCGAGTGCGTCGCGCGACTCGACGACCAATTCACGCAGGCGAAGTGCGACTGGGTGTGGGGGAAGATTCACAGTGCGCGCGGCGAGCGCGAGGCCGCCGCGGCGAAGTTCGAGATCGCCGGAGCGGCGTTCGAAAAGCTCAGCACTCCGTACGAACGCGCACGCCTGCTGTTCGATGTTGGCTTGCTTCGCGATGACCCCGAAGAGGCGACGCAGATGATTCTCAGCGCCGTACGGGTCTTCGAACAGCTCGGCGCGACGTACGACCTCGAGAGGGCTCGCGGGGCACTTTTTCGGATTCGACCTGCCGGAAAGGCTCCCGAGCAGGGAGTGATCGGTCTCTACGAAATCGTCAAGATCATCAACTCGACCTTGAATCTCGAGGAGGTGCTCAACCGTGTCCTCGATGTCTGTGTACGAAGGCTTCGCGCCGAGCGCGGCATGATTCTGCTGCTCGATCCGATCACCGGCGCCTTGCGAACGCGCGTGGTGAGAAACATCCGTGAGGGAGCCGAGAATGCAGCAGGCCGCTCGCCCCAGTCGATCATCCGCGACGTGATCGAGACCGGACGGTCGATCGTATCCGCCGACGCGCGTGCCGACGAACGGTTCGCCCACTCGGAATCGGTCATAGCCGACGACATCGTCTCGATCATCTGCGCACCCGTCGTCATCAGGGAGCGGATCTCCGGCGCGATCTACGTCGACCATCATGAGACGCGGCATCTCTTCTCACAGAAAGACCTCAGTTTTCTCGAGGCCTTCGCCGATCAGGCAGCGATTGCGATCGAGAACGCCCGGCTGTACGAGGAGCTCGAAGAGGCGCGGACGCGTCTCTCACTCGAGAACGAGACGCTGCGACGCGAGGTGCTGGTCGAGAAGCATCTCGACTCGGTCATCGGCCGATCCGACGTCGTCGCGAAAATTCAGTTCGCAATTCGCAAAGCATCGGCAGGTCAGTCGACCGTGCTTCTCCGCGGCGAGTCAGGGACCGGCAAAGGGTTGATCGCGCGCATCATCCACAACATCGGTCCACGGAGGAACGGGCCGTTCATCAAGTTCAACTGTGCTGCGCTTCCCGAGACTCTCGCCGAATCCGAGCTCTTCGGACATGAGAAGGGGGCGTTCACCGGCGCTGATCGCAGGAAGCTCGGCCGCTTCGAGCTCGCGAACAACGGAACGATCTTTCTCG
>DASVLC010000136.1:0-14721 GCA_036385045.1 Thermoanaerobaculia bacterium | reverse complement strand
CCCCGAGCTCTCGATCACGATCTCGATCCCGAGATCCTCCCACGGGATCTCCGCCGGATCCGGATTCGAGAACACCTTCAGACGCTTTCCGTCGATCGTGATCCCGGTGTCGTCGTGGCTGACTTCATTCGGGATCGTCTTGTGAACCGAGTCGTACTTGAGCAGATAGGCGAGTGTGCCGGCGCCGGTGAGATCGTTCACAGCGGCGAATTCGATGTCGTACTGCTTCTCGAGCGCGGCACGCAGTACGTTGCGACCGATCCGCCCGAAACCATTGATACCTACTTTAACCATGACATTCTCCAGTCCAGGCCGCGCCAGGCCGGCCTGCTCCACGGCGCGCTAGTATATCGAGGTGGAACCAACTGCGAAGTCCGTGCACGTCACACCTCTTCGGTGGGGAAAGCACACCCTTTTTCTGCTCGACCAGAGACGCCTTCCACTGGAAGAGGTGTGGATCGCGTGCAGATCGTCGGACGAGGTCGCTGAGGCAATCAGGACGATGATCGTCCGGGGAGCGCCGGCGATTGGCGTCTGTGCCGCGTTCGGGATCGCGCTCGCGGCTCTGGGCGGTGAAGAACTCGCCGCAGCGGGCGCGGCGCTGAAGCAATCACGCCCGACCGCAGTCAACCTCGAATGGGCGGTCGACAGAATGTTGCGCGTAGCCGCCACCGCATCGGGCAGTGAACTCGCTGCAGTCCTTATCGCGGAGGCGGAAGAGATCCTCCGCGAAGACGTTGCGGCCAACCGCCAGATCGGGCGTCACGGCGCCGCGCTCCTCGAACAGTCCTCCACGATCCTGACGCACTGCAACGCCGGAGCACTGGCCACCGGTGGTTATGGCACCGCTCTCGGAGTGGTGCGGGCCGCAGTCGAAAGCGGCCGCAACGTTGCCGTTTTCGCTGACGAGACGCGTCCGTATCTTCAGGGAGCACGACTGACCGCCTGGGAGCTCCAGAAAGACGGTATCGACGTCACGCTCATCACAGACAACATGGCCGGCCATTTCTTTCAGAAGGCGACGTTCGACGCCGTCATCGTCGGAGCGGACCGCATCGCAGCGAACGGCGACACCGCGAACAAGATCGGCACGTACACCGTCGCCGTTCTCGCTGAAGCTCACGGGGTGCCCTTCTACGTTGCTGCGCCGCTCTCGACGATCGACCCGCAGTGTCCCTCGGGCGCCGAGATTCCGATCGAGGAGCGGAGTGCGGACGAGGTGACCGGCATCGGCGGCGCTCGCATCGCTCCGGAAGGCATCGCCGTCAGGCATCCGGCGTTCGACGTGACGCCGGCGCGTCTGATCACCGCGATCATCACGGAGAAGGGCGTGCTCAGGCGTCCCTACGAGGTGAGCATTCTGGAAGCATTCGCTGGCGGCAACGGCAACTGACGGTCACCACGCGATAGACTCCCCCTCGATGGAACGGATTCAACGACTGATCAGCGGGATCTGGCTCGGAAGCGCCGTGTTTCTGATGCTGTCGGCCGCCGCGGTGTTCCGGGCAGCGCCGAATGCGACGTCGGCCGCGGACGTTGTCGGCGCCCTGCTGACACGGTGGCACTACATCGCACTCGCTGCACCGCTGCTGCTGTTCGGGCTCGAACTGCGTCGCGTTCGGCCGTTCATCCTCATTCTGCTCTTCACTTCCGTGATCCTCGCGGCGGGACAGTCCCTTATCGATCTGCGGATCCGGGCGATCAGGATATCGACTGTAGTACCGGTTTCTTCCCTCCCTGAAGGCCATGCGATCCGTCGAAACTTCGGGCGTCTGCATGGACTCTCCATGTTTCTACTGACGCTTCAGGCACTTGCGGCAGCAACGGTCGTCGCATCGCGATCTTCGCGAGTGGAACCGGTTTCGAAGAGCGTCGCGATCCCGGCAGGCGAGCCACCGCGTGAGAGCGACGAGCCTCTGGTTGGCGGAGACGCGGCTCTGTTCAGTGAAGACGAGGCTCGAGTCGCGGAAGAGGGAAGCGAGCCGGGACCGCCGGTCGTCCTGTACGAGCCGGCCGACGCTGTCGTCGAGGAAACGGATGGGCCGCCGGAACGTTCGGCGGACTCACGCACCGAGGACGCACCGCCGCGTCAGTAGCCGAGGGCGGTGCACACCCCCGCCTGTCATCCTGAATCGCCGCAGCCCCGAGGGGGGACGGGCGGGTGTGAGGGGCGGAGGACGATGAAGGACCCCATGATCGAGTGCCGGAAAGGCACCACCGCCCACCCTGGCCCTCGATGTGGGGGTCCTTCGACCGTCCTTCGCCCCTCCCGCCCACACACCCACCCTCGGGGCTTCGGCGGCTCAGGATGACAGCCTTGTGGGCTTAAAGTTAAGGCCATTGGGATGACAGGCACGTGCTTAGGCGCTGCGTCGCGACATTCGTAGCGCGGGCGTCTCGCCGGCCGTAGCGCGGGCGTCCTCGCCCGCCGGGGACCCAGCACGTGCCCAACGCAACCGCACCCCTCTACGCCACCGGCAGCATGTTGCCGTCGATGTCGAGGTCGTGGATAGGGAAGCCTAACGTGCCGAGTGGTTCGCGGATCTGGCCTGCGTTGCCGACGATTACGATGAGCACCCGTTCGGGATCGAGGTACTTGTTGGCCACGCGGACGATCTCGTCCTTCGTCACTCCCGCGATTGCTTCGCGATAGCGGTCGAAGTAGTCCTCGGGGAGGCCGTAGAGCTCCATGTCGATGAGGCGGCCTGCGATGTCGGAGGCCGTCTGCACGGTTGCCGGAAAGACTCCCATCAGGTAGCTCTTCGTTTCGTCGAGCTCGCGATCCTCGATGTCGCCGGTGCGCATGCGACGCAGTTCGGCCAGCATTTCGGAGACTGACTCGCGTGTCACTTCGTTGCGGACAGGGGCCGCGATCACGAAGGGTCCGGCCTGTCGTCTGAAGGCAAACTGTGAGCGTGCCCCGTAGGTGTAGCCGTGACGCTCGCGGAGATTCAGGTTGATGCGAGAGTTGAAGACGCCGCCGAAGATCGCGTTCATCACGGAGATCGCGAAGTAGTCTTCGCAGGCACGCGGCACACCGATGTGGCCGACGCGGATCTCCGACTGCACCGCCTGCGGGCGGTCGACGACATAGATGCGACTTGCATCGATCGGCCGTGGCGCGATCGTGGGACGGGGAGGCTCGGGTCGCTGCTCCCAATCGCCGAGCACCTGCCTGACGAGCTCGATCGCGCGTGAGGTCTCGATGTCACCCGACACGACGACCGCGCTGTTGTTCGGCACGAAATGGGTTCGGTAGAACTCCTGAACCTGTTCGATGGTGATCCGGGCGACGCTGTCCGCGTTGCCGCTGATCGAGTTTCCGTAGGCGCCGGTGCCGTAGAGCAAACCGGAAAATCGCTTCCCCGCGATCGCCGCCGGTTCGTTTCGCTGCTGAATGAGGTCGTTGAGCCGCTCGGCGCGCGAGCGCTCGAGCTCTTCGGACGGCATGGTCGCCCGCGCCGTCACATCGCCGAGGATTGCGGCTGCCGGTTCGACGTTGCGGGTGAGAACGTCGAGCGAGATGTAGGAGGCATCCCAGTCGGCTCCGGTGCCCATCGCCGCGCCGAGAATTCCGACGTCTTCGGCGATCTGCATCGCGTCGCGATCGCCGGCGCCTTCGTCGAGGAGCTCCGCGGTGAGAGATGCGAGGCCGGCGTTGGAGGCGGTGTCGTGATCGGCGCCCGAGCGGACGAGCACACGAAGTGAAACGAGAGGTGCGCTGTGCGTCTCTGTGACGAGAACCCGCAGTCCGTTGTCGAGAATCGCCCGGGTGATGTGCGGAAACTGATAGCTGCGTGGTGCGGCGGGAGGAGGGGCAGTGCTGCGGTCGATCGTCGTCATGGCTCAGGCCTCAGGCACGAAGTGACTCGTTACCCGGTTCTCGGGAATCAGGTATTTCCGCGCGACGTGCGCGAGATCGTCGGCGGTAGCCGTCGAGTAGGGCTCGAGCCAGCGTTGAATCCGAGTCGGATCGTCGAAGAAGGTCGCCATCATGCCGAGCAGGTCTGCCCGTGCCTCGAACGTTTCGATCTGATGTGCGAACTCGATCTCCGAGCGGTTGCGCGCGCGGGTCAGTTCATCTTCGGAGATCCCCTCGATCGAGATGCGTGAGACTTCCTCGTCGATCGCCGATTCGATCGTCTCGATCGCGACCCCTTCTCGCGCCGTCGCCTGAAGAAGCAGCATCCCTGTCGATTCGGTAGGGAGGACATACATCGCCACGTCCTGGGCGATCTGTTTCTCGTGAACGAGGCTTCGATCGAGCCGGCTCGCTTTGTCGGCAGCAAGCACGGTCGTCAGCAGGTCGGCGTGAATCCAGTCGGGCTCCCCCATCTTCGGCAGGTGGTAGAGGCGATAGATGCGGGGGAGTTGTACCTGCGAGGGAAACGTCTCGCGCATTTCGTGGCCGGGGGGAGTTCGCTGCGCTTCGAACTTCGGGAACGAACCTCCCGACGGGAGCTCGCCGAAATAGTGCTGGACGAGCCGTTTGGCTTCGTCAGGTGCGAAGTCACCGACGATCGTCAGCGTGCAGTTGTCGGGGCGGTACCAGGTGGTGAAGAACTGCCGGATGTCGTCGAGCGACGCCGCCTCGAGATCTTCCATCGAACCGATGGTCGGCCAGTGGTACGGGTAGTCGTCATCGTAGGCGAGATGCAGCAGGCGCTCGAATGCAGTGCCGTACGGCACATTGTCGTAGCGCTGCCGGCGCTCTTCTTTCACCACTTCGCGCTGAATGTCGAGCTTTTCCTGGGTCAGTGCCGGAAGAAAGAAGCCCATTCGATCCGACTCTAGCCAGAGCGCGAGAGCGAGATAGTTCGAGGGAAGCGTCTCGTAGTAATTCGTCCGGTCGAAGAACGTCGTCCCGTTGAGGACACCACCGACCGACTGCACGTAGCGGAAGTGCTCGTTGTTGCCGACGTTCTCGGATCCCGAGAAGAGCATGTGCTCGAAGAGGTGAGCAAATCCGGTCCGTCCTACGCGCTCGTTCTTCGAGCCGACGTGATACCAGAGGTTGACCGCCACGAGTGGCGCGGAGTGGTCTTCGTTCAACACGACACGGAGCCCGTTGCCGAGACGATAGTCGTCGATCTTCAACATGGACGGTGTTCTATCACATGGGGGCTGCCGGGGCTGGTCGGCTGTCGGGAAAGGGTTGTCGCGATCCGAGGCGGTCCCGAGGGCCGGCAAATGCTATTCTGCCGCCGCCGCACATGAGTCAGCTCCCGTGGCGTCATATCGCGATCGAAGGTCCGATCGGGGTCGGAAAGACCTCGCTGACGAGCCTTCTCGCCCGGCGTTTTCGCGGTACGAAGATCCTCGAGGATCCCGATAACCCGTTCCTGGATGAGTTTTACAAGGACAAGCGCGGAGCTGCTTTCCGCACCGAGCTGTTCTTTCTGCTGTCCCGGTACGACCAGCAGCGGCAGGTCGCTCAGCGAGATCTCTTCACCGAGCTGATCCTGGCGGACTACTCCTTTCCCCGCAGCAAGATCTTCGCGTATCTGACGCTCGACGACTCGGAGCTGATGATCTACAACCGGATGTACGACCTGCTCTACGAGCAGGTGCCCAAACCTGATCTGGTCATTTTTCTTCAGGCAACCCTTGATACACTGCTCCGGCGCATTAAAAAGCGTGGGCGTGCATACGAGAAATCGATGTCGTCATCGTATTTGCAAGAGCTCAGTGAGGCGTACTCGCATTACTTCTACCGGTACGACGAGACGCCATTGCTGGTCGTGAATACGACGGAGATTGATTTCGTTAACAAGTCCGAGCATTTCGATCAGCTCGTCGAGCAGATTCGAACGGCTCAAAAGGGAACGCAGTACTACGTGCCGCTTGGATCCTGAGTAGCCGGACCGAGACCAAGGCGTAGGCAGGGTGAAGAGGTCGCGAGGGTAACGGTCGCAAGGCTCGTTCTCCCGGAGTCGCCGCTTCGCACCGCCCCGCTCCTCTCGGTCCTCTGGAGGAGAGATGAACAGCCCGAAGAAGAAGGTCACAGTCCCGGTCATCCGCGCGATGAAGTCGAAGTCTCGCATCGGCATGCTCACCGCCTACGACCACCCGAGCGCCCGGATCGCCGACGCGGCCGGCGCCGACATTCTCCTCGTTGGCGATTCCCTCGGCATGGTGGTTCTCGGCTATCCCGACACGCTGAGCGTCACGGTGGACGACATGCTCCACCACACCCGGGCCGTCGCACGCGGGACGAAGACCGCGCTGATCGTCGGCGACATGCCCTACCTCTCGTACCACGTCTCGATCGAAGAATCGGTCCGCAACGCCGGCAGCTTCATCCAGGCGGGAGCGCATGCGGTCAAGATCGAGGGTGCAAAAGAGAGCCGGCTTCGCACCATCGAGGCGATCCTCGATGCGGAGATCCCGGTCATGGGACACATCGGCCTCACGCCGCAGTCGGTCAATGCGCTCGGCGGCTTCAAGCTGCAGGGGAAAAGCGCCGATGATGCGCGCCGGCTGATCGAGGAGGCGACGGCGCTCGAGCAGGTCGGATGTTTCGCGCTCGTTCTCGAATGCGTTCCAGCCGAACTTGCCGCGCTCATCACCGAGCGGATCTCGATTCCGACGATCGGCATCGGCGCCGGACCGTCGTGCGACGGTCAGGTCCTCGTCTTCCACGATGTCCTCGGCATCTACGAGGGACACACGCCGAAATTCGTCCGCAAGTACGCGAACCTCGCCGGCGACATGCAGGCTGCTCTCGAGAATTACCTCTCGGACGTTCGTGCAGCGCGCTTCCCGGACGAGCAGACCGAGTCGTTTCACATGGCGAACGACGAAGAGCTCCAGCGGCTCTATGCCTCACAGGACGACAGCGGCGTGGTGGTGGAGATGCCGCGGGGGTGAATAGCCCGCGCGAGGGTTCGCTGTCATCCTGAATCGCCGCAGCCCCGAGGTGGGCGGGCGGGTGTGAGGGGCGAAGGACGATGAAGGACCCCCTGATCGAGCGCCGAGCAGGCACCACCGCCCACCCTGGCGCTCGATGTGGGGGTCCTTCGACCGTCCTTCGCCCCTCCCGTCCCACCCACCCAGCCACGGGGCTTCGGCGGCTCAGGATGACAGCGCAACTGCTCCGCGAAAACCGTTCTGCACCACAATACGCATCCGCATGATCATCACTCGTACGATTGACGAAACCCGGAAGGCAATCGCGAAGGCGAAGGGACGTGGTGTGATCGTCGGCTTCGTGCCGACGATGGGATTTCTTCATGCCGGTCATCTTTCGCTGATTGGTGTAGCGAGAGAGGCAGGTGCCTCGTTCATCGCGGTCTCGATTTTCGTCAACCCGCGGCAGTTCGGACCGAATGAAGATCTCGCGGCGTACCCGCGCGACGAAGAGCGTGACCTCGCGCTGCTCGATGAGCAGAACGTCGATCTTCTTTTCCTGCCGCCGGGCGATGCTATGTATCCGGAGGGTGCCGCCACCGAAGTCAGGATGAACGGCGTCGCGAAGCCTCTCGAGGGAGAGCGTCGTCCCGGACACTTCGCGGGCGTCGCGACGGTAGTGACGAAGCTGTTCAATATCGTTCAACCGGACGTTGCGGCATTCGGCCGGAAAGACGCGCAACAGTGTGCGGTCATCGAACGGATGGTTCGCGATCTCGATGTTCCGGTGCGGCTCGTCTGGGGTGAAACGATCCGCGAGTCCGACGGGCTCGCAATGTCGTCGCGCAACAGCTATCTCTCGGAGGATGGAAGAAAGAAGGCACCTGTGCTGCACCGCGCGCTTCGCGTGGGCGTCGAGGCGGTTACGCACGGGATCTCCGAAGTGACGGATGTCGAGAAGTTGATGCGCAGGGTCGTAACGGAGGAGGGCGGAGTGGAGGTTGACTATCTCGTCGTCGTCGATCCGTACACGTTCGAACCACCGGCGAACTTCGATCGTGAGGTCCTTCTCGCCGGCGCGATCCGTATCGGCGGTACACGCCTGATCGACAACATCCGGGTGTCGCGATGATGCGACGGCTGATTCGCGCTGCGATACGAAATGCGACGGTGACCCGCAGCGAAGGGGTCAGTCTCCGCATTGATCCGATTCTGCTTCGCGCGGCCGACATTCTCCCTCTCGAGGAGATCGAGATCGTGAATCACGAGACCGGAGAACGGATCATCACGTTCGCTGAGCCGGCCGGGGAGGCGAGCGGCGAGATCGCGATCAGCCGTCTGCGCGCCGGTGACGCGATCAGCATCCTCTCCTGGGGGCTGATGCACGACGGCCAGACGCTCGCTCATCGAGCGAAGATCGTGACGGTGGACACTGAGAACCGACTCGTCGCCGTTGCAGAGGCGTAGCGGGCTGTGATGGGGAGCGTGGTCCGGGCCGCAATCATTCTCGCGCTGGTGATCTCGATCTGGCTGACGCTTCCGGGTCTGATCCGGACGATCCGGCAGGCGGCGGATCTTCGCCGGCTCGATGTTCACGCCCGCCGCGCGCATATTCTCGGACCTCTTTACGAATCGATCCGAGCTCTGGATCGCCAGCTGCCACCCGGCGAACCTGTCGCGCTCATCTTCCGGCAGCCGGCTGACGCGGATCTCGGGATTTATGTGAACTACTACCTCTATCCACGTCCGACGAAGCACTACTTCGGGGTCGACGCCTATCAGCAGGATCCTCGACGTCCTGCGGCGATCGGATGGATCGATCGCGAGTCAGCGTGGGAGGTGCGGTTGCTCTCTCGGCAGCAGCTCGCGGAGGAGGCGTCACGTTGATCCCGGCGCTCGTCATCCTCGTCTGGTTCCCGCTGGTCGGAGCGGCGGTCTCGCGGCTCCTCGGTCGCGTTCCGTTCTTTCTCGCGGGAGCGGCCGCTTCGGGAATGTCGCTCTTCGTGCTTATGCTGGTCGGGGTGCCGCTGGGATGGGGAATCGCCATTCTCGCGATCTGCTCCGCGCTCGTCCTTCTGATCCGGCCCCGGCCCCGCGAAGAGGGTTACCCTCGGCGGCCGGAACTCGATGTCCTGCTGGTAGTGGTGCCCGTACTGGCTATGTTGTTGGCGGTCACGTTCATCCCGCAGCATGACTACGACGGCACTGCCTTCTGGATGCTGAAGGCGAAGGCGATCGCAACGGAAGGGGCGGTCGATGGTCCCTTCTTCCGAGGTGAGAACACATTCAGTCCGCGCAACCAGTATCCGCTGCTGCTCCCGATCGACGTTGCGCTCGTCATGAAGATGAGCGGTGGAGCTGATGATCTGGCCGTACGCTGGATCTTTCCGTTGATTCTCGGCTCGCTTGCGCTCGAGATCCGCCGCCGATTCCGTCTGCGACATCCACCTGCGGTTGCGACACTCTGCGCCGGGCTTCTCGTCTGGACGCCACAGTTCGCGTTGAAGCCGGAAGGTGGCGCGATGTCGGCGTACAGCGACATCGCGCTCGCTGCATTCATCACAATGGCATTCCTAGAGCTGGTGGACGGGACCTCGAGCGCTCGGTTCGGGTTCTGGGCAGCGGCGATGGTGTTGACCAAGAGCGAAGGACTTCCGATCGCGGTTCTGCTCATCCTGGCCGGCGTCTGGATCTTCCGGCGTCGCGTCATTGCGGCTGCGGTGCCGCTCATCGCATCAGCTGCGGCGCTGATCATCTGGCGAAGCCGGATCGAGCTCACCGACGAAGGAGATCTCTTTGGACGCCTCGTCTCCCTCCTGCCGTCGCGGTTCGAGGACTTTCTTCCGGCGGTGGGGGACCTCTCGAGCTACGCGTTGGTCTTACGCGACTGGGGAGCGTTCTGGGTGATCGTAGTTGGAGCAGTCGTGGTTCTGATGGTTCGCCGGCAGTGGCGGGCTCTCATACTGGCCGGCGTGGTCATCGTCGGAGGCATGGCCCTCTATTCCGCCGTATCGGTAGTCTCCGAGTGGGACCGTGCCGAACTGCTCAGAGTCACGGCCGCCCGTCTGCTCATGCATCTCGCGGGGCCTGCGCTCTACCTGATTGCCTCAGCGTCCGGAGCGCGCAAAGTCGATGTGTCCCATCTCGATGTCGACGCCGAGTAGCTTCACCTTCA
Organism: Thermoanaerobaculia bacterium; assembly: GCA_036385045.1. GTDB lineage: Bacteria > Acidobacteriota > Thermoanaerobaculia > Gp7-AA8 > Gp7-AA8 > QHVT01. Next base: position 4,697 of record DASVLC010000136.1, on the reverse strand, counting down.
CGCGATCGCCGATGTCGAGCCCTTTGTGTCCGCGGACGATCTTTCCTTCGATTGGAGGCTGGAAGATGCGAGCCCAGGTCCCCTTCGCTGAGGCGCCGGTGACGATCCCGTCGAACTGATCTCCGACGCGATCTGCCAGGAGGCAGGCCGCGGCCGATTTGCGGACCCAGCGCTCGACCTTGTTGGCGGCGTTTTCCTGTTTCGTGCAGTGCGCCGCCAGTTCCGAGAGCTCGCCCACCGAATAGGGCGACTGCCGGCTCTCGAGTACTGCTTTCACGAGCCGATGCGTGATCAGATCGGGGTAACGGCGATTGGGCGCAGTCGAGTGGGTGTAGTCCTTCACGGCGAGGCCGAAATGACCGATCGAGTCCTCACCTGCATCCTCCACGACGTACTCGCCCGCACCCATCGCCTTGATGATCGACAGAGAAAGGTCAGGGAAGCGTATCGGGTCCGCCTTCTTTCGCCGGAGCAGAAATGCCTCGAGCGCGATCGGGTCGGCGTCAGGCGGCAGCTTGTCACCAAGTTCTTCAGCGATCCGCTCGATCCGATCCCATCGTTCCGGAGAGCGGACAACCCGCCGGATGCTTGCCGAGCCGTGGCGCTCGAGGAAGCGCGCGTTGGCGCCGTTCGCGGCGATCATGAAGTCTTCGATCAGCAATTTGGCGTCGTTCTGCTTCGACTGGCTGAGTGCGACGACCACCCCGTTGCGAAGCACGGGACGCGCCTCGATGGTCTCGAGATCCAGTGCCCCCTGCTCGTGACGAACGTGTCGCATCCGTTCGGCGGCCTGGTCCTGCAGCCGGAGCGTCTGTGCGAGATCGTCGTTCGCCTGCACGGGCGGCGGTGCATCGGCTTCGCCCTCGAGCCACGCCCCGACGGAGTCATAGGCGAGTTTGGCGTGGTTGCGGACGAGGGCGCGGTAGATCTCCTCGTCGGTTGTGGTTCCATCCTCCCGTACCGTCATCTCGGTCACCATCACGAGCCGCTCTTCGGCCGGGTTCAGTGAGGTGAGGTCGGTCGAAAGCTTCTCCGGGAGCATCGAGAAGATCCTGGCGGCGGTGTAGACCGAGGTCGTGTTGTGCCGCGCGTGATCGTCGATTGGAGTTCCCTTCCGGACGATCGCATCGACGTCTGCCACCGCGATGAAGATGCGGGTGCCGCCGTCCGGCAGCGCCTCGCCGTAGGTGAGCTGGTCGAGGTCGCGCGAGTCGTCATTGTCGATCGAGCACCAGAGAAGGTGGCGCAGGTCGCGGATGCCGGAGTTCTGCTCCCGCGCGGGTGCCTCGATGCCGTTCAACTGTTCGTGAACGGCCGGTGCGAAGTCGGGCAGTAGCCCCTTGTCGAGCATGACCTGGTGAGCGATATCGATCAGTAGCGCTTCGTGCTTGCGATCCATCGCCGCAGAAGGTATCACCATGGCATGCAGATCGTGAGGGCGGGCGACAACGCGCTACTCGTCGAGCTCGGTGAGGTCACGGCCGGCGAGTTGCACACGGCGGCGGCCAGCGTCCGTCGCGTCGAGCGGGTGCTCGCCTGCCTCCCGGGCCATTCGTCGCTTTATGTGGTCTGTGATGGAGAGCCGGACGAAGAACAGATCGGCAGGGCTGCTCTGGAGCGAAAGCCGGGCAACTCGATCAACGGCAGGATTCACCGCCTGCGCGTCAGTTTCGCCTCCGGGTACGCACCCGATCTCGACGAGTTTCTCTCGCAGGTATCGTTCTCGAAAGATGCGTTTCTCCAACGCGTGGCTACGCTTCGTCTGACCGCACGCTATCTCGGATTTCGTGGCGGGTTTGCCTATCTCGATGGCTGGCCGGATGAATGGTCGATGCCGCGGCGGGCGACTTCGAGGCCACGCGTTGCCCGCGGTACCTTCGGCGTCGCAGGCTCGACTGCCGGCTTCTATCCGATCGAGTCGCCTGGGGGTTGGAACCTGCTCGGTCGGACTGATGTCGATCTCGAGCATGCAATCGAAGCCGGCGACGTCATCGAGCTGATTCCGACTCTGGAAACGCTGCCACCATCTCCCGAAGTGAAACGACAGGAGCTCTCCCTTCCGTGGGCTGATGTGCTGGCCGCGCCGCTCGCTCGGGTCGTGAGCGCCGCCGACTGGAGCCTGACACTTCGCGGATCCGCTCCTGGGGGTCCGTTCGATCCACTCGCCGCGGCGCTCGCCAATCACGCGGTCGGGCGTGGCGAACAGGAGACATTGCTCGAGTGTGCCGTCGCCGGTCCGCGTCTGCGCTTCCGCGAGTCAGGCTTCGTCGCCTGGTGCGAACCTGATCTTCAGCTCGAGGTCCGCACGGTCCGGGAAGGCGAGACGATCGCGTGGGGGCCACTGCGTAACGGCCTGCGAGGCTACCTCGCGTTCGGAACCGAAACGGGAAGCAGAATGCCGGCGATCACTCGCGAGGACCGGCTTACCATCCGCACGCTATCCGGCCCGCACGACTCCGGCCTCTCAACAGTCGCATGCGTCGTCACCCCGCAACTCGACCGCGTCGGCATTCGTCTGACACCGCTCGAGCCGCTCGGGCTGAATCCGACCGCCGCTCTCGCTTCCTGTGGCATGCAGTGCGGAACGATTCAGCTTCACCCGGACGGCAGTCTGGTTGCGATGGGGCCGGATCACCCGGTCACGGGTGGATACCTGCAGCCGATGACTGTGATCACGAGTGAACGATGGAAGCTCGGACAGCTCGTGCCGGGTGATCGAGTGACGTTTCTCGTGGAGTCTCAACTTCCGAACTGATATCCGGATCGAGCCACCACGCGGAACTCGGGGTTCTTCACCGAGACATCGACCTTCTGAAACCCGCGGGTTCCGGAAGGATGTTTCGCGCGATACGTGACGAGGTAATAGCCGCTGTTGGTCTGTTCAATCCGGCGGAGCGCCGGACGAAACGTGGTGTTCAGCTGGAAATACCGTCCTCCGGTCGAATCGGCGATCTCACTCAGACGCTGGTGAAAGACCGGGTCGGTGGCGGCTTCGCGCTGGAGCTGGATTGCGTAGACGGAAACGTTGGCTGCGTTCAGCCACTCGAGCGCAGGGTCGAGGTGCTGGCTGCGGTCGAGGATGAATCCTCGTTGTACGCGTTCGCTGTGGTCGACGATTCCGGGAGAGAAGAGGACCAGGTTTTTGCGCGCACCGGTCGATCGTAGTGCCGCGGCGAGCACCCCCAGTGCCTGGTAAACCGTGCCGGTGCCGTTGATCAACTGGTCGCGATCGAGCGCACGAAGAATCGAGGGACCCTCGGACCCTTCGGCTTCAGTGATACCCCTGCCGAACCGGAGCGCTTCGCCGAGGGCGCTCACCAGCTGCGTGCGGTCTCTCGTGAAGTCGCTGTAGACCTTCAGGCGCATGTCATGGCCAACGATTGCCACGTAGTCCGTGTCGCGCATCTGCTTGCCGATGAAGTCGGTGACCGAGGCCCGGGCCTGCAGCAGCTGTCCGAAGAGCGCGGCCGGGTCCTGAGGCTTGTCGAAGAAGAAGACGAAGTAGCGATCTTCCCGCACCTTCTCGACGCGGAAGGGCGCCTTGTCTTCGCGGGAGCTCAGCAGCGTGCGGCTCGTGAAGTAGTCGACGGAGTCGACGGCCTGAACGACGCCATCCTCCTTCACGATGAAATCATCTTTCGCCAGGCCGAGGATCTGATTGCCGCGGGAGTCGGTAACGATCACGTCGAGCAGGACGGCGTTGACATCGATCCGTTCGCCGAACGACGTCTGCTGCGAATGGGCCGGAATGGCGAGCGCAAGGAGTGCCAGGGCAACTGCGAAGCGTTTCATCGGGAGCCTCCGTTCCTGTCGCAACTCGCGGCGCCAGCGGAGGATTCCGACAGGGCACGGTGTGACCACAGCGGAATGAAAGCCCCATGAGGGCCGTTAGTTTGACCGCTCGGTGCGAAATCACTAGAATCCGCGCCTTCCGCCGCGACCACTCGCGGCATCAGAGCACATCGGGGCATAGCTCAGCCTGGTAGAGCGCACGGTTCGGGACCGTGAGGTCGGAGGTTCAAGTCCTCTTGCCCCGACCATCTCCTTCACAACTACCGAAGTCGAGATGGTCTCTCTCCAGACGAATCACGCCACTGGCGTTCGCTTACCGGGTCCAGGGTACGTCTTCGATCCCTGCCTTCAAATTCGCGAATCTCGCCGCGACGAACAGGTAGTCCGATAGCCGGTTCAGGTAGGCGATCGTCGAGAGGGTCGCATCGGACTGGTCATCGAGGGCGACGACGCAGCGTTCAGCGCGACGGCAGACAGTGCGTGCGATGTGGAGTTGTGCGGCAGCCTGACCACCACCCGGAAGGATGAAGCTCGTGAGTGGCGTCAGTTCCTGCTCCATCGAGTCGATCGATCGCTCGAGCGCTTCGATCCGTGATGTCTCCACGCCGGGAAACCGGCTCGTACCGGGCGACGCGAGATGGGCTCCGATCTCGAACAGGTCGCGCTGGACGTCGGCGAGGGTAGCCGCGGTCGTCGCCGGCAGCGAGGCCGCGCGTGCAAGCCCGAGGTGAGAGCTCAGTTCGTCTACCGTTCCGTAGGCTTCGATGCGAGGGTCGTGCTTCGCGACACGCGTGCCGCCGAACAGCGAGGTCTGACCATGATCTCCGGTGCGGGTGTAAATCTTCATTCCGGGCTACTCGTTCTCGAGCTGCCGGATCCGCTCCTTGACGATCATCTCGGCCATG
>DASVLC010000135.1:0-28849 GCA_036385045.1 Thermoanaerobaculia bacterium | reverse complement strand
ACCCCGAGCGGGCGGGCGGGTGGGCAAGCGAGGGGCCTCGCAGGCTAGTACTCCGTAACATGCAAGCCGGGCAGTTGCAGCGTGTTGCCTTGCCGCGAACTTCTAGCCCCTCCGAGGAACTCCGAGGAACTCCCAGGAACTCAAAAACTCACCGCCACCGCAATCACCGTAACGACTCCCCACACCACCTCTGTCCATCCGATCGTCTTCGCCGCCGGAACGGGCTGGTTGAGGCCCCAGACAGCACGGGCGAACAGCAGTGCGAAGACGCCGATGATCAGCGGCTGGCTGGAGAGTGCAACGGCTCCCACTGCGACGGCGTGCGACGTGATCGATGCCCAGCCCGAGCTCGCGCGCCCATGCTTTCTCTGGATCAGCGTTCGTACGTGAAGAATCGCAGGAATCGCGCGGGCGACCAGGATCCCGGAGATCGCGATTGCGGGGAGGAGGCGAAAGCCACCGGCAATAGCGATCGCCGCCGCGCTCGAGGTCATCGCGATCGCGGCGCCGAGCTCAGGCAGCAGAACCCGGCTTCGGTTTCTCGCATCGAAGGCGATCTGAGTCATGCCGAGCGGCGCGACGATCGCGATCGGTACCAGGACGATCCATCCCGATACGATGACTGCCAGAGCGAGCGCGGCGAATCCCGCAGTCGCGTATCCGGCCGCGAGCAACCAGCACCACCGGGTGCGCGGGTAGGCCTTCCGTCGCAGGAGATCCTGCAGCGCGAGTTTCAGAGGCTGCCTCGTCAGGAAGCCGAAGCAGAAGGCGAGAGCCAGCAGGATGCCGCCCCACGATGGTGCGATCGCCAGACCGACAACGATCGGTTCGAACAGGAACCCCCAGCCACCATGTTCAGTCGGAAGCGCCAGCGGACGCAGAGCCGGACGGGATGCGAGGGGTGGCTGCTCTGAATAGCTGGTTCCGGTCGCGGTGCGCATCGGGCTCCTCGATCACGATAGTGCGCTCCGCGGGGAGTCTCGTCGATGACGAATGTCATGCCGAACCGCCGTCCGCGTCCGATTCGTGCATGTAAACTCTCGCCGATGCCGATCGAAGCGCCGATTCCGTTCAATGCCGTTCCTCTTCTCTCGGCCCTTCGCAAAGAGGATCGCGAAGCGCTCGCGCCGCTCTGCCGGCTGCGCGGATTCGACAAAGGGGAGACCATTTTCCACGAGGGCGACCCCGCCGATCGGATCTACTTCCTCGTGATCGGCAGGGTAAAAATCGTCAAGGCCGCCGCAGGAAGGGACGTCATCCTCGAAATCCTCGGGCCGGGTGAACCGGTCGGAGCTGTCGCCGTGTTCGAGCGGCGGCCGTTCCCGGCCGGCGCCGTCACCCTCGAGCCGTCGAGCATCCTGTCGATTCCGGAGCGGGAGTTCTTCACCCTGCTCGAACAGCGTCCCGGCATGATGCGTCATCTGCTGGCCGGGCTGACTTACCGGCTCATGATGGTGAACAAGAGACTCGCCGACATGACCGGATCCGCCGAATATCGTGCGGCGCGGCTCTTTCTGACGCTCGCCGATCGTGTCGGAACCCCGCGCGAACAGGGGGTGTTCGTCGAGATGGCGCTCTCGCGACAGGAGGTTGCGGATCTGATCGGTACGACACTCGAAACAGCGATCCGTCTGATGAGCCGGTGGCAGAAGGACGGCGTCGTTCTGACCGAGAAGACAGGATTTTTCGTCCCCGATCCCGACGTGCTGCGCGGGATCACGGGAGACTGAAGCCGCCGTCCCTGGCGCGAAGTGTCACTCCGCCTCGTGACCGGTGTCACGTTTACGATTCCGGTCGGTCACTGACGGCTCCCCGCCTGCAAGACAGGCTGTCAGCATGAGCGTAACTCTCGAGCCGGAGATCGCACGTCTCGCACTCGGTGCGGTCAGTAATGTGTTCGCTTCGCTGGGGCGTTACCTTCTCTGTCTCGATGACGGATTCCGAGTCGTCCACGCCTCTCCGCAGATGCGGGAGATGCTCGGGGGTGAAACATTCGGTCCGCTCGAGGGGCGTCCTGTTGCAGACCTGCTCGGCAAAGAGCTCTTCGGGATCGGTGCTCCGCTGCGCGAGGCTCTCGCCGCGGGGGAGCGGCGGGAGGGCTGGCGCGCCCTGCTTCAGACGACGCACGGCATCCGTCCGCTGTCGCTGACCGCGGCGCCATTGCTGGTCGACTCGACAGGCATCTGCGACCCGCGCGTGAAGTACGTCGTCGTGGTGCTTCCGGCCGAAGAGGACCACTTCGCCGCAGCCTCGGCGCCGACTGTCCTTTCGGGTCTCATCGCCAGGTCGAGCGCGATGTCGCGCATCTTCCAGCTCGTCGAGAATCTCCAGTCGAGCGAATCACCTGTCCTCCTCACCGGCGAGGCGGGAACAGGCAAAGAGGTCGTGGCGCGGGCCATTCACGAACATTCATTGAGACGTCGTGGACCGTTCGTCGCCGTCAACTGTTCGGCGCTCCCTCCCGACCTGCTCGATAGCGAACTGTTCGGCCACGTTCAGGGTGCATTCACCGGCGCCGTTCGTGATCGCGTTGGACGCTTCGAGCTCGCCGCGAGGGGAACGCTTTTCCTTGATGCGATCGGTGACCTGCCTCCAGCGACTCAGGCGAAGCTGCTTCGTGTCCTGGAAGACCATCAATACGAGCGGCTCGGTGAGACGCAGATCCGCGCAACCGACGCCCGGGTGATCGCTGCCTCGGACATCGATCTGCAGGAAGCGGTCGAGCAGGGGACGTTCCGAAAGGATCTCTACCTCCGTCTCCGGATCGTCCCGATCGAGATTCCGCCGCTGCGCGCGCGTCGCGAGGACATCGAACCGCTGGCGCGGCTGCTGTTGCGGCGTGTAGGCGAGCGGCACGGCCGGAACCTGAAACTCTCGCCCGAGGTCATTCGACTGTTTCTCAACTACGTCTGGCCGGGGAATGTGCAGGAGCTCGAAACGGCAATCGAGTACGCGGTTGCTGTGACACGCGGGTCGACGATTCAGCCGGAAGACATGCCGGCAGAGATCGTCGGGCAGCCGGAGGTCGTGCTGCACGCCGATCCGGCGAACGACAGCGAGGCCGAGCGGCTCCGCGCCGCGCTCGAGACGCACCGCTGGCGCCGCGAAGAGACCGCACGCGCGCTCGGCATCAGCAGAGCAACGCTGTGGCGTCGCATGCGCGACTACAACCTGCTCTGAGCCTTCAGCCGCGCACGACGGTTACGACGGTCTGCGCGTTCGTCGGTGCGCCGGAGTCGTCGGTCGCATCGACTCGCAGTTCTGCCGACACACTGCCGAACAGCCGATCGTCCGGGACCTTCTGCCGAGGAGTGAAGCGGTAGCGGACTTCTCCTCGGGCGCCAACGTCGACCGAGTAGCCCATCGAGCGGATCTTGTCGGCGTCCCAGGTTTCACGGCTGACCTGCAGTCCCCCGGGACCATAGACCGTCGCGGTGACTCTGCTGACCGTGATCGGGCGTCCGCCAGTCTCGCGGAGGATGACCTCGAAGGGGAAATCGTACGTCTCGCCCGAGACCCGCTGCGCGGCGATCGGATTTGGAGCGACCTGAATCGCGACGGCTCCCTGGCCTGGCGCGGCGCTCGTGCGGGACTGCGGCCCTGACTGACAGGCGCCCGTCAGGATCAACGACAGGATGAGCAGGTAAGGTTTCATGGGCCGTGTCCGTGCAGGATTTCTGCCGCGAGCCGCCTCGGGATGAGAACGGCTCGCGGCGGATCAGCCTACTGCAGATTGACGATTCCGCAGGCGATGCGGCCACCGGCGTTCCCGGTGGGCTGCGTCACCAGATCGTCCGGATCGGCATGCAGGATGACGGCGCGGCCAACGACCGAGTTCGCACCGCTCGAGACGGTGATCGACCTGAGGGTGAACTGCGTCTGCACATTCCCCTGCGCATCCGCATTCACGTTCCCGAAGTCGCCGGCATGATGCGTGGCAACGCCGGGCGCTCCGTGCGGGTGCTGTCCGGGATTGAAGTGACCGCCCGCGGCATTTCCGTTGTCGCCGCAGTTCCCGACTTCGTGGACATGGAAGCCATGAAGACCGGGAGGCACGCCGCGCAGCTGCACGTCGACACGAACCGACCCGTCGGCGAGCTCGACGAACTCGACGGTGCCCGACGAAGTGGATCCCGACGTCGGCGAGAGTGTGGCGACCGCAGTCGGACCCACGGAAACGGACGCACAAGAGGCCAGCAGCAGCGCCATCACGGAAAGTAAAACCAGCTTCTTCATCATTCCTCCAGAAACTTCAAATTCTCCGCACCGCTCAAACCGAGCGGCCGCGACGGCCGAATCATCTCATCGACCGCCGCGATGGTGATGCCTTGCACGGACGACGCCGGGCGGTGGCGCGAATTGAAAATTGAAAATTGAAAATTGAAAATGGAGAGTCGGGGGGTGGGGGAGGAGAACTGAGAATTGGGGATGGAGAATTGGGGATTGGGACTTGGAAATGAGAAGGGAGAGGGGGAGCGCCCAGCGTGCGCTGTCATCCTCGCTGTCATCCTGAGCCGCCGGAACCCCGAGGGTGGGCGTGCGGGTGGGAGGGGTGGAGGACGGTCGAAGGACCCCCTCATCGAGCGCCCATCAGGATGTGTCGGCGGAGCCGTTGGGGGTCGCGCGGCTCGCGCGATCCCCGCCGGCCGCTGGCCGGCGGTGGGCTTTGGATGAGCCGACCAGCCCATGAGTGAGTCCCCTCCCGAGACGTTCGACAACGGGTCGTCGACCTTCTCCTGAGCGCAACCGATGGCGAGCCGCCATCGGCGATCGCGCGAGGCCGCGCGACCCCCAATGCCTGGCTAGCGTACCTGCCACCCCCCCGACGCCGGAGGCGTCACGGCATGTAGCCGGTGGTCGCCGTCAGGCGCCCACCGGATCACAATCGAAACCACGCCATCGACCCCGGAGGGGTCGCGGCCAACCGCAGCCCCCCCCCGCACCCCCAGTGACCCCCATCACACCCCTCGGTACATCGCGCGACAGCCGGGCGTCTCACATCCGGGCAGAGTGCACATGGAAACTCGAGGAGCACTCTGATGAAAAAATTCATACCCTGGCTGAGTGGAATTGCAGCGCTGTTCATCCTCGGCGCGATGATCGCCTAGACATCCCGCGTGTTCTGACGAGCGCTCCCAGCTTGACAGCCAGCGCGCGCCGAGGGAGCCTCGGTGTGTGATGAAAACACGGCTGACGCTTGCACCGGGTGCGAACGGCACGAAGGAGCTGGTTGCTCGCTATGGCGATCGGCTCGTCTGCGTCCGCTATCGATACGACGCGGCGCGGCGTCTGAGAATCAAGACCGTCGAGTTGATCGAGGAAGAAGCCCCCTTGATCGAAGCGGGAGGAGTCTACCTGGTGAAGATCCGGTACGAAGAGACCGCCTTGCGTGAGCAGATCCGGCAGGCGGGTGCCCGCTGGGATCCGGCGCGGAAGCTCTCGAAGACCACTGGTGCCATCGTCCGCAGCTCCGCCTCGAGAAACGCGTCGTCGGCGGACTCGGCCCGCCCCCCGCTTAGATATATACATGTAGAGACAGATTTCTACTAATATATGCGCGCATATACAGGTAGATGCGGCCCACGCCGCTGAAATGTGACTTGGGCGGCGGAATGGAAGACGTATACGGGGAGGACTCCTACGGTTTCGTATTCCCGACGGCCGCCGCAGTCCGCCAGCGGGCGGGCGAAGCGGCGCTTGGCCCTTCTGAAGCCGGTAAGTGTATCCAGAAGTCGTCGGATGCTACACTCGGTAATCTTGGTGCACAGGGTCCGAGTTCAAAGCCTGACGGCGCAGGATATTGCGCAACTGAAGCCTTCACCGCAGCAGATCCTAAACGGCGAAGCACACAACTGGTATCGCATCATCCTGGGCTTCTCCGACCACTTGGTGGCGGAGTTGCTCGACGAGTTCCAGTTGCAACGTGGCGACCTCGTCCTTGACCCCTTCTGCGGAAGTGGAACCACGCTCGTCGAGTGCATGAAGCGGGGTATCGATTCCATCGGCATCGATGCCAATCCATCGAGCCACTTCGCTGCTCAAGTTAAGACGAACTGGCGTCTGCTCCCCGAGCGACTCCGCGAGTTGACCGACGACATCCGCGTCCGATACCGAAGGACGCTGTCGCGCAAGGGCGATCACGAAGCAGACGGAACCTATCGTTATCTCACCGAAAGCGGCATGGTGGCGCGTGGTTGGATTTCTGAAAAACCGCTTCGAAAGGCGATTGCGACGAAGCATGCCATTGCGTCGCTGGCGACAACGGCACCGTATCGCCGAGCGCTCACTCTCGCCTTGGTTGCCGAGGTTGTGGGATCGGCAAGCAACGTCAAGTTTGGTCCGGAGCTCTATTGCGGTAAAAAGAAGGGGGATCACGATGTGCTCGGCGGCTTCACAAATAGAGTGGATCGAATCGCCGCCGACCTTGAGCGATTGAGGCGACTTGATCGCGGCAGCGCTCGTGTATTCCTTGGTGACGCCCGGGCTTGCGCGGAAGTCCTCGGGAAAGAGGGCGTGAATGACATCGCTGCTGTTATCTGTTCGCCACCGTATCCCACGGAGCATGACTACACGAGGAACAGCCGGCTCGAGTTAGCCTTCCTCGAGGAAGTATTCAACGTTGACTCGCTGCGCGTTATCAAACGCGGAATGATTCGCTCGCACACGAAAGGCATCTATTCGACGGACGACGACTCGGTACGCGTGAAGAGCAATATCCGGATTCAGCAAATCGCATCCTCCCTCCGGAGAAAAGTTCGCGACAAGACGTATGGCTTTGCCCGGTTCTATCCCACCGTCGTCACGGAGTATTTTGGCGGTATGAAGCGTCACCTTGAGACCCTCTTCGAAGTGTTGCGTCCCGGAGCGCCCTGCGCGTTTGTACTGGGGGACCAGTCGTCTTATCAAAGGGTACATATCTCAACAGCCGAGCTGTTGGGCGAGTTGGCGACGGAGGTAGGCTTTGTCAACCCAACAATACGGCACTGGCGAGACCGGTGGGCTACGGCTACGGCGAAAACCGTGAGTGAGAACATTCTGGTCATACGCAAGCCCCTAAGGTGACGGTATGGGTAAAATCACAGTCCACGAGAAAGCTCTCGCTCACCTGAGCCGCGGCCTATATCGCAGCCCGGCCAGCGCGATACGGGAACTGATCAGCAACGCATGGGATGCCAACGCGCGCATCGTTCGTGTTGACACGAATTATCCGCATTTCATGCGTATCGCGATTCAGGACAACGGCGACGGCTTCACGCGAGAAGACTTCGCGCAGCTGATGGAAGGCGGCGTCGGCAACAGTCAAAAACGTCCACGCGACCTCCAGCTAATGAAGGGCCGTCCAGTTATCGGCCGCCTAGGTATCGGAATGCTCGGTATCGCTCAAATATGCGGCGCGTTCACTGTAACATCGACGCCACGGAGTGGCGATGGATTCAAGGCCCGGGTGCATTTGTACGACTTGATAAAAGAGCGGCTGGATCGTGACGATGCTGAATTAGTTCACGACACCGAAGGCGGGATCGAAGTGGACGTAGGAGAGTACGAGTTTCTTCCTGACTACGTGCCATCGTCGCGGCCCGGAACGTCCGTAGTTGCAGACGACGTTCATCCGACGTTCATCCGATCATTCAAAGAATCCGTCAATCATGAGCAGTTCAAGGAGCCGCCTATTGAGTGGCGAAAAGCACTTGGGGTCGTTGGTAAGGTGCATTCGATCAACGAGCTGGGCGACTACTGGCGGCTGTTATGGGAGCTCGCGGCCGCGTGCCCAATCCCATACCTAGCAAAAGACGCCTTGCCGCAACGGGTTGTCGAAGAGGAACACGAGCAATTGCTTCAATATGACTTCCAGTTGATCGTCGACGGAATGACGCTCGCGAAGCCCGTCTATTTAAAGGGGCATCACGGCGGCTATACCGTTCGGCGCCTCGGGCCATATCGCCAGACGATCTACGGGAAGGACCTGCGTTTTCACGGATACATCGTCGTTCAGGAAGGCGAGCAACTTCGCCCGGACGAGCTGCGGGGTGTGCTGATCCGGATCAAGAATGTGGCGATTGGCTATTACGATCCATCGCTACTTGACTACAGATACAACCAAGGGCCGAGAAGCCGTTGGCTTACAAGCGAGATCTTCGTGGAGGAGGGTCTTGAAGACGCATTGAACGTAGACCGCGATAGTTTCAACCGATTCCACCCGCACTTTAGGGAAATTCAAGCCCATTTTCATAGGGTGTTGCAAGATGAGATCTTTCCGGATGTGTATAAGAATATACGGGTGAGGTCTACAGCACGCCGTGAAGAAAAGAGCGTCACGCGCCGGTCGCATCTGTCAAATGTGATTTCTGAGGGCGTTGACAAACGAGTCAAGATTCGGTCAGACGACGGTGTCGCCGATGCGCGAATCGACGTTCACAGCACATCGATGGAGGTCACCGTACCCAGCGCGACGACGCTGAAAGTAAAGAAGGCGAACCAGGAGCTAGCCCAGGCACTTCTGACGATCTTCGAGCTCGCTCTCCAGCAGCGCGGTCGAGATGCTCAACGCGAGACCTTCAAGCGTATTCTTCTGGACCTTCTTGCGAAATGGTAACTGACGGAACGTTCTCGTATGAGACATGCCTTCTGAAGCATCACGTCCGAACGACGATTTGGCTGCCGTTCGCACGTGAGCGGCTTGCGACGATCAGAAGCGCTACGCGGCGCGCTACCGAGTCGCGTCGCCTTCGATACTTCACCTTTTGTGCCGTCGGCGCTATCGACGTGCTAATGCTAGACATCGCGCAGGTTGTGCGCAGGTCGAACAACGGTCGCTTTGATACTGTCTACTTCTTCGACCGTTCGGAGGAGTACGCCTTGGAGACACAGCGGCGAATTCCTGGAGCGGTAGGGTTCGTCGGCGACTTCGTTAGTACCGTGCTGCTCGGCGATCCAGAGGAAGACTTCCTGGCAGATACTGCGACACCACTGAGTGCTCCAATGTTGCAACCCGACGAGCATGCGGTCCGCGATGCGCAGCGCCGACGCGAGAACAAGAGGAACTTCGTTCAATCGTTTCCGTTCGATGTTCTTAATCTCGATCTTGAGGAATTGCTGTTCAAGGACCACGATGAGTACCCCGGTCGTTTGTTGAACGCACTACGCCGTGTATTCCGCTGGCAACAGCGACCTCTTCGTGTGGCGACCGGGCGAATTGAAACTCTCGAGGAGTTCACCCTGTTCTTCACGACGCAGGTTGGCCCGTTGAATTTGAGTGATGAGTACCGCGAGAAGTTGGAGGGCCCCCTTCGCGCGAATATGAGCCGCGACAACGCTCTCCGCGACATTCTGGTCGAACGGGCCGGATCGGACGACCTGGAGGCGTTGCGACGGGAATGTCTGGAGCTGTTCTTTCGGATCGCACTGCCAAAGGTATTAGCTGCGACTCTGCTCGAAAATGACTGGTACGTCGTGCCCGATCCCGGTGTGGTGATTTACGAGTTCGAACGAGATTCGACGTCTGGACCATATACGATGCTTCATCTCGGTATGCACATCCGCCGTAAGGTGCCGCCGGCGGACCGGCGTGGTCCCGGTGAGGATTCGCCGATTGCTATCGATGCGTACACCCAGGTCGTACGGCAAATTTTTCGCGGTAACGCGGAGCACGTCACATTGGAAACGATCGACACGGAACGTCTCAAGGCTGACCTCCAGACGGTGTTCGCACGCCGTCGAAAGTACTTTCCCGACGATGAGACGCCTGAGATCCCGTAACCGCCGTCTAACTATCAGCTGCAACCCACGTCAACCCGCTCGCTGGTGAACTTGGCTTCACGCTTGCGGCGCGTGGTCGAGGCCGTGAACGTTAGTTGACTGAGGTACCGACTTCGGTGAATCCTGAAGTTGTGGCTTCCGATGAGTCTCAGCTGCCAGCGCAGTAAGAACATCCAGATGAAAGTCGTGATCACAGGAACCGCGAAGGCGTGGAGACGACGAGCGCGATTGGACGAGCAGGAACTCCGGCAGAAGCTTCGCAAGATCGAGGCGTTGTTCGCCGGCGCTGCGACGCCGGGCGAGCGGGATGCAGCCGACGCGGCGCGCGATCGCATTCGAGCGCGCCTGCGCGAGTTCGAGCACACCGAGCGCCCCGAAGAGTGGCGCTTTGCGCTCGAGAATCCGTGGTCGAGACGTCTGTTCGTCGCGCTGGCTCGCCGGTACGGTCTCGAGCCGTTTCGTCGTCGCGGCCAGAGGCGCACGAGCATCATGGTGTCGGCGCCTCCCGGCTTCATTCGCGGCACGCTCATTCCAGAGTTCGATGAGTGCAACAGCGTGCTGATCGCACACCTCGACGCGTTGGCCGCCAGGATCATCGAAGAGACGCTTGCGACCGACTCCTCGGAGCCGGAGGAGCGACGAGAGCTCAGGTAGTCGTTGCCGGCGGTGTCTCTCTTTGCACTCGTGCTGGATAACGGTCTCGCTGCTAGACTCACTCGACGCTCTGCGTGGC
The DNA here is from genome assembly GCA_036385045.1 of Thermoanaerobaculia bacterium. Taxonomy (GTDB): domain Bacteria; phylum Acidobacteriota; class Thermoanaerobaculia; order Gp7-AA8; family Gp7-AA8; genus QHVT01. Next base: position 18,360 of record DASVLC010000135.1, on the reverse strand, counting down.
GGCCGGCGCCGGTGAACCGCAGGGGCGCTCGAATCCACACGAATGAGACCCCTTCGCCTCCTCGTAATTGCGGTCCTCGCTGTTATCGTCGGTGTACTCGTGTGGGCGCACTGGCCGACCGCTCCGCTTGGTGAGGGTCTGAAGGCTGACCGCGTGGTGATCCGTAAGTCCAGCGAGAGTCTCGCTCTAGTTCGGGACGGTCAGGTGCTGCGAAGCTACCCTGTCTCTTTCGGGGCGAACCCTGTCGGCCACAAACAGCAGGAAGGCGATGAACGAACACCCGAAGGGGTCTACGTGATCGACTACCGGAAATCGGACAGCGCGTTTCACCGCGCGCTCCACATCTCTTACCCGAATTCCGACGATGTCGAGCGCGCAGCGCGATCTGGTGTTGATCCCGGTGGACTGATCATGATCCATGGGCTTCCGAACCGGGCTCCCTTTATCGGGCGACTTCATCGTCTCGTGAACTGGACGGACGGCTGCATCGCGGTGACGAACCGGGAGATGGATCAGATCTGGGCTGCTGTGGATGACGGCACCGTTGTGGAGATTTACCCCTGAAGCCGCGCCCGCCGCTCGCTCAGCTGTGCAACGGACGCGATCGCACTCTCTGACCTGAAGCTCGCGAGGAAGCTGGAACTCGGCTCGCGGGCGGTGGCGATGCGGTATGAGGCGCGGTATCTGCTTCTTTCGGAGCGGGGTGTTGCAGCTTGCTCGTTTGTGGCCGGTTGCACGGCCCCTCACCCGGCCCTTCGCTTCGCTCAGGGCCACCCTCTCCCCGCTAGAATCGCGGGGAGAGAGGCGACGAACCGCATGTCTTGGCGGCGTCGCTCCGATCTCACGCCCGTACCCGGGGCTGCGTCGACCTCAGGGATGACAGTCCGATGGGTTAATGCAGGCCAGTTAGGCTGTCATCCTGAGCGTAGCGTGAGGATCTGGGTGGGCGGGCGGTGCGATGCACGTGTCTGGCACTGTTCATCCGCCAAATCCCTCGCTACGCTCGGGATGACACGGGTGCGTGTGCACTCGTGGGTCGTCGGCAAGGGATCCCTCTCCGTCCTCCGCCCCTCACACCCGCCCACCCTCCCCCGGGGCTCCGGCGGCTCGGGATGACAGGCGCGTTCCTGTGCACCGCCCACCGTCACGACGTTCGCGTCTGCAATCTCTCCGGGTGGAAGACTTCGATGAATTTGTCTTCCGCTTCCAGCGTGCCGACGAGGAACATACGTCCGCCTTTCGGCATGACGAAATCGAGTCCGGGGTTCATCTCCCGTTTGTCGCCGTCGTCCACGGAGATCACAGTACAGCCGGTGCGCGTGCGGATCTTCGATTCTCCCAGGCTGCGTCCCGCGATCGCCGGCGGGATTGGTGACGGGAAAACGCTGAGTCCCTCGGCCAGCAGGAGCGACTCGCCGCCTCGCACGAGGTCAAAGACGGTGTTTGCCCCCATCGAAGCGTAGGAGAGAACGAGGTCGGCGCCTGCTCGTGACAGGGTCTTCACGTTGCGATCGAGGTTACTGCGGGCGAGGATCTGCCAGTTCGAGCGCAGTCTGCGGAAGAAGACCGTCAGCGCGACGTTGGTGTCGTCGTCATGCGTGGTGATGATGAGGGTGGTTACCTCTCGCACTGAGGCTTTCTTGAGGATCTCCATGTGCGTGGCGTCGCCGATGATCGCCTCGGGGTGGTCTACAACCCGCTCGGCAACCTTCTCGATGATCGTGGTCTTGATATCGAGCTCCCTGAGCGTGCGGCTGGCGACGCGGCCAACCCGGCCGCCGCCTATGATGAGCACGAGGGGCTCTTCCGCCCGGACGTTGGGGTAGGCGGCGTTGTAGCGCGCGATCTGCTCGCGTGTGCCGGCGAGCACGAAGATGGTCTCCGGCTCGATCAGCGTGTCGCGGTCGACGATCTCAAGGTGGCCATGATTCCAGACGCCGACGACGCCGACGCCGGTTCGTTCGCGCAGTTCGCTCTGGCCGAGAGTCTGACCGGGGAGCGGCGTGCCGAATGCCGAGGACTCTGCGATGAGCAACTCGCCGAGGCTGCCGATGACGCGGGCGTCAGAGTCGCGGATGCTGACTCTGCGGGCGAGGGCGGCACCCATGATCTCTTCCTGACGCAGCACCATGGTGGCTCCGGCCAGCTCGAGCACGTCGAGGAAGGAATCGGAAGAGGCCGTGGCGACGATCGGAACGTTCTCTGACAGTTCGCGTGCGGTGAAGGCGGCGTTGGTGTTGATTACGTCAGTGCGAGTGGTCACCAGCATCGCGGCCTGGTCGAGCCGCATTCGCCGGTAGGTCTCGGGATCGTCGAGATCGCCGACCGCCACACGGATGCCTCTCTCTTCGAAGTCGAGCGCCTCCTGCACGGTAGGGCAGACCACGACGTATGGGTAGCCGTATTTGATGAGCATCGGGATCAGCGTGGTGGCGAGCGGGCCGTAGTTCGTGAGAATCACGTGGCCGCGCATCGACGCCGGCAATTCGCGAGGCGCCCTGGCGGCTGTCTGTGCCCGCATCCAGGGCGCGTAGAAGAACTCGATGAACGTGAACGGGAGCAGCACCAGCATGAACATCACGCCGGTGACGAGCACCACGACGGAGAAGATCCTGCCGAGGTCTCCTTCGAAGGTGATGTCGCCGAAGCCGAGGGTCGTCATCACAGTCAGCGTCCAGTAGAAGCCGGTGAGCCACGAGTGGTGCTGCCCCTCGCGCTCCATGATGACGTGGAAGACGACGCTGTACAGGACAATCAGTCCCAACAGTACGAGGAGAAGATTCGCCAGCGAGCGGAGGTTCTTCCGGCTGGTGCGGCTTTCCATGACGGTGCTCAGAACGGCAACCAACGCTTTCATCGCGACAGATTCTGTCCTGTTTTGCCTCAGGGTGAAAATCCAGACGGTTCCCGCACCGCAAACGGCATTGCCGGACGGCGGGCGTGATGGCGCGCTCATGCGACGCGAACTGCCGATCGGATAAGATGAGCGGAGCCATGACCGCCGCATCAGCCGCTGGTCGATTCCGTCTGATTCTCGTCAAGCCGTCGCATTACGACGATGACGGGTACGTCATCCAGTGGTTTCGCTCGGCGATCCCATCGAACTCTCTGGCGGCACTTTACGGTCTGGCCCTCGATGCAGCAGAACGCCGCGTTCTCGGCGACACCATCCTCGAGATCCTCCCGATCGACGAGACCAATACGCGCGTCCGTCCCGACCGTCTCGTGAAGATGATCGAGAAGGCAGGCGCCGGCATGGTGATGATGACCGGCGTTCAGTCGAATCAGTTTCCCCGTGCACTCGACCTCGCGAAGCCACTGCGTGAGCGAGGGATTCAGGTGGCGATCGGTGGGTTCCATGTCTCGGGCGTGCTGAGCATGTTGAATGGCGTCGACGCCGGACTCGATCAGGCGAGAGCGATGGGGGTGTCGGTGTTCGCGGGCGAGGCCGAAGGACGCCTCGACGAGGTCTTGCGCGATGCTGCCGCGGGCGAGCTCAAACCGCTCTACAACTACATGGGGGATCTGCCGAATCTTGCAGGAGCGCCGATCCCGCTCATCACGGCGCTGCGCGCGTGGCGCACGGCGGGTGGCGTGACGAGCTTCGACGCGGGTCGCGGCTGTCCCTTTCAGTGTTCGTTCTGCACGATCATCAACGTGCAGGGAAAGAAGTCGCGCCGCCGTTCGCCGGACGATATCGAGAAGATCGTTCGCGCCAATGTCGCTCAGGGGCTGCACAGCTTCTTCGTCACCGACGACAACTTCGCTCGCAACTCCGACTGGGAAGGCATCCTCGATCGCCTGATCAAACTGCGGGAGGAAGAGGGAATCCGGATCCACTTCATCATCCAGGTGGATACGCTCTGCCACAGGATCCCGCGCTTCATCCAGAAGTGCAGGCGGGCGGGGGTGAAGCGTGTCTTCATCGGTCTCGAGAACATCAGGACGGACAGTCTCACCGGTGCGAAGAAGCGTCAGAACAAGATCTCCGAGTACCGCAGCATGCTGCTCGCATGGAAGAGCGTCGGGATCATCACCTACGCTGGTTACATTCTCGGGTTTCCGAACGACACCTTCGAATCGATCCGGCGTGACATCGAGATCATCAAAGAGGAGCTGCCGGTCGATCTCCTCGAGTTCTTCTTCCTGACGCCGCTGCCGGGATCGGAGGACCACCAGACGCTGTTCAACCAGGGGATCGCACTCGATCCCGACCTGAACAAGTACGATCTCAATCACGTCTGCACCGGGCACCCGCTCATGTCTGCCGGCGAGTGGGAGCGTGCGTATCGGATGGCGTGGGAGACGTACTACACGAAAGAGCACGTAGAGAAAGTGCTGCGCCGTCTGGTGGCCGCGGGCGCGAGCGCGAGCAACGCCATTCTCCTGATGACCTGGTTCAAGGGATCGATTCACATCGAGGGGGTCCATCCGCTGGAGGCGGGACTCTTCCGCTACAAGTTCCGCCGCGATCGCCGCCCCGGAATGCCGATCGAGCCGCGGTGGCGGTTCTATCTGAACTTCGTGACCGGCTCGGTGGCGAGACTAGCGCAATGGACGTCGATCTACGCCGGCCTGCGCCGGATCTATACGCGCATCAAACGAGACCCGGCGCGGCTCGAATACATGGATACCGCGCTGACCCCGGTGACCGATGATGAGTCGCAGACTCTCGATCTGTTCACGCCGCGGGTGGATGTTGCCGAGAGCGTTGTTGCGGCGAGTCCCTGATTTTGGTTCCTCGGAGTTCCTCGGAGTTCCTCGGGGTTCCTCGGAGTTCCTCGGGGTTCCTCGGGGTTCCTCGGGCTTCGTAGCGCAGGCGTCCTCGCCTGCCGTACCGCGGACGTCCTCGTCCGCAGGCGGGCGTCTCGCCCGCCGTGCGCCGCCTCGTTTCTCCTGAGGCCAAGGCTGGCGGGGGCGGCGCGCCTGAGGAAAAGAAGCACGAGTCCGTTGTGCGCGCAGGCGCACTTCACAATCTGGCCCCCGGCTTTGCCGGGGGAAAGCGGCTGCTTCCGGACTCGTGACCGCGGAGGCGGTCACCACAGGAGGTTGCACGCGTTGTGGCGGCCGCCTTCGCGGCCGCACCTGACAGCGCCGCATTTTCCCCCGGCCGAGCCGGGGGCCAGATTGTCCTGCGCGCCTTCGCGCGCAACGGGACTGTCCTCATTCGCACGCGATGAACCCTCATAAACACTGGGAGTTTCATGGAAGGCCAGCCGGTCGCTTGCAACTTGCTCGTGTTTGGCGTGTGGCGCGGCCCCTCACCCGGCCCTTCGGCTTCGCTCAGGGCCACCCTCTCCCCGCTAGAATCGCGGGGAGAGGGGCGACAAAGAATGCTTCGTGTTGAGGGCTCGGTTGAATTTCGCGGGCGCTTGCGGGGGAAGAAGGTCAGATGATTCAGCCGCTCGTCTGTGGCGCCTTGCCGTCTTTGATCTGCGTTCCGGATGATCGCTGATTCCAGATCGAATGGCGCAGATGGAATGCGGTCAGGCGCAGCAAGGCGAGTGTGGCGACTCCGAGGTGTTTCAACAGTGAAGGAATCCAGCGGAGCCGATACGCAAGCGGCTTCCAGCGCAGCAGGGTTGCGTCGTGGGCGATCTCATTGTTGTCCAGCCTCTCGATCAGTTCGACGATCAGCGGCAGGGAGATGTGCACTTCGCGCAGCGGTTTGCCGCGTGAGCGCAGGCGCTCTTCGCCGATGCGGGTGACCAGCCGATCGGAACCGTCGTCCTCCACCATGCCGAAGACGACCGAGTCGTGACCCGGCGCGTGAAAACGAAGAGCGAGCCGGTCGAGAAAGCGGAGCCGCGGCCTCGCCGGCCGGCTCCAGTCCTCCGGAACGGGGAATCGTTCGAGCCGGTCCATCAACTGCATCAGCAGGTCGTGGCGGGAGAACCGGTCGCGGAGCCGTGCCATTTTGACGGAGACGAAGAGCGGCTCGAGAATCCGGGCGGCCGCCTGCACGAGTGGCCTCCCGCTCTGCAGCCGTACGCTGACGGCGATGGCGGCAGCCACTGCGAAGAAGAGCGACTGCAACTCGAGGCTGCCGATGTCGCCCGGCGCCACGACGGCTCCGTGGTTGTTGTAGAGATCCCAGTCGAAGCTCTTTACACGGCCGCTCTGCGCGTACTCGGCACCGAGGTCGGTGCCTGGGTAGGGCGTCATGACGAAGATCGTGGTTTTCTGCAGTTTCTTTCCGTGAGAGAGAGCGAACTCCGGATAGGCGAGGATGTCTTCGCGCGACTCGTGCGGATGCCCGACGATGAGGAACTTGGTGAACTGAATGTTGCTGTCGGCGACCAGTTTCGCCGCTGTGGCTACATGATCGAGATTGATTCCCTTGCGCAGCCCGTTATGCGTTTTCCGGTTGGGACTCTCGACGCCACATCCGATGCGGACGAACCCCGCCTTGCGCATCGTCTTCAGAATCGGTCCGGCACGCACGATGTCTTCCACTCGCGACTCGACGATGAAGCGGAAATGTCGCTGAAGGCCCTCGCTCAGGATCATGTGGCAGAGATCGTCGATCCGCTCCGTCTCTCCGAGAAAGTTCGAGTCCCAGAATTTGATGTACTTCCAGGGGCCCTTACGCGGTGGGGTGAGGGTCAGGAGCTCGCGCAGAATGAGCTCGTTGCTTCGTACCCTCCAGTTGCGGCCGATCAGGTCATTCGCGCAGAAGCGGCACCGGCCGCGGCAGCCGCGCGAGGCGTAGACGGTGTCGGTGTGGTAGTCGAGTCCCGAGAGGCCGAAGCGCTCCGGGCGAAGCTCGCGCGCCGGAAGAGGCAGCGAGTCGAGGTCCTCGATCGCGGGAGGCACCGGGTTGTGGACGAATTCGCCGTCGGTGCGATACGAGAAGCCGGGAATCGAGTGAGGCGATCCGGTTCGGATCAGTTCCCGGAGAGCGTGTTCGCCTTCGCCGCGGACGACCGCCTCGACGCCCGGCCAGTCGAGAACTTCTTCGGGGAGCGCCGACGGATGAAAGCCGCCCGCCACGACATAGGCACCCATCTCGCTGGCGAGCCGCGCGTATTGGCGGGCTGCGTTGGCGCCACAGGTGAACGCCGAGATGCCGACGAGATCAGGGCGGTTTCTTCGCAGATACCGTTCGAACGTTGCGAGCGGTTCGCGGTCCGAAGGTGACACCGGCAGATCGACCTGATCGACCTCATCGCGAATGAAGGCCGCCAGGCCGCAGAGCTCGACCAGATCGGGGACGTAGTACGCGTGGACCGATCCCAGTTGCTGGTGAGACTGAACGATTGCCACCCGCCGGAACGAGCCCATGATTCGAGAATAAGCGCGTCGCTTCCAGGAAGGATGTGACACGTGGTACGCCCCTCATCGAGCCTCGCAGGATCAGCGAAGCCGGGGGTCGCGCGGCTCGCGCGATCGCCGATGGCGGCTCGCCATCGGTGGCGCTCAGGAGAAGGTCGACGACCCATGGATAGGCGTCTCGGGAAAGCGATGCACTCCTGAGCCGGTCTGCACCTGCAAAGCCCGCCGCCGGCCGGAGGCCGGCGGGGATCGCGCGAGCCGCGCGACCCCCATGACACTGCTACACGACACTGACGGCGTCGTCGAGCCGTTCGCCGGTCAGCTGTTCGTTCAATAGCGTGTCGATGATCGCGTTGAACGTCTCGCTCGGGCGCATGGCTCTGGAGGCTTTCCCGGCGTCCGGGTGATAGTAGCCACCGAGATCGACAGGGGAGCCCTGCGCGGCGAGCAGCTCTGCGTTGATCTGCTCTTCGTTTGCGATCAGCTGGCTGGCGATCGCATTGAACTTCGCCTTCAGTTCGAGGTCGGCTGACTGGTCGGCCAGCGCCTGAGCCCAGTACGACGCGAGATAGAAGTGGCTGCCGCGATTGTCGATCTGGCCGACCTTGCGGGCTGGTGACTTGTTGTTGTCGAGGAATCTGGCGATCGCCTGGTCGAGAGTGTCGGCAAGAATCTGAGCCTTCCGGTTACCGAATGTGGCCGCGAGATGTTCGAGCGAGGCCGCAAGGGCCGAGAACTCACCGAGCGAATCCCAGCGGAGATAGCCCTCTTTGACGAACTGCTGGACATGCTTGGGAGCCGAACCACCGGCTCCGGTCTCGAAGAGCCCACCTCCGGCCAGAAGCGGCACTACGGAAAGCATCTTCGCGCTGGTACCGATCTCGAGGATGGGGAAGAGGTCGGTCAGGTAGTCACGCAGTACGTTGCCGGTCACCGAGATCGTGTCGAGCCCCTTCCGGATTCTCTCGAGCGAGTAACGCATCGCCTGCACGGGAGACATGATCCGGATATCGAGCCCCGCGGTATCGTGATCGCGGAGGTTTCTTACGACTTTCGAGATGATGTTCACGTCATGGGCGCGATTGCTGTCGAGCCAGAAGACGGCCGGCGCACCGGTCGCACGTGCCCGGCGGACCGCCAGTTTCACCCAGTCCTGAACCGGAACGTCTTTCGTTCTCGACATTCTCCAGACATCTCCCGCTTCGACCTCGTGCTGCATCAGCACATTGCCGGCGTCATCGATGACGCGCACGATTCCGTCGACGGGGATCTCGAAGGTGGTCGGATGCGATCCGTACTCTTCGGCCTTCCGGGCCATGAGCCCGACATTCGGAACAGATCCCATCGTGGCGGGATCGAGAGCCCCGAATCGCTTGCAGTTGTCGATGATCTCGGCGTACATCGTGGAGTAGCAGCGGTCGGGAATGATCGCCTTCGTCTCCTGGAGCTTCCCTTCCGCATTCCACATCTTTCCCGAGTCGCGGACTACGACCGGCATGGAGGCGTCGACGATGATGTCGTTCGGTGCGTGGAGGTTCGTGATGCCGTTGTCGGAATCGACCATCGCGAGTGCCGGCCGGCGGGAGTAGGTCGCTTCGATGTCGGCTTCGATCTCCCAGCGCGTGGTCTCCGGCAGTGACTGAATCTTGGCGTAGAGATCGCCAAGGCCGAGGTTGGGGTTCACACCGGCCTCGCGCAGCGCGGCTGCGTGTTTGTCGAAGACTTCCTTGAAGAAAACGCCAACTGCATGCCCGAACAGAATTGGGTCGGACACCTTCATCATCGTTGCCTTCAGGTGGATGGAGAGCAGCTGTCCATTGTTCCTGGCATCGTCGATCTGTTCTTCGTAGAAGCTGCGGAGCGCCTTCACGCTCATGAAGGTACCGTCCAGAATCTCGCCCGGTGTCGCGGTCAGTCCACCTTTGAGAAGCGTGGTGTTGCCATCGCCAGAAGTCAGCTCGATCGAGAACTGACCGCCTGCCTCCATCACGATCGACCTCTCGTTGCCGTAAAAGTCTCCACCCGTCATGTACGCCACTTCGGCCTTCGAGTCCGGCGTCCATGCACCGAGCTTGTGCGGATTCTTACGGGAGAAGTTCTTCACGGCCAGTGGGGCCCTGCGATCTGAGTTGCCCTCGCGAAGAACCGGGTTCACGGCGCTGCCGAGCACCTTCGCGTACTGCGCCTGAATCGTCTGCTCTTCCTCAGTCGTCGCCACCTCGGGGTAGTCGGGGATCGCGTATCCCTGCTCCTGCAGTTCCCGGATCGCATCCTTGAGCTGAGGGATCGAGGCGCTGATGTTCGGCAGCTTGATGATGTTGGCCTCGTGAATCAGCGAAAGCTCGCCGAGCTGCGACAGATCATCGGGGATCCTCTGCTCTTCCGTCAGGTATTCCGGGAAGCTGGCGATGATCCGCCCTGCCAGAGAGATGTCGCGAGTTTCGACGGAGATCCCGGTACCCCTCGTGAATGCCTGCACGATCGGGAGGAGGGAGTAGGTGGCGAGTGCCGGTGCTTCGTCGATCTTCGTCCAGATGATCTTCTTGTCGGTCATATTCGGTCCTCGGTCGTGGAGCCCCTCGCGCGGAGAGGATCTGGCTGCAAGAGGCGCTCAGCGTGATGATCGCGCCTGCGCGCCGGGAAGCCGTCAGCGACGGCGGAGGATGGCGCGAGGCGCGATTATCGCAGCGGTCGTCCGCGTCTACAAATGTGCGGCCGATGGACGGCTGAGTGGCTGCTCAGGCAGCGTAATACGCTTCGTTGATGGCGATGAACTGCGACTTGTCGGCCGGCACTTCATCCGCCGGGAAGAGTGCGTCAGAGGTGCAGGAGGGGATACAGGCGCCGCAGTCGATGCATTCCGCCGGATCGATGTACATCTGGGTAGCCGCTTCGAACGCTCCCTCGTCGGTGCGAGGATGAATCGCGTCGGATGGGCAGGCGTCAACACAGAGTGCGTCCTTGATGCAGTTGTCGGTGATTACGTAAGCCATGAAGTGACTCCTCGTCAGGTAGATTTCGGATTGATCCTAGCTGGCGCGGGATTGGTTCCCTGTCGAACTGATCACCGGTTGGTATGACGTGCGTCACATGGGGGTTTGGGCGTGAGGCTGGAAGGAAGAGGTCGTCTGGCGACGCCACACGTGGCGTTGGGGGTGGGCTTTGCAGGTACAGCCGCCCCATGACTCAGCCGCGTAGCGGCTTCGGATCGTAGCCGGGGGTCTGAGCGCGTACGCGCTCAGCCCCCCGGTCAAAGTCGTAGGAACATGTGCCGCGTAGCGGCACCGGACCATAACCCCTATCCGCGGCAGTGCACGCGTCTTGTCCGGTGCCGCTACGCGGCACACTGGGTTTGCACAGCAACCCGGGGGTGCTCCGCTGTCGCTTCGCACCCCCGGCTACCATCCGGCTGCCGCTACGCGGCGCTCAGAGCCGGCATGGACATCGGAGGCGCGCCGTCGATGGCGAGACACATCGGCGATAGCGCAAGCCGAGCGACCCCATCGGATTCGCCGATCCCGCTGCCGCATCGCCGCGACGCGCGTCCGCTTTCTGGTGCTCGTCCCACGTCACGGCGCAGCCTCCGGCCGCGGCTTCGTCACGGCAAACTTCGGTTTCAGCCAGACCGCGAGCGCCGGGAGGAGCACGATTGCACCGATCATGTTCACCAGAAACATGAACGTGAGAAGGATTCCCATGTCGGCCTGGAACTTGAGCGGCGAGAAGATCCAGGTCGCGACGCCGGTCGCCAGCGTGATGCCGGTGAACAGCACCCCGTTGCCGGTGATGTTGAGCGTCTCCCGGTAAGCCTCCTGAAGAGTCTTTCCCTGTCTGGAGACCTCGCGGAGGCGGCTGAAGATGTAGATGCCGTAGTCGACGCCGACACCAACTCCAAGCGCGACTACCGGCAGGGTCGATACCTTGAGTCCGATCTCGAGCCACGCCATCAGTGCGTAGGAGAGGAGCGACACGAGCGCGAGCGGGATGACGATGCAGAGCGTCGCGCGAATCGACCGGAAGGTGATGAGACAGAGGGTGATGATCGCGGCAAAGACCCAGAGAAGCATCGGGAACTGTGCCGCGGAGACCGCCTCGTTCGTCGCCGCCATGACGCCGACGTTACCGGTCGCGAGCTTGAAGTTCGTGGTCGGTGATCCGTGCTCTTTCTGGTAGGCCTTCACGGCATCGACGACGCGGGTAATGGTCTCGGCTTTGTGATCCGCGGTGTAGATGTAGACCGGCATGACACTGCAGTCGGAGTTGAGCAGTCCGGTGCTGGTATCGATGTAGGTCACGGCCTGGGCCATGGTCGACGGATTCCGCGGCAGCACGCGCCACTTGAGATTCCCCTCGTTCCAACCGGTGTTGATGATCTTGGCCACGCCGCCGATGCCGAGGACCGACTGCACGCCGGGCACGTTGCGCATGTGCCACTCGAAGCCGTCGATGGTGGTCATGGTCGCGTGGTCGGTGCAGCCCTGCGGGGCGGACTCGACGATCGTCGTGATCACGTCGACGCCGATGTTGAACTTGCCGGTGATGACGTCGGTGTCGATGTTGTAGCGCGAGTCACCGTGCAGTTCAGGGACGCCGGGGTGGAGATCGCCGATGCTGACCTGATTGGCCTTCCAGGCGCCGACGGCAAGGAGTACTGCCGCCGCAGCGAGGATGATCGTAGCGTTTCTTCGCTCGGCGACGCGCGCCAGCAGGTTCCAGAAGGGATCCATGTGGCGATGCCGCCGCTGAAGTTTCAGCTTGTAGATCTCGTCGAAGCTCGTGTAGGACGCCAGCACCGGCACGAGAATCAGATTCGTCAGCAGGATGACGGCAACGCCGACTGAGGCGGTGATCGCCATCTCGCGGATCATCCGGATGTTGATCAGGAGAATGGTGACGAAGCCGATCGTGTCGGTCAGCAGTGCCACACCGCCCGGCACGAGCAGGCGCCGGAACGAGCGGCGCGCCGCGCTGACTGAGTCGAGTCCGGAGTAGACCTCCGATCCGTAGGCGCTCACCATCTGCACGCCATGGCTGACGCCGATGGCGAAGATCAGGAAGGGCACGAGAATCGACATCGGATCGATGCCGAATCCGAGCAGCACGAGCAGCCCGAGCTGCCACACGACCGCAGTCAGCGAACAGGCGAGGACGATCAGTGTGAGCTTGATGCTCTGCGAATAGACGTAGACGAGGATTCCAGTAATGAAGAACGCGACGAGGAAAAAGAGCACGACGCGCGTCGCACCCGCCGCCATATCTCCGATGACCTTGGCGAAGCCGATGATGTGATAGTCGAACTGCACACCGACATCGCGACCGCTGTACTTGTCACGAATCGCCTCGAGCTGTTTCGCCACGTCGACGTAGTCGAGACGGGCTCCGGTGTTCGGGTTGACCTCGAGCAGTTCGGCGACGACGATCGCGGCCGAGAAGTCGCTCGCGACGAGTCGTCCCATGTAGGCGGAGTTGAGCAGGTTCGCACGCACGCGCGCGAACCCTTCGGGCGTAGGCTCGAAATCGTCCGGGATGATGTTTCCACCGGCAATCCCGTCCTCCACCACCTCGGTGAATCGCGCGTTAGGCGTAAAGAGCGACATGACGCGCGTGCGATCGACGCCTGGAATGAAGAAAACGTCGTCGGTGACTTCGCGAAGGACCTGGAAGTACTGTGCGTCGAAGATGTCGCCATCCCGTGCGGCGATCGCGATGACGACACGGTTGGCACCGCCGAAGTCGTCGCGGTGCTTCATGTACGTCTTCATGTACTCGTGCTCGAGCGGGAGGAGCTTGGCGAATCCGGCGTCGATGCGAAGGTTCGAAGCCTGCCACGCCATGAGCGTGGTCACGAGCGCGAATACAACCAGCACGATGCGCCGGTTGTTGAAGATGAGGTTCTCGATCCTCTTCATCATGGCTGCACCCCAGCCGTCCCGGAGAGAACCTCGGCGAGCGACAGCCGCTTCACTCCGAACTCGCCAGCCAGCAGCAACTGACCATTACCGGCATCGACGAGAGACTGAATCCCGGCCCGGCTGCTCTGCTGGCGGAGCTCGAAGCTCCGGCCGCCGTCACGCGATACCAGGATCGTTCCCCCGAGTCCCGCGATCACGATCGTCCCGTCCTGCAATCGGATTCCGCTGTTGAGCATCGCTGTCGTTCCGGTCACGATCTCCGTCCAGCTTTCGCCGCCATCATCGGAGCGGAGCAGATGCCCGCGCAGCCCGAACAGGAGGACCGAGTCGCCCTCGAGCGGCAGTACTCCGAACAGCGAGCCTTGATAGCTCGTATCGAGACCTCTCCAGTTCTCGCCGCCATCATCGGAGCGATAGAGCTGACCTGATTCCGCCGCGATGTAGAGCCGCCCGTTCGCAGCCCGTGCGATCTGGTTGAGATGGAAGTCGTCCTCGTCGCTCACCTGCTGCTCGTTCCACGAGTCGCCACCATCAGAGGTGACTGAAATGCGCCCGTACGCACCGATCGCGAATCCGTTTCGTGCGTCTGCGAACCAGACGTCGAGGAACGGGGTTTCGTCTTCCGGCGCCCAGTGCACCCGCTGCCAGCTGCCGCCGCCGTTCGTCGTGCGAAGAATCACCGCATCGTGGCCGACTGCCCATCCCAGATTCCGGTCGTGGAAGAAGACGCCGGTCAGCATGGCCCGCGTAGGAACCGCGACCTGATTCCAGCTTGCCCCCGCATCGACTGAAGTGAGGACGTGGCCGCGCTCGCCGACGGCGACGAAGATACCGTCGGTTCTGGCGACATCGAGCAGCAGCGACTGTGACGCGAGGGGAGCGATGATGGACGACTTCGGCTCCTCCGCTGTTTGTGAAAGGAGCGCGGTCGCGGAGAGGACTAAGGCGAGGATTGCAAGGCGCAGCGTGCCCTGCCGGATTGATGAACGCATGGTGGGCCTCCCGCCGGGTGGGACGGGACGGGAGCAGTGAGCTCCCACCCCGCCGGGCGGTTCGGGTATGTCTACCTCACCCCTTCGCGACGAAGAGCCGCGGGGGTGTAGTCCTCGAGCGTGCGCTTGATGCCGAACTCGGGAGCCGAATACTCGCTGAACATTCCCATCGCCAGGTAGCGACCGGCCTGCAGATCGGTGTGGACTTCGAGAGCGGTCCAGATCGCAGGGACGTTGTAGAAGTTCATCGCGTGCGCTTCAGAGACGCGCCAGAGCTGGTCGCGGTTGTCGTACTGATCCATCGCGAGAATCTGCCAGCTGTCTTCGTCGATGTAGAAGGTGCGGCGTTTGTAGAGGTGACGCTCGCCCGGCTTCAGCGTTGCGTCGACGACCCAGACGCGATGCAGCTCGTACCGGGCGAGATCCTGGTTGATGTGCAGCGGTGTCAGGATGCTCTTCATCTTCACCGCCGGGTCCTGCAGGCGGTAGGCGTTGTACGGGACGTACATCTCGCGCTTGCCGACGAGCTTCCAGTCGTACCGATCGACCGCTCCGTTGAACATGTCGAGCTGGTCTGACGTGCGCATGCCGTCCGCGGCGGTTCCCGGGTTGTCGTAAGCGACGTTCGGGGCGCGACGCACGCGCCGCTGTCCCGGGTTATAAACCCACGCGCCGCGCGGTTCCTTCACCTGGTTCTGCGACTCGTGGACGAGCAGAATGCCGCCGGCGAGCCGCGCCGGTGCGGTGACCTCCTGGCGGAAGTAGAGGATCTTGTTGTTGAGCTGGGCCTCGGTGACGCCGGCCATGCTGTAGAGCATGTAGAACTCGTCTTTGAATTCGACGAGTGAGTAGCTGCCACCGCGTGTGGGTGCCGCCTGGGCAATATGGCGTGCCGCGCTCTCGGCGCGATAGCGGAGAAGGTGATTCCAGATCGCCTCGACGCCGTTCTGCGGAATCGGGAAGGGGATCCCGTTGATGGTGCCGGTCACACCGTAGCCGTTGTCGACCGTTTTCGCGGTTGCGGCATTCGCCTTCGTCTTGTCATAGATGCGCTGCGGGAACGAGGCGCTGCGGCGCGTCGGGTAGACAATCATCTTGTAGGACTTCGGGTACGCCTTCAGGAGCGCCTGCTGTCCCGGTGTGAGTTTCGCGCCGTACTGCGCCATGTTCGCGGCGGTGATCGTGAAGAGCGGCTTGTCCGCGGCAAACGGGTCGACGTAGTGCTTTCCTGGTTTGTAGCCCGCCGGAGGTGTCTTGATGCCTCCGTCCCAGGCGGGGATAGTGCCGTCGGCGTTGCCGGCTTTCTCGGCTCCCATCGGCGTGAGGTCGTTGCCGAGACGCGCGACCTGTGCGGCTGGTGCCGCCCAGAGTGCGAAGGTGATGGTGACAGCGAGGGCCAGGACTATGGCCGGAGCGATTCTGATCTTCCTTTGCATGGTGGTGTCTCCCTAGTAGGCGTACCGGATGACGGCGGCGACGAAGTCGCGGTCATTGATGAGGTTGTAGCGGCCGGCGCCGCCGTAATTCGAGTAGCTGAGATCGAACTCCCAGCGGTTCTGATAGCTGGCGGTAATTCCGGTCGTGAGCGCATAACGGCCGGCGATGAAGTTGCCGCCCGGTCCCGGCGTGACACCGTCTACGTCATGCTGCCAGGCGATGCGCGGCAGGAGGTTGAATGCGCCGATGGCGTTGTTGTATTCGAGGCGTGCCGCGAGCTGATAACCCCACGATGTCGGATCGGCGAAGTGTTCGGCCTCTTCGAAGGGCTTGCCCGCGTGAGCGCCTCCCGGTCCCGAGTGAATCGGGTTACCGCTCGTATAGGTTCCCGGACCCTCGAAGCGGAGCACATCCTTCGAGGGCATGCCCGAAACATGGGTGATGGCCGGTTCGATCAGGAAGATTCCCTGGTCCGCACCGAGCATCGGACCGAGCGCTTTGGTGAGAGTGAACTGGAGCTGCGTCGAGTCGAAGTTGCGATAGCCGGGGATCTCGGTGCTGAATCCAGGATTGCCGGGGAAGACCTGGTTGGTCGCGGCGAGGCCGGGAGAGATCGGCGCGAGCGATGCGAAGAGAAGCTCGACGTCATCGACGAGGAACGGCCGGTCCTGCTGGTGCGAGATCTCACCCTGGAACGCGATGCCGGTGGCGCCGAGTTGCGCATTCCAGCTCAGACCGTACATCTTGATGTCTTCGGGATACTCGAAGAAGTAGCGCGATGTCGCGGCGTATGCATCGGTCGCCGCTGCCTGCCCCGCCTGGGCGGCCGCTGCGTCGACTGCCGGGCTGACGCCCGGAGGAAGCTGGTAGAAGGCGTAGATCCTACCCGCCGCTGCCTGTCCTGCCGCCTGCGCCGCTCCGGCTCCCTGAATCGTGCCGGTGATTCCGTTCACGACCGGGAGACGGCTGTGGTAGTTCACGTAGTACAACCCGAACTCGGTGCCGGCCAGTTTGTCGGCGAACATCCGGAGCGCGACGCCGTACTGGCCGCTGTCGCTTGCATCACGGTTTTCCGCACGCGGAACTCCCATGAAAGGACGGTTGATGTTTCCAGCCCAGAAGGGGGGAGGCTCGATGTCCGAGAAGCTGCCGAAGGCCAGAAAGACATGAGTGCCACCGAGACCGGCGAAATCGGTCGTCGAAAAGTACGTGCCGGCCGGATCGATGATCGTCTCCTGCCAGTCGTACTGATAGAAGCTCTCGACCGAGAGGCTCTTCGTGATGTCGAACGAGCCCCAGAGCATTCCGCTCGGGCGGTAAGCCTCACGGAGCTCGGCGCCCGGGACGCGGATGACCGATACGTCGATCGGATTGATCGAGTTCAGACCGCCCTGCGTAAAGGTGCTCTCGCCCCAGTTCAGCACCTGCTGACCGGCGCGCAGCTGACCACCGCCCTGGCCGAGACGGAACTTGTAATAGAGGAAGGCGTCGAGGAGCTCGGCGCGGCTGCCGACCCAGTCCTTCGCGTCAGGATGCAGTGCGGTGCGATCGCGATCACTGTTCTCGATTACGTGGTCGTAGAAACCGAGCCCGCGGACGAACGCACCGAAGTTCTTCCACGCGAAGTCGACGTCGACCGTTGCGCGAAGGTTGTTGCTGACGAGTCCCTTGTCGAAGTTCAGGTTCCCATCGTCTCCATTGACTGAGTAGGCGGTGCCACCGTTCGTCAGACCGAGGATCTGACGGTCCTGACCTTGAACGCGGTAGCGCGCACCCCATGAGAGGCTGCTGTCGACTTTGAGTGTGTAGTTGTCGGTCGACAGATCGGCCGCCTGAATGCCCGACGTAGCGAAGATCATCATGGCTGTCGCAACGAAGATCCCCGCCCTCGTCACAAGCCTGCGAACCTCATGGTCATCTCGTCTCTGCTGCATGGACTCCTCCGTTTCCTTGCTCTTCGTCCAGATTCCTGGATGTCATTGTTCGAAGGTGGCGACGCGTTCGTACGGCCCGCTGCCGGAAGCACGAGCCGACGTTCCTGTGTGCCGCGGTAGCGCAGGCAAGGGGCGTCTTCGGCCAGCAACCGGCTGGAGCCTGACTACGCTCGGGAATCGAGAACTGGCACTCATGGGCCTGGGTTCAGTTGAACGGACGCGATGCGGCGAAAGGTAGCAAGGCGTTTGAACCGGTCCGCGTGTCGGCTATCACCGCAGGCTGTTCGTGCCCGTTCGCGCGAAGCGCTTTGGAGTGCGGCGGCCTTAGCCGCCGCTTTCCAGCGTGCGCGATTCGTCGGACCAGAAGGTCGAGCGACAGGGAGCAGCGCGCTTCGTGTATTCCTTTCGTGGCCGGCGATGTTTCAGATGAGTAGTGCGAAAGACGAAGTAGTGCACTCGCTCTCTGCGTACGGCGTTACGGAGTACGCAGCTTGCGAGGCCCCTCGCATGCCCGCCCACCCGCCCGCTCGGGGTGACCCCGGGGTGATACTTGAAGGGACTGAGAAATCGCTACCGCCTTGTGATGCGCCGATGACGTCGCGCGAAGCGCTTTGGAGTGCGGCGGCCTTAGCCGCCGCTTTCCAGCGTGCGCGATTCATCGGACCAGAAGATCGAGCGACAGGGAGCAGCGCGCTTCGTGTCTTCCTTTCGTGGCCGACGATGTTTCAGATGAGTAGTGCGAAGACGAAGTAGCGCTCGCTCTGCGTGCGGCGTTACGGAGTACGCAGCTTGTCAGGCCCTCGCATGCCC
>DASVLC010000134.1:0-17725 GCA_036385045.1 Thermoanaerobaculia bacterium | reverse complement strand
GGGTACCAGCCGACGACACGATCCTGAACGTGCCGGTCGGGATAGAGCATCGCGACCGCGCGCCGTGTTGCGGCAAAGCGCTCACGGTCTTTGCGTACCAGTCCGTTGGCCGCACGGCGTGCGAGGGCGTCGAAGTGGTACTCGATGTGACCAACCGATCGCTGGAACGAGCGGGCGAGTGAGTGATCGGCCGGGAGCGCGAGCTCGCCAATCTCTCCGATGCGACGGATCAGATCGCCCTTCGCCTCCTCGGCAATCCGGCGGACCGTGCTGACACCCTCAGCTTCGCGTGCGGCGAGGATGGCGTCCGGCGAATCGAAGATGTCGGGGACGTCGATCGAGTAGCGTTCCATCGTCCGAATGACACGGCTCGGTGCGATCAGCGCATGACCGCGGAGTGCGACGCGTGGCATCGCAACCGAAAGCAGGTCGTGAAGTGGCGCGATCTGAGCGTAGTAGGCCACCTCGGCCGGCCCGCCGACGAAGATGTCGGGCTGAATCACGAAATCCTGAAGAAGGGGACGCGTCAGCGCCGAGGTCGAGATCCGTTCCGGAGGCGTGGCCGACCCGACGAAAGGTCGCCGGATACCGTTCTCGTCGATCTCGAATAGCAGCGTGTACTCGTCTCCGTCGCCAGGCACGACCTGTTCGCGATAGCCGGCCGCCTGCAGTTCGGACGCGCGAGCGGAGAGTGCGGTCTGGATCTCGTTGCGGCACGCGTGAATTCGCTGGAACAGCGGCTCGCCGGCGCGACGCAACTCCGGGAGCAGCGAGTCGACGAGGACCACGTCGTTTCCGAACATGCTGGCGATCAATTCCGCGAATGAGTCGCGGAAGCTGATTCCTTCGCGAAGCCAGGATGGCCGTTCGATGTCGTAGAAGGAGATGAGCTGCGATGAAAGAGAGTCGGCGACGGGAAGCGATCCGACGGCGGCACGCGGGTCCGCCTTTCGAATCGCGCGGATACAGTGAAGGTCGAGCTCCCGGTTCACCTCAGTGGTCGATGACAACGTCGAAACCGGAAGGTTTAAGGAGGCGACTTCGTCGAAGTCGTGATCCTCGGTGGCGAGCCAGAAAAACGCGGTGACCGGAATGCCCTGCGACTCGAGATCGCGCTTGAGCCGCACCAGGGTCGCCAGTTTGGCGAGCGTGTAGAGCGGGCCGCCTGCAAACCCGACCTGCTGTCCGGCAATGATGGTCAATGACTCGCCACGCGCCCACGGACCGAGGGAGGCATCGGTCGAGATTCCCCATCGCCGGTTCGATTCTTCGAGCGCGGCGGCCAGCGAGCCTCTGTCGTGTGGCTGGCGGCGGACGTCCGGCGCGGTCTCTCGATGCGTGCCGCGTCTGAGGAAGCGCTCGTCGCCACCCAGCCAGTCGAGCACGAAGCGGTTCATGCCCGGATACCGGGCGAGCGGAACTCGACGATTCATCGGATTCTGTTTCCGAGCAGGATCAGTCGTTCGGACGACTGATCGAAGGGCTCGCCGTCGAAATTGCCGAATGCCGCGCGGATCTTCATGTTGCAGGCCGCAAACATCGCAGATATCTCATCGAGATCGTAGCCCCGCACCCGCTCGAGGTAGCGTTTTTCACCGATTGTCATCCGTTTGTTGAACGACCTGTCGGATCTGTCGAACCATCGTTCGATCCGCACCGAACCGAGGGGAGTCTCGCGCGTCTCACGCTGCACCAGCCCTTCCAGCTCACGATGAACGTTCAGGTAGTCGAACAGGAACGGCGCCCCGTCGGCCATCACGCGGGCCATCTCCCGGACCACCTGTACGTTCTCTTCCTCGTCGGAGAAGTATCCGAAACTCGTGAAGAAGTTCACGAGGCCTTCGAACACTCCGTCGCAGAAGGGGAGGCTGCGCATATCGGCCCGTGCGATCGGCATCGATCCGTACTCTTGCATTCCCGTGCGAAGAAGAATCCAGGAGAGGTCGCAGCCGACCGCGTGATAGCCGTGTGCCTGGAGCTCCTGCATGTGGCGCCCCATGCCGCAGGCGAGATCGAGCACCGGACCGTCGATGCGCCCGCACTGCTCACGGAAGAAGGCGACCTGCTGGCGCGCCTCGTTCTCGTCGCGGTGTGAGTAGAGCTCGATGTACTCCTCGCCGAACCACTCCTGATACCAGGTCATCGTAGTGCGGCGCAGTGTATCGCTGAGGGTGAAGACTGGCCTATCTACCCTTCAGCATCGCGGCAATCGTTTGCTCGTTTTCTCTAGCCCGTTCGAGAGCTGCTTCGAGAGACGCGACCATCTCGCGACTGGATGCGAGCAGGGTTTCGAGGTGAGCCAGCTCGTCGGGAGCTGTCTGCACCGTCGCGGCGAAGACATCGACTGCCTCGGGCACCGGCGATGGCGCAAACGGTTCGTCAACGCTCGTGGCGACCGGCTCGGCGGCCTGGCCGAACGGATCTTCCTCTTCGATCACGGCAGCGAGATTCGAGGGATCGAATCGGGGTGCGGCTTCCTCGACGCCGAACGGGGAGTGGAAGGGGGAATCCATGGACGCCTCAGCCGGCATCGACGGGGATAGTTCAGTCGCCGCGCCGAAAGGCGCCTGCTGGGTCAGCGGGGCTGGCGGGGGGACGGCGACCGGCTGCTCGACCGGCGGCGGAGGAGCAGACTCCCCCTTCATCGACAGCTTCGGCGCGCCGGAAGCCCCGGTGTTCACGCCAGCCCTTTCGGACATGTCGGGTCTCGTGAGCGGCGCGTTCTCGTGAATCGTGGTGTCGACGTTGTTCTTCAGGTTGTCGAGAATTCTGGCTACCGCGGCGCGGAGTGTGGCGGTGACGCCGGTGCCGTTGATCGCCGCGGCCTCGACCACCGGAGCAGTCCCCGTCTTCAGGTACTCAGTCATTTCCTCGATCGATGAGGGATTGGGGAGATCGCGTTTGTTGTACTGGTAAACGATCGCGATCTTGTCGGGATCGATGCGATTGAGGCGGAGGTTCGCCTTCAGATTCTCGAGGCTGTCGATGTTCGAGTCGCGCATCGACGGCTGAGAGTCGGCCACGAACACCACGCCGTCAGCACCACGCAGGACGAGCTTTCGCGTCGCGTCGTAGAAGACCTGCCCCGGCACCGTGTAGAGCTGCACGCGGACCTTCTGTCCTGCGATGGTGCCGAGCTCCATCGGCATGAAGTCGAAGAAGAGGGTGCGGTCCGTCTCCGTCGACATCGAGATCATCTTCCCCTTGTTGTCGAGCTTGGGGTTCGCGTAGATCTTCTCGAGATTCGTCGTCTTGCCGCAGAGTCCGGGCCCGTAGTACACGAGCTTCACCGTCACTTCATTGATCGCTTTGTTGATCAGAACCATTGGTCATTCCTCTCGTGGGAAGAGGCCATGTTACCTGCCACTGCCGTCGCTCGCCAGCCTCGGGGGCTGCCTGCCGGCGCGCGTGCAGCCTGGACTCGGTCTCTCGAAAGCGTTTCCGAGACGTGAGCCGCACCAGCGGCGATGGTGCTAAAGTCACTCCGATGTCTCGAAATGAGCTGCTCGCGCACCTGTGCAGTGAACAGATCATCGGTGTCGTTCGCGAGGACAGCGCAGCGGCAGCGGCGGCGGTGGCAGAGGCGTATGCGGCAAACGGAATCAGGATCGTCGAGATCACGCTCACGACTCCTGACGCGGTCGAGCTGATCGCTGAACTCGGAAAACGGTATGGGGATCGGATCGCGATCGCAGCGGGAACGGTACGCACGACCAGCGATGCCGCGCTGGCTCGTCGTGCCGGCGCTCGAATCATCGTTTCGCCTCACACGGACGCCGCGGTGATCGAGTACTCGATCGAGAACGACCTCCTCTCGATCGCTGGTGCTGCCACTCCGACCGAGATCATTCGTGCATGGGAGATCGGCTGCGATGTCGTGAAGGTCTATCCGGCGCCTCAACTCGGCGGCCCTGACTACATCCGGACGATTCGCGGTCCGATCCGTGACGTGAGAATGCTGGCCGGCGGACCGGTGGCTCTCGACGCGATCGACGGCTATCTCGATGCGGGATGCGTCGCCGTGAATCTCGGAGGTTCCCTCGCGGTTCCCGATCTCGTCAGCGCCCAGCGGTGGGACGAGATCGGCCGGCGTGCGATGCTTGCTGCCTCGATCGTTCAGTCCCGGCGGAATGTCGAGCAGCCCGACGCGAATTACATCCACTGATGCCGCTACTGCTCGCCCTCGTCCTCGCCGTCACGACTCCTCCGGCTGCCAAAGACCAGATCGGCTGGATGCGTCCCGACGCCTTCCACCTCGTCATCGGAATGTCACGTACTCAGGTCCTGCAGTCGCTCGACTCGTGGGCACCGAAGCAGGGGAAAGACCGCAACGAGCTCGTCGTCGACTACAGCGGCGAGCGGGCGATGACCCTCGAGTTCCATCAGGAGAGGCTTCGCTCGATCCGGTTCGAGCTCTTCGTCTTCCTTCCCGAGATCTCCAAGGTCTTTGAGCAGAAAAAGGCGTACCTGCTGAAGACGTTCGGAGAACCGCGACTCGCCACCCGTTCCGTACTCATCTATGACGGGCAATTGCCCAATGTCATGGTCGTAGTCAGCGACGATCCCACCTCCGATCAGGGGAAGAAGGGGATCGGCGTTCTGGCCGTGAGGTACTACGACCCGCGGTAGCGCTGCCGCGAATTGAGAATTGGGAATTGAGAATGGGAGTGGTCCTCGCGCACGATGACGGGGTCCTTCGACCGTCCTGCACCCCTCCCGCCCACGCCCCCACCCCCGGGGTTCCGGCGGCTCAGGATGACAGGCAAGCGCCGGCCGCGCGCAGGCTCAACTCGGGAAGAGCCGGACGCCGCGCATTCTCAATTCGTCGAGAACAGTGGCTCCCGCAAATTTTCAATTTTCAATTTTCAATTTTCAATTTCGATTTGAGCGCCTACCCCCCTCCGCCCGGTGCGACGACCGGCTTCGGGTGCTGATCCGCGGTCACGAAGCGTCGCGTCAGCCCTTCGTAGATGTAGATACCGTCGCCGAGGGTGCCGACGTAGAAGCGGGTGCGCGAGAACGGATCGGCGATCACTGAGGTGATCTCGGTGTTGCGGATCGGGAGGGCGATTTCGCTCCACTCGTGACTCGACGGCTCGCCGATCAGAATCTCGCGCTGGTTGCGCGAGGTGAGGAAGAGCATTTGCGATCCGTCACGATTCGCGCCATGAACCGCGGCGAACTGGGCATCGGGAGAGTGGGTCGGAACCCACCGGCGTGTCTGATCGATGCTGCCCGCCCGCACTCCCTGCACTCCGGCGACGAAGATGACGTCGCTCCCCCCGTTGGATCGGATGGCGATGCTTCGGCCGCGTGCCGGTGCCTCGGCGATCGGGATCCACGTCGATCCATCGAACGCGTCGATGCCCGTCGCCGTCAGTGCGAACAATGCGCGCCGCCCTTCGAGATTGCCTACAGCAAGATCGACTGCGCGATTTCCGGCCTCGTTGCCGAGCCGGTACCAGTTCTTTCCGGAATCGCGCGTCGTGAAGACTCCTTCCGCCGTCGCGGCAAAGGAACGCTGGCTGTTGAATCGGAGCACTTTGTCGACGCGGATCGGGAACGCAGACGGTGTCGCCTGAGTCCATTCGATTCCATCAGAGCTCCAGAAGAAGCCCTTCTCCGTGCCGGCGATGAACTTGACCTCCGCGTCGGGTTCCATCGCCACGTTGAGCGAGAGCACCTCGGGCAGAGCCGTACGGCTCGTCTTTTCCCATCTCGTGCCGCCGTCGTCGGACCGATAGACACCTGACGCCGCGCCGCCGGATGTCACCGCTCCGTAGATCCGGTTCTTCACGAGAGGATCGGGAGCGATGGAGGTGATGCGGAGGTTGTGCAAGCCGCTCGAGCTTCGCTGGTACGTCTTGCCGTGGTCGTTCGATACGTAAACGCCGTCACCCTCTACGCCAATGATGATTCGCTTTGGCCGCGACTGGTGGAGAACGATCGAGTTGATGACCAGGCTCTCGTCGGAGATGACGGAGAAGAGCTTGCCTCCATTATCGGAGCGATAGAGCCCTGCAACCGAGCCCGCATAAACCACATTGCGATTCGACGGATCGATCTTCACGTCGTGAATGCGGCGGTTGTTGAAACCGTCTTTGTAGCGCGTCCACTGATCTCCGCCGTTCTGGGAGTTGTAGACCCATCCGCATGTTGCGACCCAGACGTTGTCCGGTTTCCCTGGATCGATCGTGATGGTGAACATGTCGGTGTCGAGCACCATCCCGTTCGCGATGTGCTTCCAGTTCCGGCCGCCGTCGTCGGTACGCCATCCCTGACGCCACGTCCCGACGTAGATCCTGTCCTGCGATCGTGGATCGATCGCCAGCGACCCGACGTGGATCTGGTCTGAGATCTTTTCCCATTTTCGTCCCGCATCTCTGCTGCGGTAGACGCCGGTGAGCCCTCCGGCCACCATGAAATTCTCATCGTTCGGATCGATGACGAACGCGCGGATCGAGAAGTCCTCGAGCCCCGCATCGCGGCGCTCCCAGGTCCTGCCCTCATCCGACGAGACCGCGATGACGCCGCCGCCCCAGAGTCCCCAGGAGGCAGCCCACAGGTTGCCCTTCGCGTCGAGGGTGAGGTTGTCGATGACGTAGTTTGGGAAGGGCACGCCGTATCGCGGATTGATCCAGCTCTTCGCGCCGTCGGAAGAGACATAGACATCTCCGGCGCTCGTTCCGAGGTAGAGCTTGTCTGGATCGTCCGGATGAACGATGAGCGCACGTACGTCCGCGCCGAAGAGTCCCGCCCTCCGCCACTGCGCGGAGAGCGGTGCTGTGACCAGGAGAACTGTTAGAAGAATGAGGAGTTTACGCATTGCCCGCCCGAGTTCCTTGTTGTGCTGCGCGCACATCGAGATGATTTGGTGAACCTGAACATCAAAGTACCGCAGGGAGTTCCCCGTCGCCAGCAGACTCGTCAGCCTGTCTCAGGGGAAGCCGGGCACCGTTTCTGCGCAGGCCATAGCAAACGATACGCCGGACACATCGATCCCGGTCGACGCCTGCGCGCTGATATCCTCCAGTCATGAGCTCTCTGCGCACGTGCGTGTTTCCCTGTGCCGGCTTCGGTACACGTTTCTTTCCCGCGACGAAGGTCATTCCGAAGGAGATGCTGCCGCTCGTCGACAAGCCGATCCTTCAGTACGGAGTCGAAGAGGCGAGCGCTTCCGGGATGGACAAGTTGATCATCGTGACCTCGAAGGGGAAGGAGTCGATCTTCGACCACTTCGACCGGACCGCGGAGCTCGAGCGATCCCTCCAGGAGCGCGGCAAGAGCGATCTTCTCGCGGAGGTCGACGCGGTCAGCCGGATGGTCGATCTGATCGCCGTGAGACAGAAGGAGGCTCTCGGCCTGGGGCACGCCGTCCTCACGGCGAGGGATGCTGTCGGCGATGCTCCCTTCGCGGTCGTCCTTCCCGATGACGTGATCCTCGCCGACGAGCCGTGTCTTCTCCAGATGCGGCGTGTCTTCGAGGAGACGGGGAGGCCTGTCGTCGCTCTCATGGAGGTCTCGCAGGCGGAGACCTCGCGTTACGGCATCGTCGGAGGCGAGCATGTCGGCAATCGCCGTTTCCGCATAACGGAGATGGTCGAGAAGCCGAAGATCAATCCGCCGTCGAAGTTCGCCATCATCGGCCGCTACATCCTGCCTCCCGATATCTTCAGCCTGCTCGAGAAGACGGAGCGCGGCTCGGGCGGCGAGATTCAGCTCACCGATGCGATGCGCGAACTGGTCCGGGCCGGCGATTTCTACGGGTATGTGTTCGAGGGGCGGCGCTACGACGCCGGTGAGAAGATCGGATATCTGAAAGCGACCGTCGACTATGCGCTCCGGCATCCGCAACTGGGAGCCGAGTTCCGCCGTTACCTCGACGACACGAAGGCTCAGTGAAGAAACTCGATCTGCTCGAGCTCCCGGACGAAGCCAGGGACCTGCTGCGCGAATGCGAAGTGCAGGGAACGCGCTCGCTGTTCGAGCGCGAAGGGCGTCCGGTCGCCGTCCTGATCTCGTACGACGAATATCTGGCGATGAGCGAGACGATCGAGATCGCCAGCGACTCGCTCCTGTTCGCCCGGATCTCCGGTGCCGACGAAGATGCGCGGAAGGGGAAGATGCTCCTGGTGGAGGATCTGATCGAGGGCCAGGATGTGGAATGACCGGTTGCGCATCGCCGAGTCGGTGGAGCACGACTGGCGTGGGTTGACCGCCGAGGATCGGACTCTCGCGCTGGCGGCGCTCGAGACGATCGACGACGATCCGATCGCCGGAGCGCCGTTGTACGAACCGCTCAGAGGCCTGTGGAGTTACCGAGCGGGCCGTCTGCGCGTTGTCTACCGCATCGTGACCGAGGGGCGTTTCGTCGTGATTCTCAACGTGAGCCGCGCAAGAGCCGAAGTGGGCGCAGACTCCTGAGGGAGCGCCTGCTGCATCTGGCATCCCCGCAATCAGCCACGGGCAGGAGGGGGAAAGGGTGGAGTCGGGAAGACGACGATCGCCGCCGCGATCGTCGTCGCGCCGTATCGGTAGGGAATACGATAGAATACAAACGAATTCGAACAGTGCGGAGGCAGGAATGGCCAAGGTGGTGACGCTCCGGCTCGACGACGCAACCTACGAGACGTTCCGCGAGGCCGCCGACGCGCAGCGGCGGCCGCTGTCGAACCTCATCGAGACGGCCGCTCTGGCCAGGCTGCGAGAAGAGCAGTTTACGGATGACGCCGAGATGGCGGAGATCCTCGAAAATGAGGAGCTTCTCGCCCGTCTCCTGAAGGGGTCGAACGAAGCGCGCCGGCGCAAAGGGCGTTTCGTTGGCTGAATTCCGGATCTTCGAGACCGACCAGTTTCGAAAGGACCTCCGAGCCATCGCACGCGCAGGCGAGCCGACGATCGTCGAGAAGCTCACGGAGTTCGTTCATCCGCAGCTCCGTTCCCACCCGCGGTTCGGTCCTCACATCAAGAAGTTGAAGAGTTACCAGCCCGAGACCTGGCGGTACAGGATCGGCTCCTGGCGGTTCTTCTACGAGGTCGACGACGACGAGCGGATCGTCTTCATGACGGCCGCTTCGCACCGGGGAAACGCTTACCGATCGTGAGCGTCTACAGGCGACGTATGTCGCCGGACCTACGTCAGCCAGCGTCTCCTCTTCCCGCGCCTGACATAAACTGCGCCGTGTGACGTTCATCCTTGCCTCTGCATCTCCGCGCCGGCGCGAGCTGCTCGCATCGATCGGCCTCGAGTTCGAGGTGCGGCCGAGCAATATCCCGGAAGTACGCCAGGAGGGTGAGGCACCGGAGGAGTACGTTGCACGGCTTTCCCGCGAGAAGGCGCAGGCGCTGGCCGCCGCGTATCCCGCGTCGTGGATCATTGCAGCTGACACCACCGTACTTCTAGGCGACGAACTGCTCGAGAAGCCGGTCGATGGACGCGACGCGCAGCGGATGCTCGCAGCGATCGCCGGTCGAACGCACATCGTCTATACCGGGGTGACGCTGCAGAATGCCGGCCGTGGGCACCACGACACCAGGATCGCGGAATCGGAAGTGCGCATGCTCCCTCTGTCCGCGGAGGAGATCGAGTGGTACGTTGGAACGGGCGAGCCGCTCGACAAGGCGGGCGCCTACGCGGTTCAGGGAGTCGGCGCGATGTTCATCGAGTCGATACACGGCAGTTACACCAACGTCGTAGGACTGCCGCTTGCTACTCTTTACCAGATGCTGCGAAGAGCAGGGCTCGACCCTCTCTCGAAGAAACCGGAGTGAACCACCATGTCCAATGCCGCAAAGGTCGGGCTCGTAATGCTGATTGCCCTCGGCGTGCTCGGCTACTTCATCCTCAAGATCGAGGACATCAATCTGGGCCGCTCCAGCAGTACGCGTGAGGTCAAAGCGATCTTTGACGATGTGGCCGGTCTCGACCGCGAGTCGGCGGTCCGCATCGGAGGCGTCCAGAAGGGACATGTGACGGCCATCCGTGTGCTGCCCGATGGCCGCGCCGAGGTGACGCTGGAAGTCGACGATGACGTCCCTCTCCGGTCTGACGCGTCGGCACGGGTGGAGAGCATGGGACTGCTCGGCGAGAAGTACGTCGAGCTCAGTCCAGGGAGCATGACGCGGCCGGTGATCTCCGAGGGGCCGGTGACGATTCGCGGAACCTCAGCCACGTCGATCGATCAGGTCACCTCGCAGGTCTCAGCCATTGCCGAAGATGTGAAGGCGATCACCGCTTCGCTGCGGACGGTGATGGCCGGTCCTGCCGGACAGCAGCGTCTCGAGGACATCGTCGATAACGTCAGATCGATCACCGGCGAAGTGCGCATGCTGATCGCGGCAAACCGCGAGAACGTCGACGCCACCCTCGCGAATACGCGTCAGATCACCGAGCACCTGCGTGTCGAGATTCCGCGGCTCGCGGCGACCCTCGATGCCGTGGCCTCGCAGATTGGAGGAACCGTCGGTGAGAACCGTGAGGACACGCGTCGCATCGTGCAGAACATCCGCGACCTTTCGTCGGAGCTGCGGGTGACGGCGGACAATCTGAACGAGATCACCGGACAGGTTCGCAGTGGCGAGGGAACCGTAGGCCGCCTCTTCTACAACAACGAGGCGCACGACCGTCTCACCGGAGCACTCGCGGCGGTAGAAGGGGGCGTGGGCGAGTTACGCGAGACGCTGGGTCGAGCGACGCGCATCCAGATGGACCTCGGAATCAAGGCCGACTATTACGCCGGTCTCGATCCTCAAACCGTCAATGGCGTCGAGACGGTGACGGGGAAATCACGCTCGACCATCGGGCTCCGGCTCGTTCCCAACCCCGAAAATAACCGCTTCTTTAACGTAGAGCTGAGTGACGACCCGCGGGGGCGGCGACGAGACAAAGTCGTGGTCGAGACGGTGACCAATCCCACGACCGGCGAGTCGGCGACCGAGATCACCGAGACGACGAAATACGACCGAGACTTTCTGGTCTCGGCGCAGGTCGGCTGGGTACTCGATGATCTCGCCGTCCGCGTCGGACTCTTCGATTCGACCGGCGGCGTGGGAGCTGACTACAGACTGAATGAACGGGTCAGGCTGACCGGCGAGGCGTTCGACTTCGGCAACAAGCGGGACGACAACCCGCACCTTCGCGTTCTCGGCGAATACATCATCCGGCGGGAGCGCCCGCGCACCCCGCAGATCTTCGTCACCACAGGTGTCGACAACGCTCTCAATGACACTGCGTTCACTTTCGGCGGCGGTGTCCGCTGGCGCGACGAAGACCTCAAATACCTCATCGGGAGCATTCCTCTTGGCAGGTGAGATTTCGCAAGCTGGCAACGAACGCGATGTCAGGAAACCGCGATGAGTGCTCTGCGAACTCTGCTCCTCTTCGGCGGACGCTCGGCCGAGCATGATGTCTCGATTCTCTCGGCGCGATCCGTATCGGAGGCTGTCTCACCCGATCGGATCGAGATCATTCCGCTCTGCATGGCTCGCGACGGGCGTTTCCTGACGCCCGAGCGGAGCGCCGGCGTGCTTTCGGGGGGGCAGGCTCTACAGGGAGACGCCGATTTTTCGTTCGAGAGCTGGGTCCGTACGAATCCGTTCGACATCGCCTTTCCGCTGATCCACGGGACAGGTGGCGAAGATGGTGCGCTTCAGGGGTACCTGGACACTCTGGGGATTCCGTACGTGGGGAGTGGCGTGACGGCATCAGCAGTGGGGATGGACAAGGTCCACATGAAGCAGGCATTCGCGGCCGCGAAGCTGCCTCTCGTCGACCATGTCCCGGTGCTCGAGCAGGAGTGGAAGCACGAGCGGGAACGTGTCACCCGCACGACGTCGAACGCGCTGCGTCTCCCCTATTTCGTCAAGCCTGCGAACGGTGGTTCCTCGGTCGGAGTGACGAAAGTGAAGCGCGAGCGCGAGCTCGACGAGGCGATGAAACATGCGTTCCGTTTCGACGACAGAGTCCTCATCGAGAGGGGAGTCGATGCGAGGGAGCTCGAGGTCGCCGTGCTCGGTAACGAGCGGCCGGAGGCGTCTGTGGTCGGCGAGATCATCGCGGGCCGTGAGTTCTACGACTACGCGGACAAATACGTCGAGAGTGGATCACAACTGCTGATTCCTGCGAAGTTGCCGCCTTCGCGGGCGGATGAAGTCCGGCGGCTGGCGCTCGGTGCCTTCAAGGCGATCGGAGCGGCAGGCTACGCGCGAGTCGACTTCTTTCTCGAGAAAGGGACGAACCGTCTCTATCTGAATGAGATCAACACGATCCCCGGATTTACCCGGATCTCGATGTATCCCAAGCTGTGGGAGGCGAGCGAGATGCGATATCCCCGCCTGATCGAGACGATCGTCACTCTCGGACTGGAGCGCTCGCGTGCACGCAGTGAGCGAGGCGAGTCGATGATGCGGTGGTTCGACGAAGTTGCGCCGCTCAGCTGAGGGTGTGTTCCGCCTGAGACGCGGGTCCACGAGTTGCACTCAATCGGCCGTGCTAGGATTCGCGGCCGGACACCAGAGGAGGTTTTTATATGGTGAGATCGATTCTGTTCGGCCTGCTGATGTTCGCCGTCGCCTGTTCGCCGGGTGGGGAGCAGGCAACCACGGAGACCGCATCCGTGGCCACGACCGCGACGGCCGAGACCGAGGCCACGACACCCGACGCCGCGGCGGGTCAGGAGGAGAAGCCTATGAGTGAGTATGAGAACAAGGTAGCTGAGCTGCAGACGTCCGAGGGGGAGATTCACATCCGCTTCTTCGCCGGAGAGGCCCCGGGCCACGTCAAGAACTTCATCGACCTGGCGCAGAAGGGCTTTTACAACGGGACGAAGTTCCACCGCGTCATCCCGGGCTTCATGGTTCAGGGGGGCGATCCGAACACCATCTCGGGCGACCCGTCGACCTGGGGCACGGGTGGTGCCGGCTCGAACATCAATCAGGAGTTCAACGAAATCTCGCACCGCCGCGGGATCGTCTCCATGGCCCGCGCGAACCATCCGGACAGCGCGTCGTCGCAGTTCTTCATCGTCGTCAAAGACTCTACCTTCCTCGACCGCCAGTACACGGTCTTCGGTGAGGTGACGAAGGGGATGGACGTGGCCGACAAGATCGTCAACGCACCGAAGGGTGCCAACGACCGTCCCAATAATCCAGTCTCGATCACGGGCATCGTCATTCGCGATGCCGGGCCGGGCGAGACGGGACCGACTCCGAAATAAGGCCCGGCACGAGTCGAAGACGCCGGGACGATCGTCCCGGCGCTTCGGCTGCCGACGCATCCGCGTGACGACACTGCCGCAGCAAGCAGTCCGTTACGTCGACGAGTGGCTGGGCCGGGGCTGGACGGCAGAGGCGCTCGCAGGCGATGCTTCGGTGCGCGCCTATTACCGGATCAGGTCGGCTGGAGACGAAACGTTCATCGTTGCCTGGTATCCCGACGAGGTGCGCGACCAGCTCGGGCAGTTTCTCGGCGCGTACGAGATCGTAGTCAGTCATGCGCCGGTCCCGGAAGTCATTCAGCACGGCCCCGGTGTCATGCTTCAGAGGGATGCGGGAGACCGCACGCTCTTCGACGTACTTCACGAAGAGCGCGCGGAAGGCCTGCGACTGTACCGTGCCGCGATCGATCTGCTCGCCGGTTTTCAGCAGGCCGGCGTCTGCAACATCAATCCGCCGTTCACCGCCGCGTTCTTTTTCCAGGAGCTCGAGATGGCGCGGGAGTTCTACGCGGAGAAGCTGATGGGAATGGACGGAGCTCCACTCGGTCCGTTTCTGCAGAAAATCGCGGAAGTGGTCTCACAACATCCATATACATTATGTCATCGTGATTTTCACGGTCAAAATATTCATGTTATCGGTGAATCATTATATTTGATTGATTATCAGGATCTGCGTATGGGGCCGGACACCTATGACCTCGCCTCGCTGCTCCGCGACCGGGGCGTCGCGCGGATACTGGGAGATGCAACCGAGCTCGAGCTGCTCGAGAACTACCGGAACGCGACGAAGCGTGACGAGGGAGTCCGGCGGCGCTATTTCGAGGCTCTCCTGCAGCGTTCGATCAAGATTCTCGGAACGTTCGCACGTCAGCCGATCGACCGCGGGCGTCTGCACTATCTGGAGTTCATCCCCGCGACGCTCGAGAGTATCCGGCGGTGCATTGACGAGTTGCCTCACTGGAGCGAGCTTCAGAAGGTGTTTCCTCTGGAGTTTTCTCTCGATGCTGCGCGGGAGCGAGCAGAAGAACTGAACCGCGGCGCCACCGGGTGAGGTGGCTGACGCACTACACTACGCGCCGCGGAGCGATGTCGGAGCGATGACATCGAGTCCGGACAAGGAGCTGTAAGCAATGGCGAAACACAAAATCACACTGCTTCCCGGTGATGGCATCGGCCCGGAGGTCACCGCGGCGGTCGTCCAGATCATCGAGTGTGCAGGGGTCGATGTCGAGTGGGAGAAGTTCTTCGTCGGTGCCGAGGCGATTTCGCGATTTGGCGACCCTCTGCCGCAGGAAGTGCTCGACTCGATCATCAAGAACAAAGTCGGGCTCAAGGGGCCGGTAACGACACCGGTAGGTACCGGCTTCACGTCGATCAACGTCCGGTTGCGCAAGACGCTCGATCTGTACGCGAATCTTCGTCCAGTGAAGTCGCTGCCGAACGTGATCACCCGCTACGAAGACATCGACCTGGTGGTAGTCCGGGAGAACACTGAAAGTCTTTATGCCGGTCTGGAGCACGAGGTCGTTCCCGGTGTCGTCGAGTCGCTGAAGATCATCACGGCGCGTGCCTCCACGAACATCGCGCGCTTCGCGTTCGACTATGCGCAGACGCACGGTCGCAAGCGGATCACCGCGGTGCACAAGGCGAACATCATGAAGCTCTCGGACGGCCTGTTTCTGAGCTGCTTCCGCGAGGTCGCGAAGGACTACCCGAACATCGAGGCGGATGACCGGATCGTCGACAACCTCTGCATGCAGCTGGTCATCGATCCCAACCAGTTCGACGTCCTTCTTCTCGAGAATCTCTACGGCGACATCGTCTCCGATCTCACCGCCGGACTCGTCGGCGGACTCGGTGTCGTGGGGGGGGCGAACATCGGCGCGAACGGTGCGGTGTTCGAGGCGGTGCATGGAAGTGCCCCCGACCTGGCGGGCCAGAACAAGGCGAATCCGCTGGCGCTCCTGCAGTCGGCCGTGATGATGCTCCAGCACATCGGCGAGATGGAGGCGGCGCGCCGGATTCAGGACGCCGTCACGAAGGTTCTCGCCATGGGACCCGAGCAGCGAACGCGCGACATTGGAGGCACCGGCTCTACGGCCGATTTCACGGCCGCCGTGTGTGATGTTCTCCGGAAGGGCGTGCGGGCGGACGACTGATCCACTGCCGCGGCTCGGGCGCGTCGAGCGCTCGAGCCGGCTCGGTGTGCGCGATGAGTTTTCAGGAGGGAGTCAGGCTTTTCAACGACGCCAGATTCTGGGATGCGCACGAGGTGTGGGAAGCGATCTGGCTCGAGGCGCCCGAGCCCGACAGGAGATTCATCCAGGGAATGATTCAGCTGGCTGCCGCCTATCATCACCTCCAGAGGGGGACGTACCGCGGCGGAGTCCGTCTCTTCGCCGCGGCAGCGGCAAAACTCTCATCATTTCCAGAGGGATACCGGGGACTCATGCGAGAAGACGCCGTGCAGGCGGGTGAGCTGCACCGCGAGCGAGCTGCCCGTGGAGAGAAAATCGCACCGGACGAGTATCCGAAGCTGCGCTACAATTGAGCTCTCTCTTCAACTCGACGGAACGCTCACGCGCCGAGGGGTCAAATGCAGGAAATGGATCAACGCGACCAGGAGCTACTGGCTGTTCTGCAGGAGGACATTCCACTCGTTTCGACTCCCTTCGCATTCATCGGGCAGACGCTCGATATGTCGGAGAAAGAGGTCCTCAAGCGTACGGACCGGTTACGCCGTGATGGTGCGATCCGGCATCTCGGTGCGCAGTTCGACGTGCGCGCGCTCGGTTACCGCACTTCGCTGGTGGCTGCCCGCGTCGACCCCGATCGGATCGACGACGCCGCTGCCGTCGTCAATGCCCATCCCGGGGTGACCCAGAACTATCGGCGCAACAACGACCTCAATTTATGGTTCACCATCCATGTCTCCCCATTCTCGCGGCTCGGCATGGACGAGACGGTCGCGGTTCTGCAGCAACAGACCGGTTGCGAGACGATGCGGCCGCTCCAGACGCTGCGCATCTACAAAGGTGGAGGCGAGGGGGAGGCCCCGTCGGAGCTCGAGAATAAGCCTCCCGTCCCGCTGACCGAACAGGAAGTCGAGGCGGTCCGCCTGCTGCAGGGTGAGATGCCGCTCCAGCCACGCCCGTTCGACGTCCTGACGCGGGGCGCCGGAATCATCGCCGAGGATCTCCTCACCGCCGCGCGATCGATGACTGCCAGAGGACAGCTCCGGCGGCTTGCCGCGACGGTCCAGTCACGGAAGCCGGGCTTCAGCGCTTCTGCAATGGGGGTCTGGATCGTCCCCGACGCTCGTGTCGACGAGTACGCGGAGAGGTTCGTGCAGCATCGTGCCGTCTCTCACTGCCACCTGCGGACCACGTATTCCGACTGGCCCTACAACATCTACACGACCGTGCGCGCCAGGTCGGTCGACGAATGCGAGTCGGTGATCAACGATCTCGCCGCCGACTTCCAGCTCTCCGGCAAGCAGACTCTCTTCCCGCTGAAGGAGTACCGGAAGAGCGGTCTCGATCTCTTCTCGCCCGCCGCGGGCGAATGGGAGCGGACGTGGGGTGCGGATCGGGCAGCGGCCGCCGGCTGACGCGGCTGCGCCGTCGTCCTTTCGGCCAATGACCTCCCCTCCGTTCTCCACGATTCCATTCGTCCGGCCGCGGATGAATGAGAACGAGATGCTCGCTGCCGTCCGCGCATTCCGGGACGCACTTCTGCTGCGGCGTTCGATTCGAGAATTCTCGAGCGAGCCGGTTCCGCTGGACGCGATCGTCACCGCCATCGAAGCCGCTGCTTCCGCTCCGTCCGGAGCGCACATGCAACCATGGAAGTTCGTCCTGGTCACCGATCCCTCGCTGAAGCGGGAGATCCGGCTGGCGGCCGAAAGGGAAGAGTACGAGAACTATCACGGACGGATGACCGAGGAGTGGCTTCGCGCTCTCGCTCCGCTGCAGACCGATTGGGAGAAACCGTTTCTGGAGACCGCGCCGGCACTGATCGTCGTCTTCAGAGAAGACTATGGGCTCGACGCCGAGGGCGGCCACGTCACGCACTACTACGTGAATGAGTCGGTCGGGATCGCGTGCGGCTTTCTGCTCGCCGCGCTCAATGCGGCGGGGCTGGCGACCCTGACGCATACGCCGAGCCCGATGGGCTTCCTTCGAGAGCTGCTCGGCAGGCCGAAGAACGAGAAGGCGTTTCTCCTGATCCCGGTCGGCTATCCGGCCGAAGGCTGCCGCGTGCCGGATCTCGTCCGGAAACCGCTATCGACTGTCCTGATTCGCCGCTGAGGACCTCCGGGGCGGGCCTGCGGGGTCTTCGTGGCAGAAGATTTTGACACCCGATTCGCCTCTTCCTCTCTGGAGACGGCCGGAACGCGGTCTGAATCAGAGCCTGGCCCGGAGGTATCAGATGGAAGAGTGGCCAGAGTTCGTGACCGGCGGTGAAAAAACGGACGGCAGCCGCGATACGCGGCTGCCGTCGACCTGTCT
>DASVLC010000133.1:0-4180 GCA_036385045.1 Thermoanaerobaculia bacterium | reverse complement strand
TTGCTGTTTGTGCTCAGCGTCGTCGCCACGCGCTGACTACGCCTCGTATAAAGACCGCATCGATCCGCCGGGAAGGTAGAGGATTCTGGAGCCGCACGTGCTCCTATCGGAGGCGTCGCTCCCATTGTCCGCGTCACACCTCCAGTGCGACGCATTCGTTTGAGGCGTTCCCGTTCTATCAGGTTTATCGCGCGTTCGAGACGAGATCGAGCTGGTGGCACTTGCTCCGATGAGTAGGCGACCGCGGTATTGGCGTACCCGCCTCGTGTAGCTTTCGACCAGCCGGCGTCGCCTTCACGTCGTTGAAACCGGCTGCCAGTACATCCCGTAGTACGCGTACGAGGTCGTTGCAATGAGTGTCCGTCAACGCTGGTTCATCGTCGCTCTTCTCGTCTTCTCGGTATCGTGCGCAACGGCGCCCAACGCGCAGGACCCCGCGCCGGACTCAGATGTCGTCGCATTCGTTCACGCTGCAGTCGTTCCAATGGATCGCGAGCGTGTGCTGCGCGACCACACAGTGGTGTTCGAGCGCGGCACGATCGTCGCCATCGGGCCCGACTCGGCGGTGAAGGTTCCGCCTGGGGCGCTCCGGATCGACGCGACGGGACGTTATCTGCTGCCCGCGCTCTGTGACATGCACGTGCATGTCGAAGGAGAGTCGTGGTTTGCTCTCCTGACGCCGGAAGCGCGTGAAGCGAGCAGAGAGCTTCCGTTCGAAGATTTTCTGTTCCCGTACGTTGCTCACGGCGTTACGACCGTGCAGGTAATGTCGGGCACGCCGGAGTTGCTCGCGCTGCGTCCGCGCATCGATCGAGGCGAGGTGATCGCCCCGCGGCTGATTCTCGCGCGGATGATCGACGGCCCGGACAAGGCGTGGCCGCCGCCACTGAGCACCTGGGTGGCGACCGCAGACGAAGCTGAAGCCGCCGTGCAGCACGCCAATGCGGACGGATACGACATGATGAAGGTCTACTCATTCCTCAGCCGCGAGACGTACGACGCGGTAATCGCCACGGCGAAGGGATTGGACATGGACGTGGTCGGCCACATCCCGAATGCCCTCTCCGTCGAGTACGTCGTCGACTCGGGGCAGAAGCTGATCGCGCATACGGAGGAGGTGGCGAAGCACACCCACGGCGACTACTCCCCGGAACGGATCGACTACTTCGCCGGGAGGATCGCGGACGGCAACGTGTGGATGACGCCGACGCTAGTCACGACGCGAGCGATCCTCGAGACCTTCGCCGATCCCGACGGTCACGTTCCACCTGCCGGCACACCCTATGTCGGCCACGCGATGCAGCTTGGCATTCGCTCTTTCATCACCGACAGGCTGTATCGCCCGACTCCTCCTCACGTCCAGACCAGGATTCGAGAGGACTTTGAAAAGTTCCAGAAGCCGCTCACGAAGGTTTTTCATGAGAAGGGAGGCCAGCTGATGACAGGCACCGACTCACTGCTTCCGCGTCTGATCGGAGGCTTCGCACTGCATGGCGAGCTGCGCGAGCTCGTCGCGGTTGGCCTGACGCCCTACGAAGCTCTGCGCACATCCACCACAGTTCCTTACGAATTCCTCGGTGAGTCGGCCACCGGCGGCTCTATCGAGCTCGGAAAGCGCCCCGACGTGCTTCTGGTAGACGCCAATCCTCTCGAGGACGTTTCCGCGGCGTCAAAGATATCGGGGGTGTTCATGCGCGGACGATGGCTCGGAAAAGAAACGATCGAGCAGCGGATGAGCGCCATCGCCGCGCCGCGGTAGGCTTGAAGCGGCATTTGTGACGCTCAATCCGATCTCTCGCGCGACATGACGCCCCGCCGAAGATGAGACCTGTCGGTGGCATGGGCAAGGAAGGACCGGGCAAAGAGCGCCAGATCGCAACGTGCGGCTTCGCGCACAACGGTCACGTTTCTTTTCCTCAGGCGCGCCCCAGGCGTCCCTTGCTCGGGATGACACCCTCACGGGCCTGCGTTTGATGACAGGCTGAACGGGTATCACCGCACACGTGCAGCTCGTACGTCTTTCCAAAGGCTCGCGCCTGCTTGCGCAAGGGTCAGTTCTCTATTTCGCCTCTTCTTCGAGTGGACACTTCAGCGCGCTCTCCTCGACGAGTCGCGGACACTTCATTCGCTGTATTGCGATGGCTTTGCGCGCGACCCCAACGAGTTCTGCAGCTACGCTCGGGTAGGCGACGAAGATGGCGACAATCACCCCCGTTGCCGAAGTCGCTCCCGTCGCATGCATCAGATCGCGCGCAGATTCGTTCGACGGTTCTTCGCACGCACAGATCAGGCAGACGAGCTCGTTACTGGTGAGGGCTTTACCGTTCATCTCACGGCATCGTCACTCGCCTCCGCCAAAGGGCCGTGAAGGCAGCCGCGTGAAAGACGTCAAAGGACCTAACTGTTGCGGGACTGACACCTCGCGGAGTTTCGGAGTTCCTCGGAGTTCTCGGTTGAGCTCTACGCCAGGCAAAAATCGCCCCTGCAGCACCGAAGCCCCGAGGAACCGATGGACTCCGAGGAACTCCGAGGAACTCCGAGGAACTCCGAGGAACTCCGAGGAACTCCGAGGAACGTTACGGATTGCCAACTGTCGCCGGCGCCGTCGACGGTTTCGCGGTGACCTGCGCAGACAAGTCGTCAATCTTCTTCTCGAGTCGCTCGACTTTAGTATTCAGCTCGTCGACGCTCTTCCTGAGCCTCTTCGAGTCCCTTCCGCCGGAGAAGAGCATCACGATCAGCGCGATGATGATCAGCGTTCCGCACCCGAGCTGTGTCTTGTTGTCGGCGTTCGTTTCGGTCATGGTTCCCTCTCGGTTGCTGTTGTTGATGATCGCACAAGGCGATCCGTAGCCCGCGCGTAGATGGGCGACAACCTCAGGGGCATGCCCGCCCACACGCCCGCTCGGGGTGACGTTGGGGTTTGGTGGGCGCCTTGTGGAGACAGCGGCGTGGTCGAGGAGAGGCGACAAGCCTCGGTGGCATCTTCACTCTTCTGGCCCCGAGCGCTACGGCGTACGCAGCTTGCCAGGCCCCTCGCATGCCCGCCCACACGCCCGCTCGGGGTGACGCTGGGGTTTGGTTAAGCGTTCTGGAGAAAACGCAAGGGGATGGTGCATGCCGGGATCG
The DNA here is from genome assembly GCA_036385045.1 of Thermoanaerobaculia bacterium. Taxonomy (GTDB): domain Bacteria; phylum Acidobacteriota; class Thermoanaerobaculia; order Gp7-AA8; family Gp7-AA8; genus QHVT01. The sequence goes on along the minus strand of DASVLC010000133.1, from coordinate 1,051 downwards.
GGGGCTTCTTCATTGTCCGCCTGCCGTACAGCGGATGTCCGCGTCTGCAGTTCAGCGTCTGCCGTCATCTTCCCGATCGCGTACACTCTGCCATCCAACCATGACGACTTCGGCGCTGATGAAGCGCGATTACTTCGAGGACCTTCGTCTGTTCCGGACGACCGGGGCGAAGTTCTGGTTTGCGGTACTGATCGCTCTGCTCGTCGCGATTCCGTTCATGGCGTCGCCCCATCTGCTCTACACGCTGAACCTGATGGCGGTGAATGTGATCGTGGCGCTGGGACTGAACATTCTCGTCGGCTTCACAGGGCAGATTTCGCTGGGGCACGCCGGGTTCGTCGCCATCGGCGCCTATGCCACCGTACTTCTGATGACACGCGCGTCGGTGCCCTTTCCACTGGCGCTGCTCGCCGCCGGCTTCGCGGCGGCGATCATCGGCTTCCTGCTCGGCCTCCCCGCACTCCGTCTCGAGGGGCCGTATCTCGCGATTGCCACGCTCGGCTTCGGAATGGCGACGGCGATCGTGATCGGACGGATGAAGTTCTTCGGCGGTCATATGGGACTCGTCGTCCCTCCCGTCCGCATTGGTCCGTTCGACCTGTCGAGCGATCGAAGCATCTACGGATTGACGATCACGACGGCGGTGGTGCTGGCGTTCTTCGCGCGCAACCTGATGCGCAGCCGGATCGGCCGTGCGTTTCAGGCGATTCGCGACAGCGACATCGCCGCCCAGATGGTCGGCGTCGACCTCGCCCGTTACAAGACGCTCAGCTTCGCCATCAGCGCTTTCTATGCCGGTGTTGCCGGAGGACTCTGGGCGACCGTGCTCGGCTTCATCAATCCGGGGATGTTCAACTTCACGCTCTCGATTCTCTTTCTCGCGATGGTTGTAGTCGGCGGGCTGGGAACAATCCTCGGCTCGATTGCCGGTGCAATCGTGATCACGTTCCTGAACCTGCAGGCGTCGTCCGTTCAGACACTCCCGCTCGTCGGCCCGCTGCTCGCCGATTTCTCCGCGAGATTCATGACCGTGAGCGGACTCCCGAACATC
>DASVLC010000132.1:0-2115 GCA_036385045.1 Thermoanaerobaculia bacterium | reverse complement strand
CTTCTCGACGTCCGGTTTCCTGACGCGAGATTGAGCGTGCACGGGAGCGACTTGTCCGACGGGGGTCGCGCGGCTCGCGCGATCCCCGCCGGCCTCCCGGCCGGCGGTGGGCTTTGCAGGCGCAGACCGACCCACGAGTCGCGCTCGAGACGCGAATCAAAGGGTCGTCGACCTTCTCCTGAGCGCGGCGATGGCGAGCCGCCATCGGCGATCGCGCGGGCCGCGCGACCCCCTCGGCTTGGCGAGGCTACTCGCTCTCGAGCCTTCGCAGCAGCTCGCGCACGGCGTCGATCACTTCCCGCTTCTCGACGTCCGGTTTCTTGAACGCGAGATTGAGGGTGAATGGCAGCGACTTGTCCTTGAGGGCGAACACGTAGTTCTTCGGCCGCCCGGCCTTTTTCGGCTCGGGCCGCGCGGCGGTCTTTTTCCTCAAGTCCGTTCGAGACATGTCGCCGGCGGCGAACTCCCGCACGACCGCTTCCATCGCAGCCTCATCACCGGCCCTCGCAACCTGTACCAGAACCGACTTGCTCGAGATCCCCGCTTCGCGGCACATGAGGCGAATTCGATCCGGGATGTCGTTGATCAGGAGGGTCTCGGTGACGGTCGTCCGTGATTTCCCGATGACCTGGGAGATCCGCTCATGGGTGTAGTCGAACTTCTGCTGCAGGATGTACAGCCCCTCGGCTTCTTCGAAGGGCGTCAGGTCTTTGCGCTGGATGTTCTCGATGAGGGCAATCTCGAGCTGTTCCTTGTCGTCGACGTCGAGCTCGATCGCCGGAATCTCGTCGAGACCGACGAGTGTGGCGGCACGAAAGCGGCGCTCTCCCGAGATGATCTGGTAACGGTTGGGGCCGATCAGGCGGACGAGGATCGGCTCGAGGACGCCTTTCTCGCGCACCGAGGCGGCGAGCTCTTCGATGTTCCCGAGTTGGGTACGCGGCTGCGAAGCGTTCGGCTCGATGAGCTCGAGAGGCAGCATCGACCCGATGTGCCGGCCGGAACGACGCGTCAACTCCTCCACGTAGTGTGAGTCATGACGCATCACAGATCGCTCCGGAAGTCCCCTCTTGGCCATTTCAGCTCCTGGAAGTGAAAGAATCGAAACACTCACACACGCGACAGCATCTCCTCCGACAGGCTGTAGTACTCCATCGCGCCGCTCGATCGCGGAGCGAACGTGAAGATCGACTCCTTGTAGGCCGGACTCTCTTCGAGGCGGATCGACTTCGTGATCACGGTATTGAACAGCCGATCGCCGAAGACCTGTCCAATCTGCTCGTGAATGTCCTTCGCGAGAGTGGTCCGCTTGTCGTGCATCGTGATGACCACGCCGAGCAGCTGAAGATTCGGATTCGGACGCGCCTTGATCTTCTCGATCGTCTCGAGGAGATCGTCAGTTCCCTCGAGCGCGAAGTATGACGACTGGATGGGAACGAGCACGTGGGTCGAAGCGACCAGCGCGTTGACCGTAATCATGCCGAGGGTCGGAGGGGTGTCGATGAAGATGTGATCGTAGTCGCCGATGATGTCCTGCATCCGGTCTTTGAGCCGGAAGGGACCGTCGAGGTCGCCGATCAGCTTCGACTCGAGCTTCGCGAGTGCGATTCTCGACGGGGCGAGAAAGAGATTCTCGACCGGTGTCGGGATGATCACGTCCTTCAGCGCGAGCTCTTCGCTGACCAGGACGTCGTACATCGACTTCCGGTCCGAGCGGGCGTCGACGTAGCTCATCGTCGAGTTCGCCTGCGGATCGAGATCGATGAGCAGGGTTCTGCCCTTGTTGGCGATGGCTGCGGCGAGATTGATCGCGGTCGTCGTCTTGCCGACGCCACCTTTTTGATTCGCTACGGTGATGATCATCGAGGCTGCCGCGATTCTAACCGGGATCGGAAGTGAAAGGCAGCACCGAATGTAGCCGCACCCGCTATGCCCTACGCGGCCACTCACGTGCAAGTTGCGGGTGCGGGGGGCGAGACGCCCCGTGCGGACGAGGACGTCCGCGATACGGCAGGCGAGGACGCCTGCGCTACAAAACCCCGTGCCCCTTCGTGCACGACCGACTCGCGTTTCTTTCCCTCAGTCTCGGCGCTTCGCCGTCACTTGCTCAGGATG
>DASVLC010000131.1:0-16355 GCA_036385045.1 Thermoanaerobaculia bacterium | reverse complement strand
ACGTCGACTCGAGGAGCAGTTGCAGGTCGCGTGTGAGGCTCTCTCGTTCTTGCTCTGCCCGCCGCTCCTCAGTGATGTCTCGTGCGAATCCGTAGACTTCGGTCACGATCCCATTCTCGGATTGCGGAAAGGAGGAGACCTCCATCAGGATCTTCTTGTCGCGTCCCAGGATCACGATTTCGAGTGAATCGGGCGATTCGCCTGCGATCATTTCGCGAAAGGTCGCGAGGGTTGGCAAACGATCGTCAGTGTCGACGAGCTCCGTGAAATCTCGGCCGATCCACTGTTCTATCGACAGGCCAGTGGTGGTCTCGAAGGCGCGGTTCAATGTGATGAACCGACCCTGGGGGTCGATCGAAAAGATCACCTCCGAGGCACCTTGGAAAATCTGTCTGTAGCGCAGCTCCGACTGTTCCAAGGCAATGCGAGCATGTTCACGGTTCATGGCCTCGGCCAGCATGTTGGCCAGCGCCTGAAGGAAGTCGAGATCCTCGAGACCGAATCTTTCGGCGGTCGTCGAATGTGCCGAGAGCACGCCGAACGTCAGGCTTCCGCTGCCGATTGGTATTGCGACTCCGCTCAGGACATTCGAGTCCAGCCCTGACCGATCGTAGCGGGGCTGGGTCCGGTAGTCGTTGACGATGACCGGTTCACCGGTCAGCAGGGCGGCTCCGGCCGGATCCGATTCACGAATCTGACGTCTGTCCGAACCATCGTCGCCGCCGCGCTTCCCTGCCCGTAACAGCAGCTGTTCGTCCGCCGTTCGTTCCTCAATGAACGCGAAGCAGGCGCCGGTTACATGAGTGATCAACGCGCAGGCTCGATCGAAGACATCGCTTTCGACCGAGCTGAGGATGAGACGTCCCAATTGCGCAATTGCGCTCTGCTGGGTGGCTCGAAGGCGGAGTGTCGTGTCGGCTCCGGCGCGGTCGATGGCCTGCGCGAGCACGGTCGATATCGATCTGAGAAAGTCGAGCTCGTGAGGGCTGAATACGCGCGATTGTCGGGTGTGGAGGGCGAGGACACCCCATGGACGTTCCTCAGTCCCGATGATCGGTAATGCAAGGCTGCTGGTGCAACGCTCGGCGAGGAGTTGGGGAGGAGGCGTGAATCGCTCTTCGCGGGCCAGGTTTTCCACGATCACCGGTTCAGCATGTTCGACGACGTACGCCGCAAGGTTGCATTCCTCGCGCTCGAGAGTCGACGAGGCAAACGTTTCTCCACCCGAACAGGCAAGCTGACGGAACGAGTTGGCGCGCCATTGCACGATCTCGGCGAGATCGCCATCGAGCGTGGTGCGAACGAGGTGGGCCGCCTGCTGCAGAAGAAAGGTTTCGGATGCCCCGCTCAGCGCCATCTGCCCGAGGTTCGCCACGGCCGCCTGTTGAATCGTATGTTGACGCAGCTCCTGCTCGATCCGTTTCGCGTCGGTGACGTCCAGCAACATGGCGAGGACTTTTCGGGGATCGCCGGATTCGTCGGTAAGAGTCCGATAGCGGCATATCAGCGTCCGCTCTCCATCAGCGAGCCGAATTCGGAACTCGGCACTTCCCGATTCCCGGCTGGCGTGGGCGTGTTCCCAGAGCGCTCTCAGCCCGTCCCGATCGTCGGGGTGAACATCCTGGAAGATCTTCTCCGGATCGAGAGGGGAGAGTGCCTCTGCGCCGAGGAGGCGGTAAAGCCCGGGCGAGTACTCACGTTCTCCCGTGGTGAGGTCATAGGTCCAGCTCCCGGCATGCGCGAGCTCCTGCGCTTCGGCGAGTTGCATCTTGTGTTCGCGCAGTTCGGCTTCGACATTCTTCTGCTGCGAGATGTCGAGTGACACGCCGACAACGCCGATGACCGTTCCATCTTCGCCGAACAGCGGGGAGTCGACGATCAGTGCGGGAAACCGCGAGCCGTCGCGTCGCATGACTTCAAACTCTCCCTGCCAGCTTCGGCCGTTCAGGATCTGCTCCATGATCATCGCGGCTGACGATTGAGACTCGAGGGGCACCGTCAGCTCACCGACATGGCGCCCGATCGCCTCGGATTCGCTCCAACCGTAGAGCAATGCTGCGAAAGCGTTCCAATAGGTGACCGTGCCGGACAGGTCAGTGGCGATGACCGCCTGCTGGACGCAGTCGAGCAGACGGGCCTGGAGGTTCAGCTTCTCGCGAGATCTCTTGACTGAAGAGATGTCCTCGACGTGAGCAAGGAGGTATTCAATTGCTCCGTGTTCATCGGTGACTGGCGAAACAGTCACGGTCGTCCAGACGGTGCTGCCGTCTTTTCTGAGGTAGCGACGCTCGTAGCGAGCGTATGACGTACTGTCCGAGAACATCGCGGCATAGTTCTCGCGGAAAGATGCGCGCTCGTCGGGGTGGCAGAACTCGTCGAAGCCGTGACCGAGGATTTCTTCGGCTGTCCGATCCAGCATGGCGCAGAAGCGCTCGTTGACCGCGATGCAACGCCCATCGCGGTCGCCGTTGAGGATTCCAACCGGTGCCTGTTCGAAGGTGCGGCGGTATCGCGCCTCGGCCTGGCGCAGCGACTGCTCGAGATTCCGCCGCTCACCGCGGCTGGCCGCTGCCTGAAGTGCACGGCTCAGCGCACGGGGGAGTCGAGCGAGTCGGTCCTTCGAGACGTAATCGTCTGCCCCTTCGACGATGATCTGCGCGGCGCTTTCTTCGCCAATGGTGCCGGAGACGATGATCACCGGTACGTCCCCGCGGAGCTCCCTTACCCGGCGAAGAACGTCGATCCCGTTGTGTGAACCGAGGTTGTAGTCGGAAATCACCGCGGAGTACGGAAAATCGAGATCATCCGAAAGCTCGCCGAGCGACGTGAGAATCCGCTCCTCGAACTCGAGGCCGGCTTTGCGGAGCTCGAGAACGAGAAGCTCCGCGTCGTCCGTGCTGTCGTCGACCAGCAGCAGATGGATCATGTGAGGTCGGCCTCGGGAGGCTTCTGGTTCAGCATCAGCCAGTACATGCCGATCTGCTGCGCGGCGAGAAGAAACTGGTCGAAGTCGACCGGTTTCACGATGTAGCTGTTGGCGCCATTCGCGTAGGTCTCGAGCCTGTCCCGCTCCTGAGCCGAGGATGTAAGCACTACGACGGGCAGCAGCTTCGTTCTGGGATGGGCGCGGATCCGGTGGAGCACTTCGAGACCGTTGACGCGCGGCAGCTGCAGGTCGAGAAGGACGACGCCCGGAAGCGGCTGAGGCGGCTTGTCATCGGACCCGTGCAGGATCTCGAGCGCCTCGACACCGTCGCGCGCAACGGTGACGTCGTTGGCAATCTTGCTGCGTGAGAATGCAAGCAGGGTGAGGTCGATATCGTCCTCGTTGTCCTCTACGAGAAGAATTCCTGTCACTCCGATCCTCCTGTGCGGATCACGTCACCGCCGAAATAGAGATGGAAAGTGGCACCTCGCCCTCTCGCGGATTCCGCTCGCACGGTTCCACCGTGCCGTCTGATGATGCGCTGAACGAGAGCCAGTCCGATACCCGTTCCCTCGAACTCGCTGGAATGAAGCCGCTGGAAGGGGGCGAAGATCTTCCCGACGAACTCCGATTCGAAGCCGACCCCATTGTCGCGAATCTCGACGCGCTGGGGGCCTGTGGAGAAGACATCAATGCGAGGGGTATCTCCCTTCGCGGAGAACTTTACCGCGTTCCCGATCACATTCTCGAACACGATGCGAAGCAGGTGGGGGTCTGCGTCGATGACGATTCCCGCCTCGATCTCCAGCAGGACGGGGCGCCGGGAGCGTTCGATGGCTTCCAACGCCACTTCCTTGGCGAGTGCGCTCGCGTCGACGGCCGTCCGCTGCATAGGCTTGCGCGACAGTCGCGACAGCTCGAGGAGGGCGTCGATCAGCAGCGACATCCTTTGCGCAGCAGCCCGTATTCTAGAGAGGTAGTGCCGCTCGCGTTCGTCGAGTTGCTGCTCGAGATTCGTCTGCAACTCGCGGCTGAAGCCGTCAATCGCCCGCAGCGGTGCGCGAAGATCGTGCGAGACGGAGTAGCTGAAACTCTCCAACTCTTCGTTCGCGGTGGTGAGCCGGTGAGTGAGCGCTTCGAGTTGTTCGCGAAGGGGACCGTGGTCCGTCTCTGCGACCAGAACCGCTGCGTCCCGGTCCTCCCCCTCGAGAACGGCGACCCTTTCCTGCAGAAGCGCAACCGAGTGTGCGAGAGACCGCCGCGCCTCCACGCGCTCCGTGACGTCCACCGCAAAGGCGATCCGTTCTTCAGAAGCGGGGAGGTCGGCCGCTGCTACCAGAAGAGACACGCGTGAACCGTCGGGGCGAATGCAATCCTTCTCATATGCCTCACAGCGTCCCGTTTCGCGAAGGCTGTTCAACGCGTGTTCATCGGCGTGGAGCGACTCCGGAGCGGTAAGCGAGACCCAGGTGAGTCCGGAGAGCTGGTGTCGTTCGACACCGAGAATCCGAAGATACTCATCGTTGGCCTGAGTCACCTGGCCGTCCGCATTCCAGAACGCGATACCAACCAGGTTTGCGTCGTAAAGACTGCGGAAGCGCGAGTCGCTCGCACGGCTTGCCTGTTCGGCGCGGTCGCGCTCTATCTGGTGCTCTCGCAGCCGCGCTGAGTATCGGCCGATGGTCAGCAGAAAGGTCACGCCACTCGTGGTCACCATCAGGGCAACCGCGAAAGGCATGTCGTACCATCCGCGTTTCGCGCCACTCAGGAACAGAAAGCCGAAGAATATCGGTGCGAGCAGTGCGGCTCCGGCGGTCATCCTGGCGGACGCTCCCCACGCTCCCGACTCGAAAAGGAGCCCGGCCCCTCCCTCGAGTCTGTGGCGGAGGAAGTATCCCCCGGTCCAGATCAGGAGGAGCAGTGCTGTGGCCGGGGCAACCTGCGTCCCCACGACGTCCGGGAGGAACCGTGCCCCGTACGAATGGCCGACCAGAGAAAGGAGCGCGAGAAAACCAACGACCGCGGAGGTGAAGTGTGTCAATCGTGAAGCTTTTCCCCGCGCGCGCAAGGCCTCCACACCACCGGCGAGCGACAGCGCGGCCGCGGTTCGAACGGCCATCCGAGGGTCGACTCCCGCGGCGGGCTCGAAGAGGAGCGCGTCTATTCCGAAATCGTAACCGCCTACGTACTCGATCAGCGTAGCGGTGCCGAGGAAAGCAGCCGACAGTCCGGTGACGAAAGCAAGCTTGCCGCGGCGGTCATTCAATCCCGCGATGCCAAGCAGGATGAGGCCGATCGCCGTGTTCTGCCGAACGTCTGTGACGCCGAGAAGGAGGTCCCTCAGCGGCGGAACGTCGAACGCGTAGCCAGCGAGTACCAGGAGGCCGGCGGCGCAAAGGAGCGCCGCGCAGACCATGGCTCCGCGTGCAGTTGCGCCGAGAAGGGGAGGGGGATGCGGGGTCATCAGAGGGGGGTTCGGATGAAGGTTATCTTAAGACATCTGGCCGCAAATGCGAAGTGCGCCCCGGGTGGAATCGACACCTCCGTGGCAGGATCAAGCGACGCGATAGACTCCGAATCATGGATCCACTCACACACACACTCGTCGGAGCCAACCTCAGCTCCACGGCTCTCGGCCGGAAGACACGGCTCGCGGCGGCTGCGCTCGTGATCGGAGCCAATCTTCCGGATGTCGACTCCGTGCTGTACTTCACAGGCCATTCCGATCTCGCCCTCGGATTCAGGCGCGGCTGGACTCACGGCATCCTCGCGATCGTCGTGCTGCCGTTCATCCTTACGGCGGCTCTCCTGCTCTACGACCGGCTTCGACCACTGGCGGGCCGGACCGCGAATCCGCGCTGGCTGCTGGCGCTGTCGGCAATCGGAGTTTTGACGCATCCCTTTCTCGACTGGTTGAACAACTACGGGATGCGCTGGCTGATGCCATTTCGAGGCGACTGGTCCTACGGCGATTCCGTCTACATCATGGACCCGTTGCTGTGGCTCGTGCTGGGTGTCGGATGGCTCGCGGGACGGGCGCCCACCCGGTGGCTGGTCGGAGGCTGGCTCTTCTTCACCGTAGCGGTTGGATGGGTCGTGGCGCAGCGATCGGCTGCATACCTGGCGATCGTTGCGCTGGTCTCACTGATCCTGCTCGCGGCGCTCTTCTGGCGTTCACCGCGCTCGCTATCGGCAGCCGCACTGATCGTCGGATTCGTCTATATCGGCGGGAGACTGGCGATCAATGCGGCGACCGTCGAGAAGGTCAGCAGCATCATGCAGCCCGAGGCCGGGGCCATCACGAGCGTTATGGCGTCTCCTCAGCCGCTGGATCCGACGCGGTGGGATGTAGTGGTGCAGACGAGCGGGGGATATCGGTTCGGTCGCTACTCATGGAGAGAGGGAGGGCTCACGCTCGCGCCTGACGTCCTGCCATTGCCTGCACCGTCGCCGGAGTGGGAGAGGGCGCGCGCCGATCCGTCCGTGCGAGGGTTCATGACGTGGGTACGGTATCCCTGGTACGAGATCGAGAGGACGCCCGAGTCGACGCGCGTGCTGATTCACGACGCTCGTTACGCAACGCGTCGCCGGCCGGGAGGTGGCTTCGGCGGAGTCGTTGTGGAACTACCGCGCGACGTGCCACCCCGATGAGGGATCCGTGACGGCGACCGCCGTCTCCTGTCGGGCGTTCAATTCGTGAACGATGGCGGTGTGAATTGCTCCGCAGTCGTGCTCCGCACGTGGTTGAGCACGTAGGTGACGAGCGGCCCGGTGGCGTTCGTCGACTGGACAGCTCGTTCGAGCCAGGCGACGGCATCCGCAATGTGAACAGGGGCATTCATCTGTCGAAACGCTTCGACAGCCGATCTGGCGAGGGCGAGTGCGGAATCCCACTCCTGGCGCCGCACGTGAATCTCAGTCAGTTCCAGAAGTGTCTCAGCAGCCTCTCCCTGCATTCCAATCTTCTTAAAGCCACCATGGACGGCCTGCAGTGACTCGAGAGCCTCCTCGAGCCGCTCTTCGCGCAGCAATGCGGTGGCGAGAGTCCAGCGAACGCGCAGTTCCTCCGATGTGTTGCCCAGGCGTGCGAAGATCCGGATCGCCTTCTCGGCGTGATTGCGGGCGGCTACTCCGTCGTCGAGGCTCATTTCGCATGCCGCGAGGTTCGCCTCGAGCCGGGCAAGGGTCAACTCGTCGCCGCTGCTCTCGAAATGGACGGCCAGTTGCTGGTAGCGCTCGAGCGCCCTCTGGACGTCTCCCTGCTCGTAGTAGAGCCCCGCCTCGATGATCTGAACCTGTGCCGCACGATGATGATCCCCGAAGTCGGTGAAGGTTCGAATGGCGTCGCCGGCGGCGATCAGCGCCTCCGCGAATCTCGTCATGTGCAGCAGGACGCCTGCTCTGGTCCAGTTCACGAAGGCGAGCTCGAAGTCGGAGACCGGCACATGCGAGAGAAAGCGCTCCGCCCAGTCGAGCTCCGTCAGCGCCTCGTCGTAGCGGCCAAGCAGGCGCAGCGCGTTTGCTCTCTCCTTCGCCACCGTGGCGCGCAGGGAGGCGACACTCTGTGGACTCTGGAGCAGATCGGCGACGGTGCGAGCCGCATCCGTGATCGCGAGCGCGCGGTTCGCATCACGTTCGTACTGACTCCGTGCTGCGTCGACCAGAAGGCGGCATAGAGACTCGGACACCCACGCCGGATTCCTGACGATCATCGAGCTCCAGGTGTCGACCGGCCGCGAAGCGAGATTCGCCATCGCGGCATCGGCTGAGCCGTCATCCTGCAGGAACTCGGAAACGAGCCTGTCGAAACCGACACCACGATCCTGATGGACCAGCGGATCACGAAGCAGGAGCGAGATCTCACCGAGCCCCTTCACGGTCCCGGCGCACTCGGCGCAGCTCTGCAGATGAGCGCGAATGGCTTCGGCATCCACCAGTTCGACCTCACCGTCGAGAAACGCGAGCAGTTCCCACTCCTCGAAGTGCATCCTATCCATTCTCCATCATCCGCCTCGTGGCGGCCATGCACTGGTAGACGAGTTTTCTTGCATAGGCGACCGTCGTGGAGAGTTTCTCCGCGATCGTGGCGGAGGGATATTCTTCAGCGAAACGCAGACGCAGAACCTCGCGGCAACGTGGAGACAGCATTGACAGCGCTCTGGCGGCATCCATGCGGCGGACGAGGTCGAGCGGCTCGGCTGCTGAAGGCCGAATGTGACCGAGCGCTTTCGCTTCCCGTCCCCTTTTACGCCAGAACTGACGTGACGCGTTGCATGTGGCTCCGATGAGCCACGCCTTCGAGTCGTTGATCTGTTCCTGATTGCGCAAGTAGGCGACGAATACGTCCTGTACTACCGCACCCGCTTCATCCTCCGGAATGCCAAAACGCCGGGTCGCAAGATAGCAGAGCAGGCGCCTGTAGGCACTGTATTCATCGATCAGCTTACTGCGCGGAGTCACCCACGCCGTAACGCGGACCTCCGGGTCATACATTCACCGCAGCGGCAACCCCTTCACCGCACGAGGCCCAACCCTCGCGCGAAAAACGCCCTCCTGACGGGCGGGAAAGGGGTCCCCAATGCTTCTGATCGATCTCATCGTGATTCTCAGCCGAATCTCCATTCCGATTGGCTGAATGACCTCCGGGAGCCTTCACTACGTGTGAGGGCTCCCCTTGCGACCCATTCCGGTGGCGTGCTCAGGCGCTTCGGCGAAGAATCATCCGCCCGGTCACCAGGTCGTTGGTCTCCAGGTAGAACCGGATGTCGTCCGTTCTGAGCGCGTAGAGGATGCGATCTCCACCCCTGCCGGAGGCGCTGAGAAATCCGCTGCCGTCCTCTGCAATCATCAACACATCCCCTCCAAACTGCGCAGGTAGCGTCGAGAGCAGCTCGAGGAAAGCGGACGAGTCCCCAATACGGTGGAGCACGATTCGCTGGACGTCGAGCTCTTTGGAGGAGACCGCAAATCTGGCTCCGGCAACGCTTTCGAGAAACAGCGACCTTGACCCCGATGAGGGGTTGTAATTCCAGTCCACGTCGGGCCTGTCGGCGGTTCGTACGATCAGAGTGATTCGCGGATTCATCGTTCGGCTCTCCTGGCCATGATGGCCGTTTCGTATGTCGCTACAGCAGGGTTCCGGCGAATGCCAGTCCTGACGCTGCAAGGCAGAGAAGCAACAGGACTCTCCAGCTCTCTCTCCCGTTGCGGAGATCGACCACTGCTTCATGGATGAAGTGACTCATGATGTCTGTTCACCTTTCGTTGCGGGATTCGGGAGCGCGACCTCGAGGAAGCCAAACTGGTTGTGCGGCCCTCCCACGAGCGGTAGCGTGCTGCCGTTGATCAGGTAGTTCTTCTGGCGCTTGTTCGCGACGACCTCGACCCACCCCTCTTCGGGAATCACATAGGTCGCACCCGCGTAGCGGAACTGCTGGCCGGGCTCGCCGGTGAATCGGTATCCGACAGTCTTGATCCCGCAGGAGACCTGCGGCTCGGCGACTACGCTCTTCTTCGCTTCAGGCTTCACTTCGGGGTTGATGCCGATGGCGGCGACCAGGATTGCAGCTGCGATAAACATTCGATCCTCCCTCTGGGAACTCGTTGTCAGACCCAGCCGGCAGTAGTCCAAAGGTGGTACCACTCATCGAAGTGCAGCTAACACCCGTGCCATCAATGTGTTAGCAACTAATACGCAGGGTATGGCAGCGCACGGATGGCGGACGGGTGTATGATTTCCGGACATGCCGCCTATCCTGAATCGCATCCTCATCGTCGACGACGAGTCATCAGTCCGTGCAGGACTGGAAGCACTGCTGAGCGACGATTGGGATTGCGCAACGGCAGGAACCGCGCGCGAGGCAATCGTCACGTTCGCGGAGTTCTCACCTGACGTGGTGCTGCTGGACGTTTCTCTGCCGGACGCCAGCGGACTCGAACTGCTCCCTCAGTTCAAGATGTACTCGGAGACGGTGGCGGTGATCATGATGTCGGGTGCCAGCACCCTCGATCGGGTCGTCGAATCGATGAAACTGGGCGCCGAAACGTTCCTGCAGAAACCGTTCGATTACGACACTCTCGCAGCGGCGCTCGAACAGGTGGAGCGGATCATCGCAGTCCGCAGGGAGTTGCTGGCTCTGCGGCGCAACGACGGCCGTGGTGCCGAACACATCCCCGGGATCTCCCCGGCCATCAGCCAGCTCAATGCCATTCTCGAGCAGGTGGCGCGCGCACCCTCCCCGGTGCTGCTGGAAGGGGAGTCGGGAACGGGTAAGGGGCTCGTTGCGAGGTTGCTCCACGATCGATCGTCGCGTGCGCGCGGCCCATTCGTCGATCTCAACTGCGCCGGCCTGTCGAAGGAACTGCTGGAGTCCGAGCTGTTCGGGCATGAGCGGGGAGCGTTCACGAGTGCTACGAACACCAAGCCCGGCCTTTTCGAGATTGCATCTGATGGGACGCTGTTTCTGGACGAGATCGGCGAGATGGACATCACGGTGCAGGCGCGGCTTCTCAAGGCGCTCGAGGAGAAGAAGTTCAGGCGTGTCGGAGGAATCCGAGACCTGCGGGCCGATTTCAGGCTGATCGCCGCGACGAACCGGGATCTTCCCGCAGAGTCGGCTGCGGGGAGATTCCGCAGCGATCTCTACTACCGGCTGAGTGTCGTACGACTGAGCATGCCGCCGCTGCGCCAGCGGATGGAGGACCTTCCGATCCTCGTCGATGAGCTTCTCAAACCGCTGTCCAAGGAGATGGCCAGGAGCGTCCCGAAAGTGTCGGCAAGTGCGATGCGGAAGTTCGCAGCATACGGTTGGCCGGGCAACGTTCGCGAGTTGCGCAACGTCCTCGAGCGCGCTCTGATCACCCTGCCGGGGAACGAACTGCGCAGCGAAGACGTCGCACTCGAGGCGGTGACGAGCTCGCTCTCCACCAGCTCGAAAGGAATGCCGTCGGAGGAGTGGGAGGTCGTGCCACTCGACACGATGATTACGAGCTACGTCAAGGCGACCGTCGAGGCTACCGGAGGCAACATGCGCAAGGCCGCCCGCCTTCTCGACATCAGCCCGTCAACTCTTTATGCACGTCTGAAGCAATGAGTGTCCCGTCGCGCTTCAAAGCGCTTCGCGCGACGGGGCCGCTCTACTGTGACTCGCGGAGTCCCTCGTAGGTGATCTCTGAGAGTTGTCTCAAGTGGGAGGCGATCAATTCCTGAATCTTGATCCAGGCGAGAAGGTCTTCCTGCAGTTCAGAGGCCCGGCGGACGATCAGGCGTACCGCCGGCCCGACGGCCTCGGAGCGAAGTGTGGATCGGAGCCGCTCGAAGTCGGCCGAGGCGGGACTGCGGCGCGCGACGTCCAACTCCTGGCGAGTGCGGATGACTCCCTGCTTGACCGTGAAGTCAGTGACGAGGTCCTCGGCGGCGCTTACATGCTCCCAGGCTTTCTGGATCGTCGCGTGACGCTGCATGGAGTCCGTGAGCGACTCTTCCGCCGATCGGAGATGCCTCAAGATCTTCATATCGCGATCGTGTGCCGCCTTTGCGGCCGCCAGATTCTGCGCCGCGGAGCGTATGAGCGATTCCGCCTGCATCGCGTGCACCGCGCTCCCCCGCGGCATCGAGCGAGGCCCGGTTGGATAGGACTGAGCCGAAAGGGATGCTGACATCAACATCAGAACCAGAGCGATAGCAGATCGACGCATCATTCACCCCGCCGTACGTAGTTGCTGATGGTATGACGTATCGCCGGAACTTCGGTTTCGGCCGTCAGAGGGTAGCCCTGAGCGAAGCCGACGGGCGGGGTGAGGGGCTGTGCAATCGGCCATGAACGAGCAAATTGCGGGTGCGGGGGGCGAGACGCCCCCTGCGGACGAGGACGTCAGCGGTACGGCAGGCGAGGACGCCCGCGCTACGAACCCCCGTGCGCCTTCGCGCACAACGGACCTCACGTTCCTTTTCCTCAGGCGCACCGCAGACCGGCGTCGCTACGCTTCCAATGACAAAGCTGAAAATCGGTGCGTATTGTCATCCCGAGCGTAGCGAGGGATCTGGGGGATAGGTGGTGCCAAACACGTGCATCGCACCGCCCGCCCACCCAGATCCCTCGCTACGCTCGGGATGACAGGCTGCTGCTTTCGTCATCTCCCTCAGTCGCGGCACTTTGCCGTCCCTCGCTACTGGGATGACCGTCTCCGACAGTGACGCTCACGCCTGTCCTGCAGTCGCGCCGTCCCCGAGCACAGCGAACGTCTTTGCCCGTGCGATGTTGCCCAGGCCGTCGTAGGCGGCGTACTTGAAGCCGTCGCTCAACGTCGGGTAATTGAACACGCTTTCAATGAACGCGTTGATGGTTCCTCCGAAGTGCATGACCATGCTGCCGACGTGAAGGAGCTCAGAAGCCGACTCGCCCACGATGTGCACGCCGAGGAGCTCGAGCGTGTCGGCGTCGAAGACGAGTTTGATCAGTCCCTCCTCGTCGCCGATGATCTGACCTCGTGCGCTTGCCTCGAAGCGCGCGCGACCGACGGCCACGTTGCGCCCCTGCTCGATGCACTGCTCCTCCGTGAATCCGACCATTGCGATCTCGGGAATCGTGTAGATGGCGTAGGGGAGGACCGGCGAGACCTCCGTCTTGTACTTCAGGTCGAACGCATGAACCATGGCGACGCGCGCCTGTTCCATCGATGTGGAGGCGAGTGCCGGGAATCCGATGACGTCACCCGCTGCGTAGATGTTCGCGACGTTTGTCTGAAAGCGCTCGTTCACTTCGATCGCGCCGCGAATTCCAGTCGTTACGCCCGCGGCCTCGAGTCCGAGGTCCGCGGTATTGCTGCTGCGTCCTGCCGCGACGAGGACTACGTCGGCGTTCACGACCGAGTCGTCATCGAGCTCCAGCTCGACGCCCTCGCGCACTCCCTTCACCCCCGCGCCCAGATGAGGCGTCACGTTCAGCCGTCTCGACATCGCGGCAAGGAGAACCGAAACGAGCTCTCGATCCAGGTGGGGAAGGAGCTCGTGCCGGCCATCAATGAGATGAACGGGAACTCCGAGTGCGCCGAAAATCGAGGCGTACTCACATCCGATCACGCCGGCGCCGACGACCGCAAGCGAGCGCGGGATGCGATCGAGCTCGAGAATCGAATCGCTGTCGCAGATGGTGACGCCGTCGAATGGAAAGAGAGGCGGACGGTATGGAGATGAACCGGTCGCGATGAGGACGACATCGGCAGTGATGCGCTGCCCGCTGCCACCATTCTCGATCAGAAGCTCATGCGGGCTAAGGAAGCGGGCCTTTCCGTGATAGCGCTCCACACGATGGCGAACCAGATTCGCCTCGATCTGTTCGTGCTGGCGTTCGATCACCTGGATACGCCGGTTCGTGAGCGCCGCGATGCCAACATTCCGCTGAAGTGCGAAGTCGAGGCCGTACACTTCCCGCTGCTTCAGGCCGGAAAGCTGCAGCGCGGCCTCACGCAGCGTTTTCGACGGTACGGTTCCCGTATTGACGCACGCTCCGCCGGTGACGGGCAGCTTTTCGATGAGAGCGACGCGCCTGCCGAACCAGGCAGCCTGTGCTGCGCCTTTCTCGCCCGCCGGCCCGGATCCGATCACGATGAGGTCGTAGTCGTACATCGCTTCCTCACGCACCTTCAGGGGTGCTGTTGCTGATTCGGGTCTCTGCTCGTCCGTCGGTTTTCAGCTCCGTCGCATGACGACCAGTGTCTTGTCGTCGGTCGCGTGCACACCCTGCTCGAACCCGGTGATCTCGGCGATGATGTCGCGAGTCGTGTCGGCGGGAGGCATCCCATTCGCTTTGCTGAAGATTCCCGAGAGACGCTCTGTCCCGAGCTCCTCGCCGTCGGGGTTCTCAGCCTCATTGAGCCCATCGGTGTATAGAAACAGAGTTCCGCCGGCGGGGATGGTGACCGTTTCGCTCGTGTACGTCCCGCCTCCGAGGATTCCGATCGGTCTGCCGGTGGAGCCGAGCTTGATGAGCGAGGCGCCATCCGAGACGAACGGAGGGTTATGTCCTGCGTTCACGTACCGCAGCTCGCCGGTGGCGGGGGAGAAACGGCCCACGAAAAGGGTTACGTACTTGCGTCCTCCCGTCATCTGGAACAGAAGTGCATTGAGCCGGCTGACGATACGAGCGAGATCCTGTTCGATCGCAGCGGCGACGCGCAGGGCGGCCTGCATACTCGACATGATGAGCGCCGCTGATACCCCTTTGCCGGAGACATCTCCGATGACCAGACCGAGGTCGCCGTCAGGCAGGTTCAGGAAATCGTAGTAGTCACCGCCGACCTCGAAGCAGGGAACGCTGATGGCGGAGATCTCGACGCCACCGATACCGGTCGGAGCGTCAGGGAACAGACGACTCTGGATCTCGCGACCGAGCTGCAGTTCACGCTCCATCCGCTGCTTCTCGACGATCTCGAGATGCATCCTGGCGTTCTCCATGGCGATCGCCATGTGGTCGGAGATACTCGCCAGAAAATCGAGATCGAGTTTGCCGAACGATCCCGTCGTCTTGTTCAGAAGCTGCAGGACGCCGACCACCTGGTGTGCTCTGTTGTAAATAGGCACACAAAGCATCGATCGCGTCCGGTAGCCGGAGCGGACGTCCGTCGTTCGATCGAAACGGGGATCGCTGTAGGCATCATGAAGAATGACAGCCTCGCCCGTGGCCGCGACGCTTCCCGCGAGTCCCTGGCCGAAGGGAAGCCGGATCTCACCGACGTCGCTTCCCGTGATCTTCGCCCAGATTTCCCGGCGATCGGCGTCGACGAAATAGAGCGTCCCGCGCTCGACGCCGAGTTCCTCGCGTGCGACGGTGAGGATCGAAGCAAGGAGCGTCTCAGGGTCGAGAGACGAGTTGATGAGTTTCGATGCGTCGACGAGCGTTCTGAGCCGGTCGAGCTCTTCCTGCGCTCGCAGCGCCTCGAGCATCCGGCGCAATAGCGGAGGAGCATGGCCGTCTGTCTGCACGAAGGCGAGGCCTGACTCGTATCGCTGGACTCCTCTGCTCAGCACATCGCAACGGATGACCGTGCAGTCGACGGTGAAATCTTCGCCGTCCCAGTGGAAGCGCAGAGGGTGGGTCGAGCCGGCATCGAGAGGCTCGGCGTGCTCGACTCTCGTACCGAGGGGACCGACGTCTATGACCCGCACCTCCTGCGCGTGCAGCAGTGCAGTCATCGGCGCTGTCGGAGACCGTCGTTCCGCGCGGCGTCGCTCCTGTTCGAACATGAGGGCTGATGGTAGCAGAGGCGAGCGCTACGGCCGAACGTCGACGATCGGACCGGGCGCACCGGAGAAGCCACACAGACTCGAGCAAGGCCTTTGTTCAGCTGACCAGACCAAAGTTGAGGTGCGCCGCAGCGACGAAGCCTTCTATACTCTCGAGCCGAGTGGCACTCTTCCAATCCGACATCAAAGAGACTCTGAAACGGCTGGCGAATCGCGAGTTCGCATCTGGCGAGGAACGCGACGAAATGCTCGCACAGGTGGCCGGAGCGGCAGAGGTCCGGCTGCGCGATGTGATGTGGATGCTTTTTCGTCCCGATCGCGCGATCCGGGACGTCGCGGCGAAGATCGTCGCGAGACAGCGTGACCCCGATACGCTTGCCATCTTCATGACCGAGGCGAAGGGGAAGCCGGATGCGGCGTTCCGGGCTGCGGCCGGAATTCTCTTCGCCAGCGGGTTGACGGGCATCGAGTCCGAGATTGCGCGATTCATCGTGCCCCAGCCGAAGGAAACGAAAGAGACGGCAGAGCTCAGGGAAAGTGCGAGACGCCTTTTGCTGGAGGCACCCCCGAGCGCGGCGCTCGCTCCGATGCTCTGGCAGCTGGCGATCTCGGGGAGAGCCGAAGACCGGCTGCCGATTCTCACGAGACTTGCCGCCGGTCCGATGGACGAGAAGGCAATCGTACGGTGGCAGCGGATCGCCCAGGAACCGGATGATTCGATTCGCGAGAAGGCTCTGGAGGTGCTCGCCACCCGTGCTGCCATGTCGGTCATTCCGCTGCTGGTCCGGGAGCTTCCCCGGGTGAGTTATACCGTCCAGCAGGTGCTGATCGAGGCGCTGACGAATGCCGCCGCGATGCAGCCGCCCAGTTTTGCCGACGAACTGCTTCCGCTCATCGCGTCCGGCGAAGCGGGCACACGAACGGCGGTCATGAAGATCCTTCTGGGAATGCGTGACCGCAACGAGGTCGTGAAGCGCTACATCCGTTTCACGACGACGCTCGCCGGCTTCGTCCGCGACCGTGCGCTGCAGTCGATCAAGATTTTCGGCAGCGAACTGATCGAACCGACAATCGAGTTGTTGAGCGATGCAGACGAAGATCTTCGTGCGGCGGCTCTTCCGGTGGCATGCGAGTTCGACGATCCGCGGGTCGTTCCGGCAACGATCACCCTGCTGAAGGATCCTG
>DASVLC010000130.1:0-1797 GCA_036385045.1 Thermoanaerobaculia bacterium | reverse complement strand
CCTTCGTCAGACGGTCAGCCTCGAGTTCCTCTTGCCCATCGTCGAAAATGAGGACGACCGCCCCTTCCCAGACAGCCTGTTCACCGCCTTCGAGCACCACGTCGTCGACCTCACGGGTGGCATCACCCGTCGTGCCGACGTCGAGGGCATCTGGCGGCGGCCGGACGGCACCATGCAGCGCGAGCGTTCCCGTTCCTACGTTACGACGGTCGACGCAGCCGCCGCAGACCGCGTCGCGTCTGACATCGACGCTGTCATCCGTACTCAGTTCCGGCAGCTCGCGAGCTACATCACCGCAACCCCAACCACGGCGGCGGGGTTCTGATGGAGAGCGGCCGGCACGACCCTCAGGAGAGCGCCACCTCGGATGCGCTCCGTCCGAACGACCCCGCGGTAACCACGGCGCCAGGCGGAGCGCGTGCGGCCGCGGGCCTGGTCGGGACGACGGGGCGCACCGGGTCTGGTGTCGCTCTCCGCGACCCGCGACACGCTGCAGAGCTTTCCGCCCGCGATCTCGCGGCGCTTCGGTTCATAGGAATGTGGATCTGCGCGCAGTACCAGCTCGCGTTGCACGTGTTCCCGTCGGTCTCGGAGACGGTGGTGTCCCGCTGCGTGCAGCGTCTTCTTCGTCTCGGCCTCATCGCAGTGGAGCGATGGAACCGGATCGGACTCAACATGCTCCGCCTCCGGACCGCCGGGTTGCGCCTTCTTGTTGAACGGGGAGTCGCGACCGAGAGGGAGCTCTTCGTGCGCCGCTCGGCGGTCGCGACGAAAGACCTTCGACATCATCTTTGGATCGTGGACCTCGGCCTCGCGTTCGCGTCGCTGCCGGTCGGCTTCACTGTGCTTCCGTGCTGGGCTCTCAGGCGGAAGTTTGCCGGCCAGAAAGTTCCGATTCCCGACCTGCTCGCTGTCGCTAAGGACAAATCGCGCACGCTAGCCATCGAGGTCGATCTCGGCAGCGAGAGGACAAAATGGTTGGCCGAAAAGCTCGTCATCCTCGCGGAAACGGTCGACTCTCTCCGCGGAGACGGAACAGGCGGGATCATTGTTCTCACAGTGGGAGAGAAGCGGATCGTGTCACTTTCCTCCCAGATCGCCGAGACCGCGGTACCTGTCGTCGTGAGAGCGCTTCCATCGGTTGTCGGCCGTCCCGCTGTCGCAGCGATTCGAACGATCCTGTGCGATTAGCCGCTCAGTGGACCCGTTGACTGGCGACGTCCAATCGTCGTCACAATACCTCAGCCGCAAGTCCCGACGGATGTGGAAGTTCGGAGCGGTGCCATGTGGGGGCCTTGTCGACGATTCTGAGGAGATAAGAGCTGGGATAGGTGAGTCGATGGCGCATATGCGCACACAGGACGAGCATCGACCGGGGCGACGCGATATTTACGGTTTGGTGATCGACATTGTCAGCTAGCGGACGATGGCGCTGAGCAGCTTCCGGAAGATAGCCTTCACCCTGTCTGGCGTGGTCGTACGGCGGCGGTCACTTCGACGTTGCTCCGCAATTGGATGCTTACCGGTGACGGTGACACCGGCGCGATCGCCTTTTCCTGTCAGGGAAGGATAGACGCACGTCGTCTCGCAGCCGTAAGTGACAGGTGTATCGAGGTTTCCCGGCACGAAGTGGTAGACCTGCGCGCCCGGGCTCGTGATGCCTAATGGGGCCACAACCATCATCAGGAACTGGAGCACCTCCAGTGATGCCACGGCCATGCTGAATGCAAAAACATTCTCATTTGCTCGGACGGGATGATCGATGGGTAAACCTTCGATGTACGTAGGATCGTCGAG
>DASVLC010000129.1:0-3243 GCA_036385045.1 Thermoanaerobaculia bacterium | reverse complement strand
CCCCCGATCAGGAACGCATCGCCGACGCCGCAAAGCGCGGGACACTCGTCACAGAACTGCGCGCAGGATGGCAGATCGCCGAGGATGAGCAGAATCGGGTTCTCGCACCGCTACTGCTCGTCGGGCTCGTGTCGGCCGTCGAAGCATCAGCGAAGTTCGAAGTCCCACCAGCGCCGCCGATGTTTACGCTCGACGAGTTGCCGCCGCTGCTGAATGATCCGCCTCCCCCGCCCCGGCAGCGCCCGGTCCTGCCTCCGGAACCGCCGCCATTCACCGCGAGGCCCGTGGAAGCTCGGGCTCAGCCAGCTCCAACGCGACAGCCGCCTGCCGGAGCTTCAGCCGAACAGGTCATGGCGACCTATCTGACATTCCGGCGGAAGGACGCGTTCGACCTGCTCGGTGTTCCACTTACGGCGGGAGGAGGCGAGATCACGAAGGCCTTTCTCGCAATGTCCGATCGCTTTCATCCGTCGAAGTACGACGAACTCGCCTCGGACGGACTCCGCGATAAAGCGCAGGAAATCTTTCTCGCCGCGGCACGCGCCTACGGCGAGCTGTCGGATGCAACGCGACGCGAGGCTCTGATCGCCGAACGCGATCGAAAAAGAAACGAGGCGGCAGCGGCAGCCGTCGCGCCAGTCGAGCCTCTGGCCCTCAAAACGCCGACCGGAAAACGGACGATCATCGATCCGGAAGAGCTCTGGAGAGAGGGGCGCGAGCTCGCAGCCGCCGGGAAACTCCGTCAGGCGCTCTCTAACTTCGAGCTCGCAGCCGAATGCGACGCACAGAACGGTACCTACGCCGCAGAAGTCGCCTACTGCCGTTTCCAGCTGATGATCTCCCCCGGCAGCGTCACGCTGACAGCGCTGAAGAACGCGATCCGGATCGACGCCCGATCCGCGATCGCCTATCACTACGCCGGCAAGGTTCAGCAGGCACTCGGCAACGAGATGGAAGCTGAGGCGTACCTGGAGCGGGCGGCGAAGCTGATGGGCAAACGGGGATGAGTCGGAATTGAAAATTGAAAATTGAAAACGGGAGTGCGGCAAGGTAACGCCTGCAGGTGCGCCGGGCAGGCGGCCGCCACAACGCGTGCAACCTCCTGTGGTGACCGCCTCCGCGGTCACGAGTCCGGAGCAGCAACTTTCCCCCGGCCGAGCCGGGCCGAGCCGGGGGCCAGATTGTGAAGTGCGCCTTCGCGCACGACGGACTCGCGTTTCCTCAGGCGCGCCGCACGCCGGCGTCACTTGCTCAGGCCTGACAGTGGGACGACAGGGCGGTTGATCCTGCGGGCACTCGATGATGGGGTCCTTCGACCGTCCTGCGCCCCTACCCACCACACTCCCGCCCCCGGGGCTGCGGCGGCTCAGGATGACAGCGCCCCGTCCCGCGCTCGTTTTCAATTTTCAATTTTCAATTTTCAATTCCGCCGCTAACCCACTACTCGTCCTCTAATGCCTCGAGCTCCAACGCTTCCAG
The DNA here is from genome assembly GCA_036385045.1 of Thermoanaerobaculia bacterium. Taxonomy (GTDB): domain Bacteria; phylum Acidobacteriota; class Thermoanaerobaculia; order Gp7-AA8; family Gp7-AA8; genus QHVT01. Next base: position 1,764 of record DASVLC010000129.1, on the reverse strand, counting down.
GTTCGATAGGATCGACTCGATCCGGTTGCGGATCTCTCCTCGTTCCTGCTGGAGGCGCTCCTGCTCTTCTTCGAGGGTTTCGAGACGTGAGTTGGCCTGGTCCTGGTCGGTGAGCCGTGATTCGAGCTCGGTGACGCGGCCGCGCAGCTGGTCGCGCTCACGGCGGAGCTCCTGGATCGTCACTACGGCCTTCTCCACCCGCTCGCTGAGCCTGCCGAGGATCTCGGCCTCTTCGGTGCCGGCGAGTGTCAGTTGATCGTTCTGTCCGGTTTTCTTCATGGGTCGTGGATTGTATTCATTTCGGATGCGTCTGAGCGACGCGAATCAGAATTTCACGCGACCGAGCATCCGCTCGGCGGCGTCGTGTGGGTTATCGCGCTTGCGGAGTACGTCTTCGAGTACCGATTCATACTCCTCTCGAGGAATGGTGCCGCCGATGAGCTGAGACATGAATCGCTCCTTCAGCTGGGTCTCGATACGGATTCTTACCCTGTCGCGGTTGCGCCGGTCGAGCTCGCCCGAGGCGGCCAGGTAATCGAAATGGCTGACGACTGCTGCGTCGAGCTCTTCAATACCCTGCGTTCGAGACGCTACGGTCTTGACGATCGGAGGTACCCAGTCGCCATGCTCCTCGACGAGCGACATCATCATCGTTACTTCCGTGACGGTCTTGTCGGCGCCGGGCCGGTCGGCCTTGTTGACGACGAAGACGTCGCCAATCTCCATGATTCCCGCCTTGATCGCCTGGATGTCATCTCCCATGCCCGGAACCAGAACGACGAGATTCGTCTGCACCGTCCTGACGACTTCGACTTCATCCTGTCCGACACCAACGGTCTCCACGAGCACGATGTCGAAGCCGGCGGCGTCCAGTATGTCGACGACGTCATTGGTGGTACCGGCGAGACCGCCGAGGAAGCCGCGTGTCGCCATCGAGCGGATGTAGACGCCGCGGTCCGTGTAGAGATCGGACATCCGAATGCGGTCGCCGAGAATGGCGCCGCCGGTAAACGGCGAGGTCGGATCGACCGCGATGATGCCGACACGCTTTCCAGATGCGCGGTAATGCTTGGCAAGTGCAGCGACGAGCGTCGACTTGCCGGCACCCGGCGAGCCGGTGATGCCGAGAATCCGCGCCTTTCCTGTGGCCGGATAAACCTCGGCCATGAGCCTGGTCGCTCGCTCGTCATGAGACTCCACCAGGGAGATCGCCTGCGCGAGCGCACGAGACCGTCCGGTAAGAACTCCTTCGATGATCGGTTCGATGTTCATTCTTGAGAGCTGATCGGATTCAGCACACCGAGCCTCAGCGGCAGAAGGTGCGCGGATCGTCTACTTTGCCGCCAGCAGATTCCGGGCGATCACGACCCGCTGAATCTCGCTCGTCCCCTCGCCGATCGTGCAGAGCTTGACGTCACGATAGAACTTCTCGGCAGGGAACTCCTTGATGAAGCCGTAGCCGCCGAAGATCTGGACGCCTTTTTCGGTCGCACGCACCGCGACTTCGGAAGCGTACAGCTTTGCCATCGCGGAGAACTGGGTGACGCGCTCGCCTGCGTCCTTGATCGTTGCGGCGCGATGCGTGAGCAGGCGTGCGGCCTCGATCTCGGTCGCCATGTCGGCGAGCATGAACTGAATCGCCTGAAACTCGGCGATCGGTTTGCCGAACGCGAGCCGCTGCTTCGCGTAGTCGCGCGCGGCCTCGTAGGCTCCCCTTGCGATTCCAATGGAGAGCGCGGCGATCGAGATGCGGCCGCCGTCGAG
>DASVLC010000128.1:0-2183 GCA_036385045.1 Thermoanaerobaculia bacterium | reverse complement strand
GAACAATCGCCCTTCACTTGCAACTTGCTCGCTTGTGGCGGGTTGCACGGCCTCACCCGGCCCTTCGGCTTCGCTCAGGGCCACCCTCTCCCCGCTAGAATCGCGGGGAGAGGGGCGACAAGTCGGCCAGTGGGTGACGGCTCAGAATGCGTCGATTTCGCCTGCGCGGAATGGAGCGCTAAGCCCCGCATAAACACAGACTCGATTCGTATCAGGCCATGTCGATTTGAAGCTCGAGGTACTCGGCGACGACTGCGGTTGCGCCAGGAGGTGCCGTGTTGCGGGACTGCCAGAGCTCCAGCAACTCCGCGAAGAGCGCGGTTTTTGACTCCGCGTCGAGCGCGTTGAATGTCCGGGCCGAGGGACCGTATTGCTCACGAAAGAGTTTGACGACACCGTCAGGGGCAAGAGGAAACGCAAGCTCGATCGTCCGTTGCGTCAGATTGACTCCGCTCAGGAGCTCGGCGTGGGACGTCAGCCTCTGCCTGATGGCCGACGGGTCACCCCATGAAAGTGGGCTCGGGGCATCGGCGGGAGCGGGGACATAGGCGGCATGCGTGCGAAGCATCGATCCGACGAATCCGCCCGGAGTCCAGTTGGCGAGCACGATCCTGCCATTCGGCCGCGTCACGCGTACGAGCTCAGAGAACGCAAGCTCCGGACGCTGCGCGAACATCACCCCGAACATGCTGATGACGGTGTCGAAGGAGCGGTCGGGATAGGGGAGCGCCTCGGCGGCGCCGACGTCGAAGCGGATATCGAGTGACTGCGCTGCAGCCGCGTCGCGCGCCGCTTCGATGAGATTCGGAGCGATGTCGACGCCGGTGACCCGGGCACCGTTTCTCGCGGCCGGGAGTGCGAGGTTCCCGGTGCCACAGGCGACGTCGAGCACGGTCTCGCCTGGCCGGATCGACAGGCGATCGACGAACGCCGCCGCTCCCGAGGCATAACCGACGGCGATTCTGCCGAAGTCACCCGTGGTCCAGATCGTACGCGCCCGGTCGATCATCGGATCATCCGGCACCGGCGGGATCGAAGCCACTACGTGTCCGAGCTTGTCTGGCGCTGCGGTTGCTGTGCTGCTTACTGTCATGAGAATGCCTCCTCTTGTTTCCATGGCGAGATGCAAGGGCTACCGGACAACCCGGTGGCTAATCGCTTGCCGTCAGAGACGCAGGAGGCGATGAAAAGACGCAAACAACCCGACGAACCCTCGGACAGCTTCGACGTGACGCCAATGGTCGTCTTGAAGTAGAAGTCCGGTATGGATAACGCCGTGGCGCTCGTCCGAGCCTACCTCCAGCTGAATGGCTACTTCACCATCACCGAGTATCCGGTCGTGCGGAGGCTCGGTGATGGAACGATGCGGACACTGACGGAAGTGGACGTAGCCGCGTTTCATCTTCCCGGCGGTGAACCCGACTTCACGACCGATACGGTGCTGCGTGTCCCTGGCGACACAGCCGACATGATCATCGGCGAGGTGAAAGAGGGACGTGCCGAGATCAACGAAAGCGCTACCGACCCGGAGGTCGTCGCCAAGATCCTGCGGCGCTTCGGCTGCTGTGAGGCGAAGGACGCGCATGCCTATGCGCGCGCGCTCCTCCTGAAGGGACGCGTAGAGACCCGCGCCGGACATCTCGTTCGTCTCGTCGCCTTCGGGACATCGACAGACCTGCCGGTGCCTTACCTTCAGGTGATGCTGAGCGATGTGGTGGCCTACGTCGACCGGTACATCGCGGAGAACTGGGAGGTCGTGCGGGCCGCAGGATCGAAGGATCCGATCTTCGGCGTGATGATCCTGCTCGCCAAAGCCCGCCATGCGAAGGGGTGAGTTCCGGCGAGCCTGACCAGGCGCCTGTCATCCTGAGCCGCCGGCGCCCCGTGGGTGGGGTGGGAGCGTGTGAGGGGCGAAGGACGGAGAGGGATCCCTTGATCATGCGCCAGGGTGGGTTGGGCGGTGCTTTCTGCCCGGTCGTCGATGACGGGATCCTTCGACCGTCCTCCACCCCTCCCGCCCACGCCCCCACCCTCGGGGTTCCGGCGGCTCAGGATGACAGACGAAAGAGAGACACCTGAACGGGACCGAGGAACTCCGAGGAACTCCGAGGACTCAGTAACTCCGAGGAACTCCGAGGAACTCAGGAACTCCGAGGAACTTCTAGAACAGGTCGCCTTGCTTT
>DASVLC010000127.1:0-3291 GCA_036385045.1 Thermoanaerobaculia bacterium | reverse complement strand
CGGTTTCGTCGAACAGCTCGCGGAGGAGCTTCGCGCTCATGGGACGCCGACCGATGAGCCGGCCTACAAGGAAATGGTCGAGAGGCTCAAGGTCTCGACCGGCACGAAGGGGAAGTCGCTGTTCATGCCGTTGCGCCTGGCGATCACAGGGATGGAGCATGGCCCGGAGCTCGTACGGTCGATTCCTCTCCTGCTGCACGCGAGTGAGGTCGATCCTGCTGTGCTCTCGCCGCTCGCGCGTGTCGAGCGGATTCTGGCGACATGATCTACCCGCTTCTGCGCCGCCTGCTCTTCCACCTCGACCCGGAGGCGGCGCATGAGCTCGCGACCGCCCAGATCGAACATCTGCAGCAGATCCCCGTCGTCATGCGGATGATCGAGCGGTCTTGCCGGCCACCGGCTGCTGCCGCGCGCGAGTTGTGGGGGCTGCGCTTTCCCTCGCCCGTCGGCATCGCCGGAGGATTCGACAAGAACGGCACGATGATGCCGTTCCTTGCGGCCATTGGCTTCGGGTTCGTCGAGGTCGGCACGGTCACGCTCCGGCCGCAGCCGGGGAACCCGCGGCCGCGGTTGTTCCGCTATCCGGCCGAGCGGGCGCTGATCAACAGGATGGGGTTCAACAATGACGGTGCCGACGCGGTTGCCGAACGGCTTGCCTCATGGGAGCGGATGGTGCCGCTCCTGGTGAATGTCGGGAAGAACCGGGATGTGCCTCTCGATCGGGCGACGGCCGCGTATGTCGAATGCTATCGACGGGTGGCGCCGTACGCCGACGCGGCGGTGCTGAACCTCTCGTCGCCGAACACGCCCGGCCTCCGCGAATTGCAGCGCCCCGAGCATTTGGAGGAGTTGCTCCTGGCGGTACGGTCGGTCCGCCGCGGACCGATTCTCGTGAAGATCGCGCCTGACCTCGAAGAGGCTCAGATTGACGAAATCAGCGACGTCGGTCGGAGGCTGGCGGACGGCATGATCTGCACGAACACGACGCTCGACCGGCTGCCGGGCATGGTGGAAGCAGGAGGACTCTCCGGACGCCCACTGATGACCAGATCGACAGCAGTCCTCGCAAGAGTCCGCGCGCGTGTCGGCCCGGACTACCCGCTGATCGGGGTGGGAGGCGTATTTTCAGCCGACGACGTCGCAGCCAAACGTGAGGCTGGTGCAGACCTGGTTCAGGTGTACACGGCATTCGTCTACGAAGGGCCGGGGATCGCAAGAAGGCTGGCGAGACAAACGCCAGTCCGTAACCAGTTACCATCCGCAGAATCATGATCGTTTACGGTGCCAATCCTGTTCTCGAGGCCATCCGGTCGAACCCCGGCCGCGTCCGGTACGTCGCCATCGTTCGCAACCAGAGCGCGCGAATGGAGAGGATCATCCGGGAGGCGAAAGATGCCGGGGTAACAGTCCGGATGCTGGCCGCCTCGGAAGTCGACCGGCTCGCCGGCCGGGTCGTTCACAACGGAGTCGCAGCGGAAGTCAGCGACGCGATCTACGCCGACTTCGACGAGGTGATCGAGAGAGAGGAGACGAACTTCGTTCTAATCCTCGACGGCATTACAGATCCGCAGAACTTCGGCGCGATTCTCCGTGTCGCGGATGGGTTCGGCGTTCACCTCGTCGTCACTCCGGAACACGAGAGCGTGGGGCTGACACCGACAGCGATCAAGGCCTCCGCCGGTGCCGCCGAGTGGGTCGCGGTGGCGCGGGTGACCAATCTGGCGAGGACGATCGAGGCGCTCAAGAAGAAGGAGTATTGGGTCTATGCAGCTGCCGCGGATGGCGACCGCGCCGACTCAATCGATTTCACCGGCAAGGTAGCGCTCGTCATGGGCAGCGAGGGAAAGGGCGTCCGCCGGAACGTGCTCGAGCACTGCGACCGGACGGTCAGTATCCCGATGTTCGGCCACGTCGATTCATTCAATGTTGCCTCCGCCGCGGCCGTGCTCTGCTATGAAGTCGTTCGGCAGACGAGGTAGTAGTCGACGGGAGGGCCAAGGGCCGAGGGCCGAGGGGGCTATCCGCTTGCCCGGCCCCTCAGCCCTCAGCCCTCGGCCCTCAGCCCTCGGCCCTCCAGAAATAACCCGCTCTTGCGTCAGGTTTGGCACTCTGCTATAACCCGCAGTCCCTCGGCCGTCCGCCGCAGAAGGTACTCCTCTGCTCACCGGAATGAACATGGCTGAATGTGTCTTTGAAATCATAGATTTGGTGCTGGCATAGCTCAGTTGGTAGAGCAGCTGATTTGTAATCAGCAGGTCGCGGGTTCGAGTCCCGTCGCCAGCCCCAGCACCAACCCCTCGGTTAGCAGCCGTCAGTTCTCGATCACTCCGAGGTCTGATGGTTGCCAACCGGCAGCAGGATCAAAGGGGAGAGTTGGCTGAGCGGTCAAAAGCAGCAGACTGTAAATCTGCCGGGCCACGCCCTACGGAGGTTCGAATCCTCCACTCTCCACCAGGTAGGAATTGAGAATTGAGAAGTGAGAATTGAGAATGAGGCGATGGCCAAGTCTCGATTCTTCATTCTCAATTCTCAATTCTGCGAAGCAGATCGCGCGGGAGTAACTCAGTTGGTAGAGTCACAGCCTTCCAAGCTGTTGGTCGCGGGTTCGAGTCCCGTCTCCCGCTCCAGTATTGGAGAATCGGAATTGAAAATTGAAAATTGAAAATTGAAAAAGGGGCCGGTTGCCCGTGGTTTTTTCAATTGTCAATTTTCAATTTTCAATTCTGCGTAGCAAGTTAGCCCTCGTAGCTCAGGGGTAGAGCACGTCCTTGGTAAGGACGGGGTCACGAGTTCAAATCTCGTCGAGGGCTCCAGACTTAGGAAAAATGAGAAATTGAAAATTGAAAATTGAAAATTGAAAGCCGGCCTGAGCCCTTTCAGTTTTCAATTTTCAATTTTCAATTTCCTTCGGAGAAGGACCAATGGCAGCCACACGCGAGATCATCACGCTCCAGTGCACCGAGTGCAAGCGGCGTAACTACACCACCACCAAGAACAAGAAGACGATGACCGAGAAACTCGAGCTGAAGAAGTTCTGCAGGCACGAGCGGAAGCGCACCGTCCATCGCGAAACCAAGTAGGGTGCCTGCCGGAAGGCGGCGCGATGGAGCATCAGCGGTCATGAGTCTGCGGACTCTGAGCCCTGATGCCGGTGGGCTCGATGGCCTCCGCGCCCCTGAGGCGAAATGGATCACGGGAATTTCCCGAGAAGACTCCGTCTTCTCAGCAGTTTGCGCAGTTAAAGGCCAATAGCTCAACTGGCAGAGCAGCGGTCTCCAAAACCGCAGGTTG
>DASVLC010000126.1:0-17699 GCA_036385045.1 Thermoanaerobaculia bacterium | reverse complement strand
TAGAAAAAGCGAGCCGCGCTTCCTGTTCCATTCGCGCTTCCGAAAACCCCCGCCAGACCCGCGAGCGTCGTCACCACTCCCGCAGGGGTGATCTTCCGGATCGTGTGGTTTTGTGGATCAGCGACATAGACATTCCCGTTTCCGTCCGTCGCAACACCGGTGGGAGAATCGAAGCGAGCGACGCTTCCTGTTCCGTCCGCGCTTCCGAAAGACCCCGCCAGACCCGCGAGCGTCGTCACCACTCCCGCAGACGTTATCTTCCGAATCGTGTGGTTCTGTTGATCAGCGACATAGACGTTCCCGCTTCCATCGGTGGCCACACCAGCTGGATACGAAAAGCGCGCTGCGCTCTTCGTTCCGTCCGCACTACCCACGGTTCCAGTCAGGCCCGCCAGCGTCGTCACCACCCCCGCGGGGGTGACCTTCCGGATAGTCTGGTTGAATGGGTCAGCGACATAGACGTTCCCGCTTCCATCGGTGGCCACGCTGATTGGACCGTTGAAGCGCGCGCCGCTTCCTGATCCGTCCGCGCTTCCGGAAGTCCCCGCCAGACCCGCGAGCGTCGTCACCGTTCCCGCAGGTGTGACCTTCCGGATCGTGTGGTTGCGATAGTCAGCGACATAGACATTTCCGCTTCCATCCGTCGCCACGCCGGATGGACCGTAGAAGCGCGCGGCGCTTCCTGAGCCGTCCGCGCTCCCGGAAGTCCCCGCCAGGCCCGCGAGCGTCGTCACCACACCCGCAGGCGTGATCTTCCGGATCGTCTGGTTGGATGGGTCAGCGACATAGACGTTCCCGCTTCCATCCGTCGCCACGCCGGATGGATAGTTGAAACGGGCTGCGCTTCCTGTTCCGTCTGCGCTACCCCCACCTCCCGCCAGACCCGCGAGCGTCGTCACCACTCCCGCAGGCGTGACCTTCCGGATCGTCTGGCTATTGTAGTCAGCGACATACACGTTCCCGCTTCCATCCGTTGCCACATCGGTTGGACCGTGGAACCTCGCGCTGCTTCCTGTTCCGTCGGCGCTTCCCCAGGACTCCGCCAGACCCGCCAGCGTCGTTACCATCCCCGTGGGTGTGATTTTCCGGATGGTGTGGTTACCCTGGTCAGCGACATAGACGTTCCCGCTTCCATCTGTCGCTACCCCGGTTGGATACCTGAACCGCGCGGCACTTCCGGTTCCATCGGCGCTTTCGGCATTCCCCGCCAGACCCGCGAGCGTCGTGACCGCTCCCGCAGGTGTGATTCTCCGGATCGTGTGGTTGTAATAGTCAGCGACATAGACGTTCCCGCTTCCGTCCGTCGCTACACCACTTGGAACGGAGAAGCGTCCGGCGCTTCCCGTTCCGTCGAACCAACCTGGCCCGCCCGTCGATCCGGCAAAGTGCGTGAAGGTGTAGGGGGGATTCTCGGCGATCGATCCATCGCTGAACCCCCACGGATAGTCCTCGCTGCCCGGCGATTCAGGCTGTCCCGCAATGAAAATCGCGCTGCCGGCAGAGGTGGCCTTCCTGATGGAATCGTTTCCCCGGTCTGTAACGTAGGTGTCCCCATGGAATCGCGCTGCGGTGCCGTCTCCGTGCTCGAACCCCGGCCCTCCGAAGGGACCGGACAGCTCCGCGTACGCCAACGAAAAGACAGCGCACGAAAGGCCCAGGGTGAGCAGAACTGCGAAGGCTCGATTCCATTGCTGATTCATTAGTGGCTCCTGATACAACGCCAAGGACTGCCTTCCGGTGCTCTTCACGCAGCGCGGACGGACATTGCCGGAGTGCAGTCGCTTTGTTGGGGTTGCAGCTGAAACGTCAAGGTCTCGTGATTGCGTCATTGTACTGAAGCGTCCTGTGGACGCACGGGCGTCCGCTCCCCGGCAGAGAGCCTCATTCCGGCTCACTGACGCCGGGGCCGCGGCATGTAGCCGGTGGTCGCCGTCAGGTGCCCATCCGATGAAGGTCTGAGAAACCGTCGACCCCGAGCCCCTCACACCCGCACACCCACCCACGGGGCTCCGGCGCTCTAAGAAACTCCCGGTGTTTGTGCGGGTTTAAGCGCGTACGCATGAGGCCATGTGCGCAGGCCAATCTGACGCGCATTGCTCACGATGCTCACAACGTGGGGATTCCATCACCCGACTTGTCGCCCCTCTCCCCGCGATTTTAGCGGGGAGAGGGTGGCCTGAGCGAAGCCGGAGGGCCGGGTGAGGGGCTGCGCCATCGGCCACACGCGAGCAAGTTGCGGGTGCGGGGGGCGAGACGCCCCCTGCGGACGAGGACGTCCCCGAGATACGGCAGGCGAGGACGCCTGCGCTACGAACCCCGTGCACCTTCGTGCACGACGGACCCGAGTTTCTTTTCCTCAGCCGCGGCGCCCGCGCCTTCCCTGGCTCGGAATGAGAGGCGTCAGTCTCGCGAGAAGCGAGGTACTACGTCGTGGCGCTGCCCGCTCGGCAGGTCAGGAGTGTTCTTCCGCACGAACCGCTTCGCTCACGCCACCGACTGTCGCAACTCTTCGGCCGTGATGCCGGGATCGTCGAGGTCGCCGAGCAGGGTGAGAGAGAGAGAGTCGGGATCGACGATCGCCGTCGCGACGCTCTGGATGTCTTCGACGGTCACACGGTCGATGTGCTCGATGATCTCGTCGGCCGAGTACTGGCAGCCGAAGTAATACTCCTGACGAGCAATCCCCGACATCCGGCTGGTCGTCGACTCGAGTGAGAGGAGGATCGAGCCCTTCAGATGCAGCTTTGCGTCGGCCAGCTCTTTCGGAGTCGCTCCTTCCGCGCGGATCTTCTTCATCTCCTCGAGAGTGATCTCGAGGACGCGAGGGAGATTCTTCGGCACGCAGGCGGCGTACACCGCCTCGTAACCTCCGTTGAGGTGTCCGTTGTGGAACGAGGCGACGCTGTAGACCAGCCCTTCCTTCTCCCGCACGCGCTGGAAGAGGCGGGAGGACATCCCGCCACCGAGGACGGTGTTGAAGAGAGCGGCCGCGTAGCGTTCCTCGAGCTGCTGCGGAAAGCCGCGCGAGCCGAGCAGGAGATGAACCTGTTCGAGCTCGTGCTTCTCGCGGAGAATCACATGCTGTTTCGGCGTCGGAGTGCTCCACTCGCGGCGGAACGGCACTCGCGACGTGACCGGGAACTTCGATTCGAGAAACGGGATGATCTCCTCCGGCCTGATGTTCCCGGAGGCGGCGAGGATGACGTTCGATGGCTGAAACGTCTCCTCGTAGTGCTCGATGATCTTCTCGCGAGCGAGCCGCGAGATCGTCTCCTCAGTGCCGAGGATCGGACGACCCAGCGGATGATCCGGCCAGAACGAAGTCACGAAGAGCTCGTGTACGAGATCGTCCGGCGTATCTTCGACCATCCGGATCTCCTCGAGGATGACGCCCCGCTCCATCTCGACGTCGGCACTCTCGAATCGTGGAGCGGTGAGGATGTCGGTGAGGAGGTCGAGGGCGACCGGGACCTGCTCGTCGAGGACGTGGGCGTAGAAGGAGGTGTACTCCTTGCCGGTGAAGGCATCGACATCGCCGCCGAGGATGTCGATCACCTGCGCGATGTCGGCGGTGCTGCGGCGCTCGGTCCCCTTGAAGACGAGGTGCTCGAGAAAATGCGACGCACCGCCGTGCTCCTCCAGCTCGACCGCGGAGCCCGTTCGGAGATAGAACCCGAGAGCGGCGGAACGGACGTAGGGGAGGGTCTCGACGAGAACTGTGAGACCGGACGGCAGGACTGTTTTCGACACTGAAGTGGGGGCGTCGCTCATGGGAGTCGGATTGTAGTCGGATTGCGGCGCCCGTACGGTCAGAGGGCGCCCGGCTCGCCAGAAACGGCGGTCATTTAAGGCTGGCGGCGGTGCGGCGCGCCTGAATTTCGGCCTGGAGGTCGGCCACTGTAAAGACCCACTCCTCATAGTTTTCGGCGCCGTTGAGAGCGATCATGCTCTTCCCTTTTGCACGTGGCCTCACGGCGATGAAAGGGCCTTCGTAATCCTCCGGCGATGCCTCGGGATTGAGACGACTGCCTGCAGCGAGTGCGGGCTGCCCGGGCGCTGGCTGTCCGGGATCGGGCTGTCTGGGAGGCTGGGTGGGGGACCCCCCGCCGGGTAAGTTCCCCTGTGCCAGTGGGGCGCCTCCGCCTGGGAGAATGGCGGTTGGCGGGACGAGGATCCAGTCGTCTACGTTGCCGGTGAGCGGGCACGGCCACTGTCCGGTCCCGCGGATCATGCGCGGTTTTCGAGCGTCTTGAAGCTGCTCGAGACTGTTAGGAGGACTCTGATGCTTCGTCTGCCAGGCGTTGATCGCTCGCGCGTACTGCTTCATCAGGAAAATCGTCTGACGTTCCCGTTCACGTCGCATCACCAGAGACCACTGCTGAGGAACGGTGTAGGCGATGATGATGCTGATGATCGTCATCAGGACGATCAGAGCGGCGAGCGTGTAGCCCTCTTCACTTTCCGAACGTGCACGAGTCGGCTGCGACGGCGATGCAACCGGGTCATGCGACGAGCGAACTGTCTGGCGCGAAGACATCCTCGTCAGAGGTCCTGATAGGGAACATCTTCGAGTGTCGACCCCTCGGCGACACTTCTGATATCGATGATTCCCGGCTCGGAGATCGCCTGGGGATCGGGATTGGAAGCCATCTCGTCCATCGGATCATCCATGATCGGTTCCCAGTCGACCTGTCCCGTGATCGGGTCAACGGGTAGCCGTCGTAGGTAGTTCGGGACGAGCTCTTCGAGCGTTCCGGGGTAGCGCTGCTTGTCGGCGTAGAAGTTGTCGATCGATTTCCGCATCTGAAAGAGGTTGTCCTTCAGTGCGGCCTCGCGAGCCTTTCTCTGCGCATATCTGACGTTCACGAGTGCGACAGACGCAAGGATGCCGATGATCGTGACGACGACGATCAGCTCGATCAATGAGAAGCCCGACTGGAGCGAGCGTCTGATGGACTTGGGCGAAGCCGCAGGCTTCGAAGCGTTCTGCATGTCGATCTCTCGAGGTTCGTGACTCATCGTGCGCTCACCATTCGTTGTATCGCGTTTTCCCGTCGAGCGAGAGCGCTGTGGAGGTCGAATGGACCTCGTAGACATTGTTGTCGTCGCTGAACGACGTTTCGGGATCATCCGTCGTCGACAGAGTGATCCACTCCTTGCGGCCGGTCATCGGATCGATGAGATCGCGTTCGCGGATGAGACGCACGACCCGTCCATCCGCCATCTTCACTCCTGCGAGCAACTCGTCGAGGTCCTTCGGATAGCCGTCCGAACCGAGGGCCTGCATCTGGGCCGGGACGTTCGCGGGCGGCTGGCCGGGTTGGCCGGGGGTCTGCTGGATCGTCATGAGCTCGTGGTAGCGGTCGATCGCATCGGTGATCTTGCGAAGCCGGTCACGAAGCTCGATTTCCTGATGGCGCCGAATGCCGAAACGGGCCACCGGCAGAGCGACCGCCGCGAGGATGCCGATGATGGCGACCACGGTGACGAGCTCGGCGATCGTGAAGCCGCCGTTCCGATTTCTGAGCTTCGCGATCATCTGCTACTCGACCCTCGCCCTCCCGCCGGAAATCGCGGTGATGACGTTCTGTCCGCTGCCATTGGAGAAGAGCGGATCTTCGAGAATCAGGTAGGTCTCGCCGGTCGTGCCCCCATGTACACGGAGTGCGAGAACGAGCCCTCCTCCGACGAACTTCAGCGGCTGAGCGTTCGTGTTACGCACCGTGATCCGGCCGTTGTTACTGTCGACCTTCACAGCCGGAGGAGCCGCCGGATCTACAACGACCGCATGCCCGATCGACACGTCGGTGATGTCCATCGCGCGCGGGTCGAAACGGAAGACCAGCTCCTGCGCCGAGAGTCCCTCGAGGTCCATTCCGATGATGTTCCACATCTTGGTCTCGCCGGGGCTCAGCGCGAGTGTGGCCGGCTGGGGAGAGAGACGTGGGGCCAGACGCATTGCGGCGGCATCAGGCTCGACGATCGACTGCGACGACATCGAGTCGGGTCTGTTGATGTCCGGAGGGTTGTTGGACGGCGGCGGCAGTTGCTGCGGAGGAGGCGTCCGGAAGGGATCGGTCGGAGCGCCCCCCTGCGGAGCCGGTGGAACGGCGTAGCTTCCTCCGTTGGTGTTGAACTGCCGTGCTCCCGGCGGGGGGTTGAACTGCTGTTCCGAGCGACCGGGAACGAACGGATCGGAGGTTCCGGCCTGCGATTCGATCCGCGGCGAGACACCGCGGAAGGTGAGATTGGTTCCCGTGCCCACCCACATCGGCGCCAGGTCTTCCTCGGTGATGTCCGGAATGCGGATGATGTGAGGCGTCATTGTCAGGACGAGGTCGGTGCGCGTCTCGTCGCGATGCTCATTCGTGAACAGCCGGCCGATGAAGGGGATGTCGCCGAGGAACGGCGTCTTTACTTCGCTCTTGACCTTGTTGGTCTGAATGAGGCCGGCGAGGAAGTTGGTCTCGCCGTCCTTGAGCCGGATGGTCGACTCGATCGTGCGGGTGGCGAAGGTCGGCTGTCTCTGCCCCGCGAACTCGACCGGGTTCCCCTGGTTGGAGACTTCGACGGTGAGCTTGAGCGTCACTTCGCGGTTGTGGTGGACGCGCGGCTCCATCGCGACCTTGATTCCGACGTCCTGATACTGGAACGACGTGTAGGGAGTGACGAGATTGTTGCCCTGGTTGTTCCCACTGCCGGGGTTGTAGCCAGCAACGGTGGTGACCGGAACGGGGATCCGCTGTCCGATGTGCAGCGTGGCTTTTTCCCCTTCCGAGATCCGGAGCTCCGGATTCGCGAGCAGCTCGCTGTTGCCGTAGGTCTTGAGGAGCGAGTAGGTCGCGGTGGGGATTGTGAAGGTGACGTTGTTCCGAAGGTCGTTGAGGCTGCCAACGACGCGGGCGATCTCGTTGAGTGTTCCGCCTGTGAAGGGGACACGGGCGCCGTCGGCACCTGTTACGAACGGAGTGGCCGCACCGGCGGCAGGGCCGGAGATCGCCATGCCGATGTCGCGGAGGCGGGACATGTCCATCTGGACCAGTTCCACCTGGACCACTACTTCGGCGCGGGCCTTGTCATTCGCCTCGATGATCTTCTCTGCGATTCTGACCTTGTCGGCGGTGTCACGGATCGTGATGGCGTTGAGTGCCTTGAGCGGGAAGACGTTGCGCGCTTCGATCATCGTCCTGACGACGTTTGTGACCTGCTCGGCGTCGCCGTTGGAGAGATAGAACGTCCGGATGACGAGGTCCTCGTAATCGCGTCGTGCCTGCGGATTGTCGGGGACGACAATGATCGACCGCTCGTCGAGCACCTTATAGAAATGACCGGCGGCCTGCATGACACGCTCGAGGGCCTGCTGTGCGGTGACGTCTCTGAGCTCGATCGTGATGCGGTCGTCCTTGACCGCCTGGTCAAAGACGATGTTGATGCCGAACGCATTGCCCAGGGCCCGGTAGATATCCTTGACCGGAGTATCGCGGGAGAAGGTGAGGGAGATCGGCTCGTCAGACGCGGGATTGAGCTGCGGTGGCTGCGCCTTGGTCATCGACGTGGCCTGGGCTCGACGCTTGATGTCCTCGATGGACACCTGTTCGTAGGCGGCGCGCTGAATGTCGTTGATCATCTGAAAGGACTTGGCGAGCTCGACGGCGGCGAACTGGTTGGTCGGATCGAGTCTCACCGTCAGCTGAAACTCGGTCGCGGCCAGCTGCGCGAGTCGGAGCTGATCGTTCCCGGTTGCCTGCATCGCGGCCGCGCGGAGAGACTTGCCCTTCTCGAAGTGAACGCGGGAAGCCTCGCGGCGGGCGCGGTCGAGTGCGAGCTTGTACTGGCGGTTGGTCGGGTCGACGTCGAGAGCTCTCTCGTACTCGGCCACAGCAACGTCCCAATCGCTGGTCTGCTCCGCGGAACGCGCCCGCTGGAACGCGTTGTAGCTGGTGCACGATGAGAGAGCCAGCGAGATCAGGACGGTCGCAGCGATTGCTTTCAGTCGAGTCATGTCTTCTTCTGTCCTTGGCGATACCTTGAGTTGTGACGTCGCGGCCGCCGAAATGTCACTGTGCGCTGAGCGGAATGCGCCGGGTGACGTCGGGAGGGAATCCCGTGAATCCGATCTCCGCCGACTCGATACCGATCCGGCGCAGGATGAACTTGCCTTCGATGACTTCGCCCGCCCGTACGTTCAGAATTTCCTTGTCGCGCGTGAAGACGGCGATCTGATTCTGCGGCCGCCCGAAGACGCCGATGAACTTCCAGTCGAACTGTGGCGGTGTGGGTGGAGGAGGTGGCGGGGCTACCTCATTCTCGTCACACGCGGTGCCGATTCCGTCGCCGTCGATATCTCGCTGGTCGGGGTTGTAGACGTCGGGACAGTTGTCCCGGAAGTCCGGGATGCCGTCTCCGTCCCTGTCCGGTGGTGCGACCGGAGCGGGGGGAGGCGGTGGCGGTGGCGGAGGCGGGGGCTCCCGATACGCAAAGAGATTGCGGTCGCTTCTGTAGCTGCCGCTCTCTGCCTCGAGGAGGTCGAGTCTCACGGGCTCGACGCCGGGCGTCGTCGTCGCGACTTTCGACTTCGCGGTTGAAGGTCGTGAGGCAGGTACCGAGTCGCCTGGATCGGGCGAGGCGAAGATGTAGATCGCGAACACTGCGATCAGCAGCACGGCCACTGCGGTCCAGGTTTTCCAGTTCGTCCAGTCCATCACAGCCTGTTGTTCCTCGTGCTGCCCGCTGGCGGGTCGTCACGGAAAAGCGTTTTCAGTTGCAGATTCAGCGTCAGTGTCCGGTCGCCCGCCTGCGCGAGGTTGATGCCGTTGATGATCACGAACTGCTCCGAAAGCTCGAGCAGATTGATCAGACGTCTGACCTGTTCGTAGGTTCCCTGTACGACGAATGAAATCCCTACTTCGCTGGCGCCGAGCGACGCCCGCGATTCCCTGCGTGCGGCGGCGAGCGTCGTCCCCTGACTCTGGGCAAAGCTGTAGGAAGCGGGAACCAGGCTGCTGGCTACGGCAAGGCGCTTAACTTCCGAGATGAGCGGAGTGAGACGTTCCGTCTGCGTCGCCCAATGGCTGTCGAACACCTGAACCACATCCTGCTCGACCTGCCGGTAGCTCTGCAGCGTGCGCTCGGTCATCGTCCGCGCATTGCGAGCGCGTTCGAGCTCCAGCTGCGCCTGTTCGAGCCGCGTGTCGAGCGCGTCGAGGCGGTTCTGGTACTGAATCCTGTAGGTGAAGAAGAAGACCACGTTGGCCAGCAGCAGCACGGCCAGGCTCGCCAGGAGAACCCGCTTCTCGCGCCAGATCATCGACGCACCTCCGAAGCGGTGAGCGCGAGGTTCGGTGGCAGGTAGCGCGCGGTGAGGTTGAACGTATAGCCGCCCTCGATCTGCGTCTCGTTACTCGGGAACGGGTTACTGAACTCCGGGTCGGCATGCATGCGGTTGATCGTGGTGATCATCCCATTGGACGACTTCGACTGGAACGCGAGCACGAGATCGATTGGCCCCTCTTCCGAGAAGCGCGGGGTCACCGCGGTGAGCCGGACGTCGTCGGCGAGTACCGACTCGAGCTCGTCGAGCAGTGTGCTCCAGGAGAACGCGCGCTGTATCAGGCGTGCGTTCACGAACTTGGTCTGCTGATCGAGCCGCTCCAGATCGAGCCGGGAGAGCAGGTTTTTCGCTGCCTCCTCGCTCTGCCGTTCCTGACGCGCCTGCGCTTCCACGTTGGCGATCTTCGTTCGGGTGGTCTGCGTCTCATTGATGTAGCGGTAGTACGTCTCGATGTTGTTGAGCATCAGAAACGCGGCGATGAGCGACATCGCGACCACGACGGCGTAAACGGGCCGGTAGTCCCGATAGGGGCGTGAGGCCAGGTTCAGATGGATTGGATTCACCCGGTGAACACTCCTGTGCAGGCGGTCAGTTCGGCTTCGAAGCCCTGAACGCCCGGGGGGATGGATTCGACGAAGTCGCGCAGATTCACCGGGCGGACGGTCGTATTGAATTCGGTGGCCAGCGTCTCGTGTATTGCACGTCCTCCCTCGCCGGCTACGTGACAGCTCGCGAAGATGTCGATCGCGAGAGAATCACGCAGGTATCCGGCCGAGAGCCTGATCTCATGCTCGACCGACCGTTCCGGGCCGATATTGCGCGAGCGGATGAAGAGCGGGCGATCACCGCGAAACACCGCGGTCGTGAAGTCGGTATCGCGAACGTAGACGAAGAGGCGGTCGGCAGTGCTGCCGGCGGATTCCTTGAGAGCGACCGCATTCCAGATGTTGATTCCGAGCGGCTCGATCAGCACGACATTGAGTCCGGCGCTTCGGAATGCGGCCTCGATCGCCGAGACCGTCTCTTCCATCGCGCTGAGAATCATCACCGTGGTGGTGGTTCCGCTTCGCGACAGCACCGTGTACGCGACGCGAAGCTGTTCGGGCGGGACCGGAATCGTCCGCTTGAGACTCCAGCGCACGACGTCGAGTGCCTCATCATCTTTGTCGGGGAGCGAGGGAAGCTCGACGATGTTGATGCGAAACCAGGAGTCGGGCAGAAGGAGGGATACTTTTTCCCACTTTCCAGTCTCCGCACGGAGTTTGCGCAGCACGTCGGTGAGCGCAGCGGGATTCACGAACCGTGGGGTGACCGGAGCCGCGGTGAAGGCCTCGGAGCCGAGTCGGTACGTCTTCGCATGAACGAGCGTGGGGCTATTGCGGCCACGGCCGAAGCGCGCGTGCAGGAGAGCGTCCGTGTCGAGGACGATGACGTCGGGTGGATAGGTTCTGGCCATGTTTTCTGGATGTCTTCTCTCTTACTCGACGAAGGTCACCTTGTTGATCTCGCGCAAAGTGGTGCGTCCTTCCACGACCTTGAGAAGCGCCGACTCACGAAGGAAGGTCATCCCTTCCTCTTTGGCCGCCTTCTTGATCTCCGAGGCGGGACGGCGGTCGAGGATCATGCCTCGAATCTTGTCGGAAAGGTCGAGAAGTTCCGAGATCGCCGAACGGCCGAGGAAGCCGGTTCCGTTGCACTCGAGACAGCCCGAACCCTCGAAGAAGGTCGTGGTGCGGTAGTCCTCCGGATCGAGACCCGATTCGACCAGGAATGAGTCGGGGTACTTCACCTCGTGCCGGCAGTGGTCGCAGATCCGGCGGACCAGACGCTGGGCGAGCACGCAGTTGAGAGCGGAAACGAAGTTGTAGAGGTCGACCTTCATGTTCAGGAAGCGTCCCAGAACGTCGACGACGTTGTTCGCGTGGACGGTGGTGAATACGAGGTGTCCGGTCAGCGCCGACTGAACGGCGATCTGCGCGGTCTCCTCGTCGCGGATCTCACCGACCATGATCTTGTCGGGATCGTGCCGGAGGATCGAACGGAGTCCTCTGGCGAACGTCAGGCCTTTCTTTTCGTTGACCGGGATCTGTGTGATGCCTCGAAGCTGGTACTCGACCGGATCCTCGATCGTGATGATCTTGTCTTCGGATGACTGGATCTCGGAGAGAGAGGCGTAAAGCGTGGTCGTCTTGCCGGAACCGGTAGGACCGGTAACCAGGACCATGCCGTACGGCTCCTTGATGAACTTTCTGAAGCGGGTCAGCATGTCGGCATCGAACCCGAGGATGTCGAGCCTGAGGCTCTTGAACTCCTTGCTCATCGACTCCTTGTCGAGGATACGAATGACCGAGTCCTCGCCGTGTGCGGTCGGAACGACCGAGACGCGGAAGTCGATGGTCCGCCCGGTGATTCGAAGCTTGAAGCGGCCGTCCTGTGGCACGCGCTTCTCCGCGATGTCGAGCTCCGACATGATCTTGATGCGGGAGATGATCGTGGAGTGGTGTCGCTTGTCGATCGGATCGAGAGCTTCGTAGAGCACGCCGTCGATGCGGTACTTCACGACGACTTCGTTGTCCCGCGTCTCGATGTGAATGTCCGACGCACGGCGTTGAATCGCATTGAAGACGATTGAGTCGACGAGCTTGATGATCGGTGAGGTGTCCTGCGTGATCGTGTCGATCGTCAGGGTCTCTTCGCCGTCGGCATCCTCGTTGACGAGTTGCATCCGAAAGCCTTCGGTTGCCTCGTCGAGAACTCTCTGCGTTGATTCTGATTTCTGCAGCTTCTCCCGGATCGCCGCCGGGGAAGCGACCTTCACCTTCAGCGGTGCTCCGAGCAGTAGTTCCAACTCGTCCAGCCGGAGGACATCGGTCGGGTCGCCGACGACGATCGCAATCTGGCCGTTCTCCCGATGTTCGGGGAGGAACTGGTAACGCATCATCAGATCGAGGGGGATGTCGCGGAAGAGCTGATGATCGATCTGGAACTGGTCCAGGGTGACGAACGGAAAGCCGTATTGCTCGGCGAGGCGGCGCGCGCGCTCGGTCTCACCCGACGGGTCGGCGTTCTTGTAGAGCGTGCGGTTAGGATCGGAAACCATATGTCAGTGACTGCCTGCCAGTTGCTGTCGATTGAGATGAGAGGTCACTATCCGCCTCCTACCGTCGAGAGACGGAAAAGCGGAAGATAGAAAGCATAGAGGAGAACGGCGATCACGCCGCCCATGAAGACGAGGATCACGGGCTCGATCGCGGCAACCATGCGGGTGAGTCTCGACTCGATCTCTTCATCGTAGAACTCGCTCACATTTGCGAGCATTTCCGTCAGGGCCCCGGTCGATTCCCCGACCTTGATCATTTCGATCGCGAGGTCACTGACCACTCCGGTTGAGTCGAGCGAACGCCACAGTGGCTCCCCCTCCCGGACGTTCTGAACGATACCGGCGATCTTCGTGGCTACCAGCTGATTGGTGATCGACTGCGAGGCGATCTCGATGGAGGGGACCATCGGAGTGCCGCCGGACAGGAGCGTTCCAAGGGACTGTGTGAACTGCATGATCGCAAATCGGTGAAGCACTCCGCCGACGAATGGAATCCGGAGCTTGACCCGATCCCAGGTGATGCGGCCCGTAGTGGTTGCCCAGCGGTTCAGCAGGAAGGCGAGCAGCGCAGCGCCGAGGACGACGGCGACTACATTCTCTCGCATTCCTGTCGCGAGATTGATCATCAACTGGGTGAAGAGTGGCAACTCGGCATCGAATCCGGCGAAGAACTCGGCGAACTTCGGGATGACGAACGTCAGCATCACGAAGACCATCGTCGAGGAGAGTCCGACCAGGATTACCGGATAGATCAGTGCGCCGACTACCCTCTTACGCAGCGCCACAATCATCTTCTGATAGCGAAGGAAGCGTTTCAGGACGCCTTCGAGATCACCGGAGCGCTCTCCAGCACGAAGCGAAGTGGAGTAGATAGCCGGAAAGAGATCTCCAAAGGAGGCGAAGGCATCGGAGAGAGCGACGCCCGAGGTGATCTTCTCGCGGATCTCCGAGAGGATCGCCCGGAATCGCACGTTCTTCTGTCGCTCGAGCATGATGTCGAACGATTGGACGATCGGAAGTCCTGCACGAACGAGCGCCAGCAGTTCCTGATTGAACAGGAGGAACTGTTCTGTCGAGACCCCGCGGCCGAAGCGCGGGATGAAGTCGGAGGCGCGGACGGCTCCTCTCCGCGCGTCGAAGACGTGAAGACCCTGGCGGAGCATTTCTTCGCGCGCGGCGCGCAGCGTTTTCGCTGTGACCTGGCGTTCGGTCACTTCGCCGTCCGGCGTTCCGACTCTCAGGATGAACTCGGGCATTGTTCGAAATCGTTCCTCTGCCACGACTTGGACGCGGTGACGGCCTAAACGTTACGTCCCGTCTCGGGGCGAACTCATAACGGGAGCAGTTCACCTCCGATTCCGCGCTGAAACCGGTCTCGCGGCGGCGGGACTCTCCCAGGGAGAGCTGCTCCAGCCGAGCATACTAGGCGATGTTCGTCCGGCAGCAACGTGGGGTCACGCACGTCGCGCGCCCGGGGGACGGGCGGCGGGACCCGCGGGGCGAGACGCCCCGCTGCGGACGAGGACGTCCGCGGTACGGCGGACGAGGACCTCCGCGCTACGCATGCCGCTTCGCTTCTCTCGTAGCGCAGGCGTCCCCGCCTGCCGTACCGCGGACGTCCCCGTCCGCACGGGGGCGTCTCGCCCCCCGTGCGTGCCCCCTCGGCGGCGTCCGCCCTAAACCGCTGCCGCGTCCGCCACGTCCGTATCCTCTTCCGTCTCGCGGGCAGGCCGTCTGCGCTTGAACCACTCCTGAACGTCGTCGAAGAGCGAGTAGAGCACCGGGGTGGCGAGCAGGGTCAGCAGGAGCACGAGGGTCTGTCCGCCGATGATGGTCGCGCCGATCGCTCGGTTGGTCGCGGCGCCGGCTCCGGTGGAGACCGTGAGCGGAATCATCCCGGCCACGAAGGCGAGGGTCGTCATCAGGATCGGTCGGAGACGATCGCGGTTCGCTTCTCGAATGGCCTCCGGTCGTGCGAACCCGCGCTGGCGCAGCTGATTCGTATGGTCGACCTGCAGGATCGAGTTCTTCTTCACGATGCCGAAAAGGACCACGATTCCCAGGGACGAGAAGATGTTGACCGACTCGTTGAGGAGCACGAGCGACAGCAGCGCGAACGGGACGGTCATCGGAAGCGAGAGGAGAATCGTGATCGGATGGACCCAGCTCTCGAACTGCGCAGCGAGAATCAGATACATGAAGATGATCGACAGGACGAAGGCGAGCATGAAGTTGACCCCCGCCTTCTGCTGTTCCTGCGCGCGTCCCGTGAAGCCGTACGAGAAGCTGGCCGGCATGTTCAGCTCCTTCGCTTTCGTCTCGAGCAGATCCATGACGGTCTGCGATGAGTATCCCGGCTGCAGGTTGGCGAGCACCATGACCATCCGGCGGCGGTTGAAGCGATTGATGACGGAAGGCCCGGTGCCCTCCTCCATGGTCACAAGATCGGCCAGCCGGACCGTCTGACCGGTGGCCGAAGGGACCTCGATCTGCGCGATGCCGGCGATGTCGTTCCGCCACGCCTCTTCAGCGCGCACGTGGACTTCGTACTCTTCGCCCCCTTCGTAGTAGCTCGTCGCCTTCTGACCGCCGACGAGAACGTTCAACGTGGCCGCAAGGTCCTGGACCCGAACGCCGAGGTCGGCGGCCTTGTCGCGATCGATGCGGACGGCCAGCTCCGGCTTGCCGACGATGAAGTTCGTATCGACGTCGGTTGTCCCGAGTTTCGGATCGCGAATCGAATCCACCAGCTGCCGGGCATACTGATCGAGCTGCACGAGGTCCGGGCCTCCGATCCAGAACATCACCTCGGCGTCGGTGCCGCCGCCGAACTCGTTGACCGGAGCAACCTGCGTCCGGAGGTTCAGTCTCTCGTACTGAGGCAGGATCTCGGTGCGTACGCGATCCATGATCACGTACTGGTTGTCCCTCTTCGCCGCGTCGCCGAGCTTCACGTAGACGGTTCCGAGGTTGAGAGTTCTCTGCGGGTCGTCGCCGATGGTAACGACGGTGGTCGTGACGCCGTCGAGCTCGCGGGCGCGCGCGGCGATCGACTCGGCGATCGTCTGCGTCGAGCTGACGCTCGCTCCCTCAGGCGCACGGATCGTGATCGCGAACTGTCCCTCGTCATCGTAAGGGAGGAAGTTCTTGTCGACGATCATGAAGAGCGGAACCGTCGAGAAGAGAACGACGAACATCAGCGCGACGATCGCCCAGCGGTGCGCCATCGACCAGTCGAGCATCTTGAGATAGGCGCCCTCGATCGCTGCGTAGACGCCCTGGCGCCGAGTTCCCCCATGTGCCAGATCCTCGCGCCGCAGGTAGCGCGAAGCCATCATCGGAGTCAGCGTGAAGGAGACGAGGAGCGATACGGCTACGGCGAACGCCATCGTGACGCCGAATGAGTACATGAAGCGCCCGACGATCCCTCCCATGAAGGCGACCGGCAGGAAGACGATGATCAGGGAGAGAGAGGTCGCCATGACCGCCAGGCCGACCTCCTTCGTCCCTTCGACGGCCGCCCGCGCCGGCGACATCTTCTTCTCTTCCATCCAGCGGAAGATGTTCTCGAGTACGACGACGGCGTCGTCGATGACGATGCCGACGGCGAGCGTCAGCGCGAGCAGGGTGATGACGTTGAGCGTGAAGCCCATGTAAGCCATCGCGGCGAACGTCGCGATGAGCGAGCTCGGAATCGCAACGGCGGCGATCAGCGTAGGTCGCGACTTCTTCGCGAAGTAGGCGAACATCGCGATGCCGATGACGGTGGCGATCGGTACGGCGATGCTCTTCGGCAGCGGGATCGCGTGACCCCAGACGAGCGTGTAGAGAAGCAGCGTCGAGCCAACCATCAGCAGGACGGTCCAGAAGCGTGGCGAGGAGAGGAACAGCCAGACCACGAGCGAAGCGAAGATCGACCCGAGGATCAGATGTTCCTTGACCGCTCCGACGGCGGCGAGAACGAACTCCGACTGATCACGAATGATGTCGAGCTGATAGCCGGCCGGAACCTGAGGGCGCAGTTCATCGACGCGCTCTTTGATCCGATTCACGACGTCGATCGCGTTGGTCCCGGACTGTTTTCGGATCTGCAGGACGACTGCTGACTTGCCGGCCACACTGGCCGCCGACTCGACGTCCGACGCAGCATCCTCGATGCGGGCGACGTCGCGCACACGAATCGTCGTCCCGCCGACACTCGCGATCGGAATCGCACCGAATTCCTCTGGCGACTCGACCCGGCCGTAAGTCCGCAACGTGAGATCACGGATTCCCTGCTCCACCCGGCCACCGGGAATCTGGATGTTCTGCGACTGCAGCGCGCCGACGACATGGGCCGCGGTGAGCCCCTGGGCCGAAAGCTTTGCATTGTCGACCACGACGTTGATCTGCCGCGGACGTGCCCCGATCACGAGCACCTGGCCGACGCCGGCCACGGTCTCGATCCTGCGGCGCAGTGTCTTGTCCACGTACTCGGAGAGATCGCGAGGTGAAACCGGACCTGAGACTGCGATCGTCACGACGGGGACGGCACCGGGATCGAAGTTCTGGACGATCGGCGGTTCGGCGTCGAGCGGAAGATCTCCGAGGATCGTGGAGATCTTGTCCCGCACCTCCTGGGTCGCCACGTCGCGATCCTTCTCGAGGGTGAACCCGATCATGACGACCGAGACGTTCTCGGAGGAGAACGAGGTCAACTCGTCGATGCCGGCGATGGTGTTGACCGCCTCTTCGATCTTGTCGGTGAGCTCGGTCTCGATTTCTTCCGGAGCGGCCCCCGGCAACACGGTGGTGACGATGACGAACGGAAACTCGACGTTCGGAAAGCGATCGACTCCCAGCTTCAGGTAGGAGAACGCTCCGACGACGACGAGCGCCAGAATGATCACCGTCGCGAAGACGGGCCGGCGGACACAGATTTCTGCGAGTTTCTGCATAGTTTTAGGCGCTTATTGTTTTTCTGAACGACAGAGTTCTGTGAGTCAGAGGCCGGGCTCGGGCTCGGGCGCGGGCGCGGGCCCGGGATGGCGTTGGCAAAGTGTCGGGAGTCATGCGGTGATTCCTGCGACCGAGATCGTGAAAATGGTCTGAGACGAACACGAGTTCCCTTGATCACGACGTGCATCTGGCCCTCTTGTCACTCTTCTTCCGTCGGGGATCGTGTTCCTCGGCACGCTCATCTCTCCTCCCGGGCCCGCGCCCGCGCCCGAGCCCGCGCCTGGGTCTTTGACTCTCATTTCAGCTCTCTCTTGATAGTTCTAGTTGATG
>DASVLC010000125.1:0-7840 GCA_036385045.1 Thermoanaerobaculia bacterium | reverse complement strand
ATCCCGAGACGATCTCGAGCGCCCAGGTATGGCGTCAGGTGAACTTTCGGGCGGCTGCTCGCGGTGTGAAAGCGGCGTCTGAGGCCGCCGCACTCCAAAGCGCTTCGCGCGACGTCTGTGGCGCTCCTGGTTGGCTTAACTTCGTCCCCACGGGACTGTTTGTTGCTGGACCGACGTTTTCCCAGGACTCCGTCCTGGGCTAAAGTCAATCGCGCCTACGGCGCTACGTGACCGTCGACGTCATCGTAATCCCTGTGAACAGCGCCTAGCCCTCTTCCTCTCCTCACGCAAACGAATACGTCGGCGCCGTAGCCGGCTCATAACGGATCGGGAGGTAGTCCGGGAACCACATCGCCATGTTGATCCGCTTCTCGAGCTGCAGAAGCACGCTCGGCTCGGCCAGACCTTCGGCAACCGCGCGCCGGACAACCGCACTCGCGACGGCGTGCGAGCAGTCGCGGATGTGGGTAAGCTCAGGATAGACCGCCGACCGATCGAGGTCCGCCTGCGACACGTTGGCGGCGAGCGCCTTCGCGGCGTCGAGGAACATCCCGTCACTGACATGCGTCGCGCGGGAGACACAGACACCGAGTCCGACTCCCGGGAAGATGAAGGCGTTGTTGCACTGCCCGATGCGCAGCGATTTGCCACCGTGGGCGACCGGCGCGAAAGGACTCCCTGTCGCAACGATCGCGCGGCCATCCGACCAGCCCATCGCCTCCTCCGCCGTGCACTCGCTCTTCGACGTCGGGTTCGACAGCGGGAAGATCATCGGCCTCTCGTTGACCGAGGCCATCATTCGCACGACACTCTCGTTGAAGGTGCCCGGAGTGGCGGAGACGCCGATGAGGATCGTTGGCTTGACGTTCGCGACGACTTCTTCGAGCGTGACACGCGAGCGATCGCTGCACTTCCAGTTCGATACTTCCTCCGGAGAGCGTGCGAACATCGCCTTGAAGTCTTCCAGCCCCTCACGTTCGCTGGTGACCAGACCTTTGGTGTCGACCGTCCAGATGCGGCGCCGCGCCTCGTCCACCGGAACACCGTCTTCGACGAGCGCGGCAACGAACAGCTCCGCGATTCCGTGAGCCGACGCTCCCGCGCCGGCGAAGACCAGCTTCTGCTCGCGCATCGTCTGCCCGGTGATCCGCAAGCCTCCGTAGATTCCGGAGAGAACGACCGCCGCCGTGCCCTGAATGTCGTCGTTGAAGGTAGTGAGCTGGCTGCGGAAGCGCTCGAGCTGATGGATCGCGTTTCCTTTCAGGAAGTCTTCCCACTGCAGCAGCACGTGCGGGTAGACATGCCGCACCGCGGCGACGAAGGCATCGATGAAGTTCTGATACTCCTCCCCGCGCACGCGGCGCTGACGGAGACCGATGTACAACGGATCGGCCAGCAGCGACTCATTGTCGGTCCCGACGTCGAGGGTGATCGGCAGCGTGCTGTACGGCGAGACGCCGGCGCAGAGGGTGTAGAGACAGAGCTTCCCGATCGGGATGCCCATCCCACCCGCTCCCTGGTCACCAAGCCCCAGGATCCGTTCTCCATCCGTAACGACGATGATCGACGGATTGGTCGTGTGATAGTTGGCCAGCACCTTCTCGATGTTGTTGCGCTGATCGTAGCTGACGTACAGACCGCGTCCCCGACGGTAGATGTGCGAGTACTTCTGACACGCCTCACCTACCACCGGCGTATAGATGATCGGCATCATCTCGTCGATCCGCTCGTGGCAGAGACGGTAGAAGAGCGTCTCATTCCGGTCCTGGAGGCTGGCCATGAAGATGAACTTCTCGAGCGGCGTCTGCTTCGAGGAGAAGTTCTCGTAGGTACGATCGAGCTGCTCCTCCATCGTGGTGACGCGAGCCGGCAGCAGACCGTGTAGATCGAGCTCGTCGCGCTCCCGCGCAGTGAAGGCAGTGCCTTTGTTCGTGAACGGGTTGAGCAGCAGAGCCTTCCCCTTGATGGGCGAGGCGATGTACTGCTGCCAGGTGGAAGGATCGACCTTGATCGTGAAGTTCATGAGATACCTCTGAGAGTGAGCCTAAGCCCAGCACGGAACGCTGAGGGATGACGAACACACATGCTGGCAGGTGACAGGACTCACATGCCTGCATGCGATCCGCAGGGACGGAGACCGTCTATCATCCGAGCCCAATGCAGAAAAAAGCCATCCGGTCTCGGGGCGCAGCGCGATGGTGACGTTCATCGAGGTGAGCTGTCCGTACTGCGGTGAACCGGCGGAGCTCGACGTCAATGAAGAGGAATCGGGACGCCAGCAGTACGTCCAGGATTGCCCCGTCTGCTGCCAGCCGTGGCAGGTCACGGTCCGTCGCGACCGCGACGGTGAGTGGGACGTGACGCTGCGGACCGGGGACGACTGACCGCGAGTCTTTCTGCCGAGCGGTGGGCAGGTTGGGTTCGGTCATCGCCGGAAGACGAGCGGCACGGCCGTATGTCCCGGCACCGACGGAGGGATATCCCGGCTGAGACGTACCCCGCCATCGAATGCGATCCACTCTGCGTCGGCGCAATCGGAGGCGGAACCGCTGCGCAGTCCGAGAGCGTGCTCTGCGAGCTCGAGTTCCACGCGGAAGCGGAAGAGTCGCTGCCAGGCGCCGATGAGATTCGGCATCGGCATATCCGCAGTCGGATTCCACCACGCCGCCGCATCCGTCCGCTCACGGACCATCGTTGCTCCGTCAGAGGCACAGTTTCTCGTCGCCATCAGGATGCGCACCGTTTCCCTCTGATGCTCGATCGAATCTGCGATGACTACGCTGCCAAGCGGATCCCGCCAGAGTATGTCGGCGATTCGCGTCAGCCAGCTTCCGTGGAGCCGGCTATCCTGCTTCTGTTCCTCGAACGATCGCCACATCTGCCATGTGGAAACCTGCATCGCAGATCCCATCCGCTCGCGATAATCGAGATACCTCACTTCGTCGAACCACGCCGGTGCCGGCAGAGGCATCTGACGAGAGGCTGCCGTGACCTGTCTCGAGATCGCGAGCGCGACAAGACGCGAGACCAGCTCCGGATGATCCCAGAGAGAACGCGCTACCTTCCAGGCGGCGTGCAGGTCATTCCACGCCGCGGCCGATCCGTCGCGAGCGGCTACGAGTGCACTGGCGGTCAGGAGGCGGGAGAGCCCCATGGACGCGATCAGGTCGAGCACTGGCGCGGATGCGCCACGCTCAATTTCGACCTCCCACGCGATCTCTTCCGCCTCCAGCAGATGTCGCCGAGCCGTCGAGATCGTCTCGCGATGCGACTCGAGGAAGGCATGCAGTTCGGGCGACGGAGGATCGATCAGGCGGTCGTCGCGCTCCATTTGAGCCGTGACGTAATCACGAACCGGATCGGCTTCTCCCTGTCGTTGCGTCTCGCGGCTCATCCCGGCCGCCGCCGCAATACGAAGCAACTCGTCCGCCGCTTCGGTTCGAGCCCGCGCCGGATACCGCTCCTCAACCGAATCGAGGGGACCGAGCCCTCCCGGCCATTCATCGCGAACCGCTCTGCCGGGCGTCTCGAGTGCGGCATTGCGAGCGATCACGACCACGAGAGTGACCAGGCCTAGCGTTACGAGAGTGAAGGTGGCTTTACGCATCGTCTTTCCTGCGATATATCAGGACATGCTACAGGAGATCGCTAGCTCGCTCTGATTCCTCTGGACGCCTCCGCATTGCCTCACGTAGAAACGGTCATGAGACTGACAGCGGCGTTGATGATCCTGCTTTTCTCACTCCTTGCGGAGGCACAGGAGCGCGTGCTGGTTCCTCTCGCATTCGCCGAAGTGCCGGGGGCGAACGGTTCGCGCTGGACCGCAGCCGTGACACTGTTCAACGGTGGGACGACGGCGGCGAGGTTCATTCCGTCGCCACGGCTCTGTCCATCTTCATCCCCAGTTTGCAATCCGCCACTCGACTACACGCTGCAACCGGGCGCCCTTCTGCACATGCCCTACGGGTTCGCCTTTGGACACGGACGCCAGGGCATCATGATCGAATTTCTCACCGGTGACGCGGCCGCGATCGCCGTGCATGTTCGGATTCGCGAGCTCTCGAGGGGTGCAGACGCAGTCGGCACGGAGTTGCGAGCCGTTCGGGCCCACGAGATGCTCACCGGAGTCTCTCAGCTGATCGACGTCACGACTGGACCCTCCCTGCGGACGACCTTACGCATCTATCGCACGGACACAGGAGAGCCGAGCCCGTTCTCGGTTGCGGTATTCGGCGACAGTGCCGATCCACTCCATGAGCAGATCACCATCGTTCCCGGAGCGACTCCCGACGGGATCGTGCCAGGGTTCGCCGCGCTCTTCCTCCCCTCCGGAGCCGGAGAGCGACAGAGAATCCGCGTCGAACCGCTGGCAACGGGCGTTCGCTACTGGACGTTCGCCTCGGTTACGAACAACGAGTCGAACCTCTTCACCACGATCACGCCAAATTAGAGTGCGCGCATAGCCCCCGCGTTCGGGCCATGCAAGTGCCCCTGCCGGGGCACAATCTCGCTCTCCTGAGTTTCCAGGGGTAGCGCGCACGCGCGCAACCCCTGGCTACCGGTAACAGCGCCTCCGGCGCAGGGGAGACCCGCGCGCAGTTCCATTCAGCCACGCCACCCCGAAGAACCGAGGAACCCCGAGGAACTCCGAGGAACTCCGAGGAACTCCGAGGAACCCCGAGGAACCGAGGAACTCCGCTTTCTGCGCCGGTAGGCGCTGCTGCCGGTAGCCAGGGGTTGGCGCGCAGCGCCTACCCCTGGACTGCATCGGCCGTAGACGTCGTGCCCCGGCAGGGGCACATGCAACCGAGTGACGGAGAACATGCCCCGCACAACGACCGGCCGCCAGGGCGTGATACGGTAGCCGCAAGGCAGGCACACGATTCGATGTTGATCCTTTTCGATGACGGAATCGCCGAAGAGCTTCAAACCGAACGAGTCGGCGAGACGACGTTCCGCCTGAGCGAGACACCTCTGGCCAGCGCCACCACGGCCCGACGGGGCGACGTCGTCGAGCTGGTGGACGAAGGAAAGATCTGGCGTTTCGTCGCGGTCACGGAGCCGTCGACGCACGTTACGATCGAGCTCGTCGTTCCAACCGAGGGATGGACCGAGTTACGGGAACTCTTCGACTACGTTGCTCAGATCGGCGGTGAGTGGGAGCGCGCGTACGGCGGCGTGGTCCTCCTGCACGTTCCCCCTGCTGTCGCGATCGAAGTGGCACGTCGGGTGCGGGAAGCTGGTTCAGTTTGACGCTCCGTTGAAACGCTTCGCCCACCCGCAGGTGCGTTAAGCTTGGCGGGACGCCTGGATGGCTGCGATGCTGAACAAGATCGGTGCTGAGTCGGTGCTGTTCGTCCACTTCTGTTTCGTGGTGTTCGCTGTGATGGGAGGCTTCCTCGGATTCGTCGACAGCAGGTGGCTCTGGGCCCACGTCCCTGTTGTCGCCTGGTCCGCCGTGGTCAACCTTTTCGGCTGGACCTGTCCTCTGACGCCGCTGGAAAAGATGCTGCGCAGCAAGGCTGGTGAAGCCGGCTACGAGCACGGCTTCATCACACATTACCTCGGGCCGGTCGTCTACCCCGGAGGAATGCCTCGGCAGCTGGAACTGACGGCCGCATTCTCGATCGTCGGCTGGAACCTCATCGTCTACGCGCTGGTGCTCCTGGTCGCGTGATCGTGAAGAACAACGGCTCCGCTACAATGAGGAGGTATCGGCGGACTTCCGTTGCGAAGGAGGACACATGAGCCTGAGACTGAGCCAGACGAGTCGCGCTACTTACGCGGCATTCACTGCCATCGTGCTCTGGCTGCTTATCCGCTTTCTCATGGAAGGCAGCCTTCGCGCGACCGATCTCGCGTTCGGCATCGTGTTCAGCGGCGTGATGTTCGCGATCGTCTACTGGCTCTCGGGATACCGCGACCCCGCCTGAACCGTTGCTCAGGATCGACTCCTCCTTTGTCTGCGGCTCGGGTGGCGAGCGCAGCTCACTTCGTGGTCTGAGCCATTAGACTCTCCTCATGAAGCCGGACCCTCTCTCCCGTCTGCGGACGAACTTCTTTGCCGGGCTCGCGGTCGTGCTGCCCGCCGTCATCTCCATCGCCGTTGTAGTCTGGCTGTTCGGCACCGTCGCGAACATTACCGACAAGCTTCTTTTCGCGGTCCCCCGCCACTGGAAGTACATCGGCGGGACTCGCGGCGAAATCCATTGGTACTGGAGCCTCGCGGCCCTGGTTCTCGCGATTCTGCTCGTCGCGCTCGTCGGCCGTCTCACCCGTCACTACCTCGGTCGCAGAATGATCCGAGGCGGTGAGAAACTGCTGCTGCGCGTACCGCTGCTCAACACCATCTACAGCACGGTCAAACAGGTGGAGCAGGCATTCTCGGGCAACAGGTCCTCGTTCAAGAAGGCCGTGCTGATCCAGTTCCCTCGGCCCGGCCTCTATTCGATCGCCTTTATCACCAGCGACCAGCGCAACGAGGTGCAGTTCAAGACTCCCGACCGTGTACAAAGCGTCTTCGTCCCGACCACCCCGAACCCGACGACCGGCTTTCTCGTCTTCGCTCCGGAATCCGAGCTCATCGAGCTCGACATGTCGGTGCCCGATGCCATCAGGAGCATCATCAGTCTCGGAGCCGTTTCACCCGAGTACCTGCCGCCTCATCTGAAGGTAGACGCGCCTCGCGAGACGCACGAATAGAAAGAGGGAGTTATCGATCGATGCACATTCTCGAGGCGATCGGCAATACCTCGATGGTCCGGCTCCAGAGAGTGGTCCCGCAAGGCTGCGCGGCAGTCTTCGTGAAGCTCGAATGGGAAAACCCGACCGGAAGCGTGAAGGATCGGATGGCAGAGGCGGTGATCTCACGCGCCGAGCAGGACGGACGTCTACAGCCGGGGTACACGGTGATCGAGTACACCGGCGGCAGTACCGGTACATCGCTCGCGCTGGTCTGCGCGGCGAAAGGTTATCGACTCAGAATCGTGACCTCAGAGGCGTTCAGCCGGGAGAAGAGAGATCAGATGGAGGCACTCGGTGCCGAATTGACACTGGTGCCGAGCGAGGGTGGTCTGACGACGAAGAAACTGATTCTCGACATGATCGAGGCCGCTCGCGAGCTGAGTCGTGAGCCTCGCACTTACTGGACGGACCAGCTCAACAACCACGACACCATCGCCGGCTACTATTCGCTGGGCGAGGAGATCTGGAGCCAGACGGGCGGCGCGATCGATGGCTTCGTGCACTGCGTCGGGACGGCGGCCTCGTCGCGTGGCGTTGCGACGGTGCTGAAGCGGTACAACCCGAACATCCGTATCGGGATCGTCGAACCGGCCGAATCTGCAGTTCTGAGCGGAGGGCAGCCCGGCCCTCACAAGATCGAAGGCGTCGGCATCGGCTACACACCTCCCCTCTGGGATCCCTCAATCGTAGACGACATCCTGCCGGTGGGAACCGCGGAGGCGAAAGAAATGACTCGGCGACTCGCCCGCGAAGAAGGCCTCTTTGCCGGCACGTCGTCCGGCGCGAACGTCGTTGCCGCTCTGCGGATGGCGCGACAGCTCGGGCCGGAAGCAACGGTGGTCACGCTGATGGTCGACTCCGGGCTGAAGTACACGAGCACTGCGCGGTGAGCCGAGGGGGTCGCGCGGCTCGCGCGATCGCCGATGGCGCCTCGCCATCGGTGCGCTCAAGAGAAGGTCGACAATCCATTGATGTGCGTCGCGGGAAGGCGATTCCCCCCTGGGATGGTCTGCGCCTGCAAAGCCCACCGCCGGCCGGGAGGCCGGCGGGGATCGCGCGGACCGCGCGACCCCCATGGACCACCGATGGCGAAGCT
>DASVLC010000124.1:0-2186 GCA_036385045.1 Thermoanaerobaculia bacterium | reverse complement strand
AGGTCTCCTCCTTTCCGCAATCCGAGAATGGGATCGTGACCGAAGTCTACGGATTCGCACGAGACATCACTGAGGAGCGGCGGGCAGAGCAAGAACGAGAGAGCCTCACACGCGACCTGCAACTGCTCCTCGAGTCGACGTTGGAAGGAATCTTCACGATCGGCCCTGACGGGCACTGCACCATGGTCAACGCGGCTGCCGCCCGTCTTCTCGGTCACGACGCGACGGCCCTCATCGGCGCGCCGCTCTCAGCGCTGCTCGGAGGCTCGGGCGGATCCGGTCAGGCCGAACAGCTGATCCGCAGCGTTCTCTCCCTCGGCCAGCCACAAACCGTCGCCAGCGCGACTTTCCCTCGCAGTGACGGTGCACCGATCCCTGTGGCCTACTCCGCGGCCCCCATCTGGCAGGACGAGGAAGTCGTCGGAGCTGTCATTACGTTCACCGATCTCTCCGAAAGAAGGAAACTCGAGGCGAGGCTCGAACAGGCGAACCGATTGTCGGGTCTCGGCCGGCTGGCCGCGACCGTCGCCCACGAGTTCAACAACGTCCTCATGGGAATCGCCCCCTTCGTCGATGTGATCCGGCGCAAGCCAAGTCCCGAGAAGATGGACGTAGCCCTGCGCCACATCGGAGACTCGGTGAAGCGCGGACGACGCATCACGCAGGACATCCTGCGATTCACCCAGCCGGCCGAACCTGTCTTCGCGACGGTTGAACTGGGCCGTTGGCTCGACTCGCTCGGCAGCGAGACGAAATCTCTCGTCAGCCCGGCCTGTCAGCTCGAGATCAAAGCCGAACCTCTGATGATTCGAGCCGATCAGGCACAGCTCCATCAGGTGTTTCTGAACCTTATTCTCAACGCCCGCGACGCGATGGGCGAAGGAGGTTCGATCAGCATCTCCGCGAATCGCGAACCCCCATCGACGAGTTTTACGTACGGCGCAATCTCTCATCCCGAACGATTCGCACATATAGCCATCACCGACACCGGTTGCGGGATGAGCCCCGAGACCGTGCAGTACGCCTTCGAGCCGTTGTTCACGACGAAGAAAAGCGGCACTGGGCTGGGCCTGCCCGTTGCCCAGCAGATCGTCCAGCGGCATGGGGGCCAGATCTTCATCGAGAGCACGCTCGGGGTCGGGACGACGTTCCACCTCTTTCTGCCTCTGGAACGCGCAGTGCTCGCAGCGGAAGATCCCGCGACGAGCCGGCAGACGCGCCCCAGCACGCGAGGTTCCCGCAATGTCCTTCTCGTCGAGGATGACTCCACGGTAGCGGCAGGGATCCGGTCGCTTCTGGAGTTCGAAGGGTTCAGCGTTACGCAGGCCGGCAGCGGTGCCGAGGCACTCGCCTGCGCGGAGGAGGGACGGCCCGACCTGGTTCTGCTCGATGTCGGCCTTCCGGATATGGAGGGCCGGGTGGTTTTCGAGAACCTTCGCGCCCGTCACATCGACCTCCCGGTGATCTTCTCCACCGGTCACGCGGACCGGCTGCACCTGGAAGATCTGCTGCTTCGGCCGAATGTCGGCTATCTCCTCAAGCCCTACGATGCCGATACGCTGATGAACACGATCGCTGAGATCGTCCCGAACGTTGAGGACTGATCGTTCAGTCGTCCAGCCGCGTAGCCACGCTGGCGCGCCTCCGGCGCGTTGAAGTACGCAAAATGTCCAAACTCCAGCCGCCGCTACGCAACGCTCAGAGCCGCCCCCTTTCTCCCCGGCAGAGCCAGGGGCCAGATTGTCCTGCGCGCCTCCACGCGCAACGGAGTGGCCTCACCCTCACGCGCTGAAAACCGGACTGACAATTCCGCCGAGACGGTTATAGAGTGCGCTCCCATGAGCCGCCTTGTCCTCTTCGTTCTTCTGGCCACCCTCGTCATCCTCGCAGCCTGCAGCAAGGAGTCCTCTCCGGCTCCGGCTCCGCCTTCGGCCAACGCCCCCTCGACGTCATTCAGCGGCGACGCCGGACGTGGAAAAGAACTGATCACCCGACACGGATGCAACGTCTGCCACGCCGTCCCCGGTATCGACGGCTTTCAGGGAAGACTCGGACCCTCGCTGGCCGGCATCGCCTCGAGGAGTCAGTTCAGCACTGGCCGGATCGAGAACTCGCCTGAGAACCTCGCGCAGTTCATCCGGAACCCTTCCGCGCTCAACCCGCAGTCGACGATGCCGCCTGTCAAC
>DASVLC010000123.1:0-2370 GCA_036385045.1 Thermoanaerobaculia bacterium | reverse complement strand
AACTAGTATTTAAGCCCCAAGCTCTCCTACGGCAAACGTTCCGGCTGGACGGATAACGTCCGAAAGGCTTCGGGCTGGAAGGATCGTAACATCCTTTCGGTGGTGCGGTTTACACCGAGGTGCTTCGGATCGGGGGGAGTTTCTGCGTCGATGACGGATAACGTCCATCGGGACTCGAACTCCGTTCGGACGGACCATCCTCCTCTCCGAGGACGTCCAGAGGGCTTCGGACGCCGGAGGCGCCGAGGCCGAGGACGTGGGTGTAGATCATCGTTGTCTTCACGTCCTTGTGGCCCAGCAACTCCTGGACGGTCCGGATGTCATGGCCGGACTGGAGAAGGTGCGTTGCGAAGGAGTGCCGGAGCGTGTGCGGGGTCGCGTGTTTGGTGATCCCACTGCTCTTCGCGGCCGACTGCACCGCACGCTGGATGACCTGCTCGCCCAGATGGTGACGACGCTCGACGCCATCGCGCGGGTCGACGCTGCGGTTCCCCGAGGGGAATACCCACTGCCAGATCCACGACCGCTCCGCGTTCGGGTACTTCACGGCCAGAGCTTGAGGCATCCAGACGCATCCGAATCCCTCGGCGATGTCACGGTCATGCAGTGCTCGCACCCTCTCGAGATGCCGGCGCAGCGCTACAGCCAGCACGCCCGGCAGTGGCGCCCTCCGATCCCTGTTTCCCTTGCCGCTCCGGACGACGACCTCGCCGGTGTCGAAATCGAGGTCCTTCACACGCAGTCGCAACCCCTCGAGCACCCGCATCCCGGTGCCGTAGAGCAGCCGCGCCACGAGCTGCGGCGTCCCACTCATGCTCCCGAGAATACGCCGGACTTCATCGCGCGTCAGTACGACCGGCCCCGGCTCGTTGCGTCTGGCCCGAACGGGGTCGTGCAGCCAGGGGACTTCATCGCCCAGGACCTCGCGATACAGAAAGAGGAGAGCGCTGAGCGCCTGATTCTGAGTCGATGCCGAGACGTTCCGCTCGACGGCGAGCCAGGAGAGAAAGTCATTGATCTCGGGCGCTCCCATCATGCTCGGATGCCGCTTGCCATGAAAGAGGATGTAGCGGCGCGCCCACTGAACATAGGTGTCCTCGGTGCGGAATGCGTAGTGCCGCGTGCGAAGAAGTCCACGCATCCGATCGAGTAGCTTCGGCTCGGCCATGACTGCACCGAGGCTCCCTCGGTTCGCGAGTCGTGTCAAGTTTTCGCTTTTCACGCAGCTTGCTCGCGCATGGCCCCGGTTGGTCCACGGCACGAGGGCGGCGCACGGGGGGCGAGACGCCCCGTGCGGACGAGGACGTCCGCGGTACGGCAGGCGAGGACGCCTGCGCTACTTTTGGCCTGCGCTACTTTTGGTCTGCGTTACTTTTGGCCTGCGTTACTTTTGGCCCGCGCTACTTTTGGCCTGCGTTACTCTTGCCCGCGTTACTCTTCGCCCGCGCTACTGTTTGCCTGCACTACTGTTCCCTGCGAGTGCCTGCGCCGCGCTACGCCTGCGCTGCGATTCGCGTGGGTCACGATCGGTTCTGTCCTCTACGGCGCGTAGAGCGCGAAAAACGCTCAGCGCCCGCGGTCGCCGATGCCTCCGTACTCCCTCGCCGATCAGCCTGCGCCGAAGGCGTGGCGGATGCGGCGGGAGAAGTACTTGGACGGGAGGCCTT
The DNA here is from genome assembly GCA_036385045.1 of Thermoanaerobaculia bacterium. Classification (GTDB taxonomy): domain Bacteria; phylum Acidobacteriota; class Thermoanaerobaculia; order Gp7-AA8; family Gp7-AA8; genus QHVT01. The sequence continues at coordinate 703 of DASVLC010000123.1, read as the reverse complement.
CTTTCCAGGAGCGCAGTTGTTTGGCGCGCTGGAATGACTGCTCGGCTGCACGGCGGTAGCTCTCGTCGGCCTCGAAGGCGTACTGCGAGTATTGCGAGGCACCGAGGAACGCCCAGATCCACGCATTGTCGGGCATTTTCTTCGACAACGCCTCGAACTCGCGGGTCGCGGTCTCGAACTCTCCGGCGAAGTAGTTCTCGAGCGCGAGCCGCAGCTGGCCGCTGTAGTCTTCAAGCACACTGCTGGCAGCAGCAGCCGGTTTCGGCACGATCGGCGATGGAGTGACAGGGCTCGGCGTCGCGATCGCCGGGGACGGTGCGCTCGGCGGCATCGCGAGATCGGCCAGCGAGCCGGCGGTCTGCGCGAGCGAGATGATGGCGTTCAGGTCGTCGTTGGACCGGACGCTCGCATTCTTCGTCGTCGCCTCGGTGAGCATCGACATCGCCTGCGAGTATTGCTGCGTACCGTCGGCACGGCGCTCCTGCGCGGCGCGAACTTTCTGCGTGGCCGCATTGATCGCGGCACCGGCACGCTGACGAAGGCCGCTGTCGATCTGAGGAAGCGCCGGAGCGGGCTGCGAGGGCTGGGCGACGGGAGGCGTCGGACGGGTTGGTTCCGGTTCCGGCTCTCTCATCTCCCTCAGCTTCTCTTTCGCGCGCGTCAGGTTGGCGCCGATCGGGCCGAGGTCGACCTCGCCCGGCTT
>DASVLC010000122.1:0-2618 GCA_036385045.1 Thermoanaerobaculia bacterium | reverse complement strand
CCGTCCGGGCAGAGCGGTATCAGTTCTTACTGCAGCACCCATTGGAGGAGCTGCAGGATGGAACTGTCTGCTTTTTCTCCGGCGATCCGGGTTCGTTCGCCGAACAATACTTCGTCAGCAATGAGGTCCAGTGCGCCCCCGCGGGCAAGCTGATTACCCTCCTACCCGGCGCGTGGAACATCTACGCGGTTCACGAGCGCGGATTCGTCAGCACGCATCCAGACTTCTTCATCGTGCCACCCGGCCTGCCGCCAGAGAATGTCGAGAGGAAGCCTGTGTCCATGATCGCGGCGGGCAGCGCGGACATGCGCGAACTGAACGCCTCGTTGCGACCTGGGGAGCATGTGGTCCTTTACATCGCAAACGATGGGCGTCCGCGGTCGCTCGCGACGGCGCGGCCTGTTCCCATGGGTGACGAAATCGTCTTCGTTCCTGCCGCCATGACACTCGTGCCGCTCGCGATTCTGGATGGGCGGGTGACCGCGGTCGGCGACCCGCTCACGGTCGCTGCCGGTGAGCTCGTGCGCGTTTCGCCGCTCGAGAGAGACCGCCTGGGAACGACCGTCGTCGCAGAGGTGACGGTCGAGTCGAGCTGGCTCGAGCACCTTCGAGCGCTGCGTCAGGTGCCGGAGATCGTCCTTGAGACCTCGGACGGCAGCCTGCTCCGTCCAATGCTCCCACTACGAGCCGCCACAGGGTGGGTGAAATCGCTCCTGTTTTTTCGAGACGTCCCCCGCGGCACCGCGTTGCTTCGGGTGTCCGGAACGATGTGGCAGGAGGTGGAAGCGTCCATCGACGTCGGCGTGCAACAAGCCCAGCTCCTTGCACCACCACTGGAACTTTCGCCTGGTGGCGCGGTCACAGCCGAGTGGCACACGATCGAGACTGGAGCATTCGGGCCCGCGATCCAACGCAATTCCTGCGCGGAAGAACCCACAATCCCTCACATAGAGAATGAAGCACAGGGTCAACCGAGAAAGAACGCGATACGCCTGATCCGGTGCGAAAGCTGGCCAGCGGAGGCATCGACCGACTGCTCGGTGTTCACCACGGTCGAGATTGACGGAGATGCCGGGGTTCAGACGATCGGCGGCGTCGCTCCGGGGCGATACCGACTCGAAGTGGATCACAGCGGCAACGTGCTCGCGGAAGATGTCGAAGTCGAGGCACTGCGCGAGTCGCGCGAAGCGTTCGCGTTCAAGCGTATGGTGCTCCGCGGCCGGGTGACGCGCGCGGAGAAGCCGGTCAGCGCCGAGATTCGATTCGGCGGCGCCGGCCGCGCCGTCAGCGATCCCGCCAGTGGCGAATACCACGCCCTGATCACTGGAAAGGCACGCGCACCCGTCGTTACCGTGACGCCATGCGGCGAGCCTCGTCGCGCGTTCAGACTTCTCGGCCCGGAGAGTGACCTTGTAACCACGTTCGATATCGAGCTGCCCGCCAACCGGCTTCAGGTCAGAGTCCTCGATGCTGTGTCGGGCGAAGCGGTTCCCAACGCGACCGTGATGATCAGCATCGGATCGAGCGAGACCGATGCCGGTGACGCGTATTCCGAAACGTACGTCACCGATGCCGACGGAACCGCGGTTGCGGAAGACGTGAGCCACCTTGGCCACCTCAGCGTCTGCGCCGATCAGGTCGGTTACGTGCGAGGGTGCGCGGAGCAATTCCGTGTTACGGCGACGGAAAAGAAGGATCTCAGCATCGCGTTGTCGAGAATCACGGCGCGCGAAGGGAGGCTTCTAGTGCCCGCCCGAGCGGATGCGGCGAGAGTGAATTTCGTCGTCCCGCCTGGGCGGATGATTGCGTCCGCACGAGTCAAGCCCGATGGCACCTTCACCTACGAACTACCCTCGGTGATCGCTCCCGTTTACGTCGTCGTCTTCGGGCGGAACGTGCCCTTGCTGGCCGTGCCTTATGTAGAACCGAGAGAAGGCGAACCATTCACGATCGACGCCCGGCGCGCATCACGAGTAATCACGGTGACCAAACAGAGCGGCAGCGCGGTCGTCCCGTTCACACTCATGATCGACGGCATGACGTTGCCGCGCTTCGTATTGGACCAGCATCAACTGATGCGCAACCGGGAGTCACGAATCGCCCCCGGAGCGCCACTCCTCGTCCCGGATGTTGCCGGCGGCTCGATCCAGGTCATCGTTGGGCCGGAGGTGCTTCCGCCGGATTTCGTAACGGGTGACCTGTATAACGACATATTCAATACCGAACCCTTCGCGCAAACTCTGCAGAGAGTGGCGGTGGGGCCTGATGGCATCGCTCTGATTCGATAGCCGGGCGTCCCATCGCCCGCCCGCAGGTGAAGCGTGGATGACACGTCTATGATCCCCAGATCGCCCGGATGATCGATGACAGGCTGAGCGGCGGCTGGTCCCATGGATGTCGCACGTGCAGACGCGCGATGCCCGCTAGATGCTCCACTCTTATACGCATACTTTATCAATCGTGCGTATAATCGTCGAGTGACCATCATCCGCCTTGGCGAGACGACGCAGACCGTATACAGCGAGCTCCTCGACCAGCTGCGGATGGCACCGCTGATCCCTCACTCCGGCTCCTTCGTTTCCAAGTCGATCGCCGGCACGACCTACTGGTATGTCCAA
>DASVLC010000121.1:0-20912 GCA_036385045.1 Thermoanaerobaculia bacterium | reverse complement strand
AGGGACCCCGAAGAAGTCTGAGGGGTTGGCGCGCGGGGCGAGACGCCCCGCTGCGGACGAGGACGTCCGCGATACGGCGGACGAGACGTCCGCGCTACACACGGCCGAGTATGTTTCCGTCAGTAGCGCAGGCGTCCTCGCCTGCCGTACCGCGGACGTCCTCGCCCGCCGCGCGGGGCGTCTCCCCAAGGCGTCTCGCCTGGCGTCTCGTCCGCCGTACGTCGCTCCCATCAACGCGCCAGTTTGTTACGATGCGCCGCCATGACAGCCATCGAGACCGATCCGACGATCCAGAACAGACTCTTCATCAACGGCGAGTTCGTCGACGCACGCGGAGGCGGGACGTTTTCCACGATCAATCCCGCCACCGAGGAGCCGATCACCAGCGTTGCCTCGGCGGAGGCGGAGGATGTCGACCTCGCGGTGCGGGCCGCCCGCGGGCAGATGGAGCCGGGATCGGACTGGCAGAAGATGAAGCCGCGCGATCGCGCGAAAATCCTCTGGCGGATCGCAGATCTGCTCAGCGAACGAGCTGGCGAGATCGGACGCATCGAGACTCTCGACAACGGGAAGCCGATTTTCGAATCGCAGTTCGTCGATACGCCTGCAGCAGCCGAGTGTCTCTATTACTTCGCAGGCTGGTCGGGCAAGGTGGGTGGAGAAACGTTGCCGGTTGCCGACAACGCCTTCACGTATACGCTGCGGGAGCCTGTCGGTGTCGTCGGAGCGATCACCCCCTGGAACTTCCCTCTGATGCTGGCGGTCTGGAAGATCGCGCCGGCTCTGGCTTGTGGCAACACCGTGGTAGTCAAGCCGGCATCGAACACCTCGCTCTCTCTTCTCAAATTCGCCGAATATGCGAGGGAAGCTGGACTTCCGGCGGGTGTGCTCAACGTCATTCCGGGCCGCGGGAGCATCGTTGGCAATGCGATCGTCGATCATCCGGGAGTGGATGCGATCGCTTTCACCGGTTCCACTGAAGTCGGCCGACAGCTGATGGCCCGCGCGGCGAATACGCTCAAGAAGGTCTCACTCGAGCTGGGAGGGAAGTCGCCCAACATCGTCTTCGCCGATGCCGATCTCGATGCTGCGGCGCGAGGCGCACTGAACGCCATCTTCTACGGGAAAGGGGAAGTCTGCGCCGCGGGGTCGCGTCTCCTCGTCGAGGAGTCGGCTCACGAGGAGCTGATGGCGAAGGTTTGCGACAGGGCTTCTAAGATGGTCGCGGGCGACCCGCTTCATCCGAAGACCCGGCTCGGCGCCATCGTCTCGAAAGAGCAGATGGAGAATGTGCTCTCGTACATCGAAGCCGGTAAGCAGGAAGGGGCGAAGCTGCTCTGTGGTGGCGAGCGCACCGATATCGGGACCGGCCGCGGCTACTTCGTCAAGCCGACCATCTTCGATGATGTCGAGCCCGACATGAAGATCTCCCGTGAGGAGATCTTCGGGCCGGTACTCGCCACGATCCGCTTCAAGGACGTCGAGGACGCCGTCGCGAAAGGAAATGACACCGTCTATGGCCTGGCGGCGGCGGTCTGGACCCGCGATGTATCGAAAGCACATCGCGTTGCCAGGGCAATCAAGGCCGGGACCGTGTGGGTGAACACTTACAACCTCTACGATCCCGCGCTCCCGTTCGGCGGATTCAAGGAGTCGGGTTTCGGCCGCGACCAGGGGCGCGACGCGCTCGAGAAGTACACCCAGACCAAGAGCGTCTGGGTGAACCTGTGACGTTCTCACGGCGCCGCTGAGCCGTCCGCGATCTCGTGTCGTTCCTGTGCCGGAGCCTGGCATCGGGCCGTCCGGTTCAGGATTGTCATGTTATTCGCAGTATCAGCTCCTGCTTCGCCATTGCGAAGCCGGATGGTGATGCGAATGAACAGATGCTTTCTCTTTCTAGTCCTGTCGACTCTGCTGATCGGCGCCTGCGCCCCTCAGCCGGAAACGATGTCGCTGTTCGGAACGAGTGATCAGGGTGAGATCGTCATCGGAGGACTCGTCTCGCTTTCGGGCGCCGAAGAGCCGCTGGGACGGTCTGCTCACGCGGGGATGATGCTGGCCGTCGATGAGATCAATGCCGCCGGCGGAGTCAACGGACGGACGATTCGTCTGGTCGTGCAGGACACCGGCTCGGAGCCGAAACAGGCCCTCGACGGGGTGTCTCGACTAGTCGTAGAAAACCACGTCGTTGCGGTTCTCGGAGCGAGTCGAGCGGTGACCTGGTCGGAGGCGGTAGCGCTATGCCAGCGGCAGGGCGTCCCTTATCTCGGAATCGGCCCCTCGGAGAGACAGTCTGCCGTGAGGCAGGTCGGCCGCGACTATCTCTTCATGATGCCTGAGCCCTCGTACCCGTCGGTTGAGGATCAGCGCCAGGATGTCGTCGCCCCGATCAGCTTCAGAAACGATCAGCAGCAGGCGATCCTCAGGAGCGAGTTCGAGCGGATGTATCGCGAGCGTCACGATGCCTCGCCCGACAGCTTCGCCGCGGCCGGGTACGATGCCGCGCGCGTTCTCGTCGCAGCGCTCGAACGCGCTGGTACTCCGGACGGTAGCGTCCTGAGAGACTCTCTGGCGATGACTGACGGGTTCACCGGCGTGACGGGCACTCTGACGTTCAAGACGCCGGTGCGGAGGGAAGGCGAGACCTTCGTAGCGCTGCGGCCTCCTGCCGAGCGGCCTCAATGACTCGCTTCGGTTCCTAACTTTGAGCTTCTGCCGGCGTCTATCGGTTCAAAGAAAGGGGAATCGAGATGCGAAGACTGATCATTCTAGCGGCGGTCCTTCTGGTGAGCGCCGGAGCTCAGGCGGAGGTCACGTCTGACTGGCCGGAGAGTTGTTCCGAACGAAACTTCCGATTCGGCGATGAACGTTCCTATGTCGAGGAGCAGACGATCGAGGCCGGCAGCCTTTCACAGCTGAGAGTATCGGTGTCGAATGCACCGGTATCGGTTCGCGGAGGCAGCAGATCGGGCTACACGATCCGTGTGTGCAAGGCTGCAACTCGCGCGGAAGATCTGGCGGCGATCCAGGTATCGGTAGTGGGGGGAGAGTTGCGAACCACGGGACCGGAGGGACGTGGACGCTGGAGCGTGGGATACCGGATTGAAACGCCGATTCGGGCGAATGTGGAGATCGAGACGAAGAACGGACCGATTTCGTTCCAGGACGTTGACGGACGGATCGTGGCGCGCGCCAAGAACGGCCCGCTGTCGCTGAAGAACGTGACGGGCGATGTCGATGTGAACGCGAGCAACGGTCCGATCAGCATTACGGGCGGATCAGGCGCCTTCAAGATGGAAACCTCGAACGGGCCTTTGTCGATCAAGCTCGCCGGCTCCTCCTGGAAGGGGTCGCTCGATGCGACCACGAGAAATGGTCCCGTCACCCTGCGGATCCCTGAGGGCTATGCGTCCGGAGTGGTCGTCGAGGCAAGCGGCGCGGGACCGATGTCCTGCCGGGCCGCCGGCTGCGAACGGTTCGAAACGCAGTTGCGGCGCGACCATGGTCGCTGGTCCGACGAGCCGCGGCGCGTCGAACTTGGATCGGGGGCGACCGCGGTAAGGATTGCGACGGTCAATGGCCCGGTGACCATCCGCGAGGAGTAGCAGAGCCACGATTTGATGCGCAGGAAGGGACAGGCGATCCGCCTGTCCTTTCCCGTTTGAGCGATTGGCGTTTCCTTGCCTTGTTGCCCTTCACCCCCCGCGCTTTTTGCGGGGGGTGAAGGTGTCGAAGGCGGATGATGGGGGGCGAACGACCGCCCTGCACCTTGCAACTTGCCCGTGTGTGGCCGGTTGCACAGCCCCTCACCCCGCCCTTCGGCTTTGCTCAGGGCCACCCTCTCCCCGCTGAAATCGCGGGGAGAGGGGCGACAAACCTCGGGCTGGGCGCGCCGCAAGGATTCGCACCTCGAGGTTGTTCCAGTGACCCTCGTTCGTAGCGGTGGCAAAACGTCATTCGTGGGGCGACCTCGCCTGCCGTCCCCGTCCGCCGTGCTGGTAGACTCTCCCCACCGCATGTCGGTTTCCTCCAGCACGACGGATGGTGCACGCGGACGTCTCGCGGCAGCTCTCGGTATCGGATTCGCCGTGGCCGTGACGATCGGACACGCCGTTGGACCGGGCATCCTTCGCGCGCCCGGAATCGCTGCCGACTACCTCCCTTCCTTCTGGCCGTTCATGTTGGTCTGGGTCGCGGGAGGTCTCTACGCGCTTCTGGGGGCGAACGCCATTGCGGAACTGGCGACGATGACGCCTCGTTCGGGCGGGCATTATGCGCTCGTCCGACGCGGGCTCGGGGAGTTCCCCGGCTTCGTGACCGGCTGGTCCGAGTGGCTGGCACTGTGCGGCTCGACCGCGCTGGTTGCCATCCTGATCGGGGAGTCTGCGGTCGCGATCTTCCCTGATGCCCGGGCGTCCGGCGTCGTCGCCCTCGCGGTGGTCGCGCTATTCACGATCGTTCAGTGGACGGGGCTGCGCCCGGGAGCGGCGACTCAGATTGCGGCAACTCTTCTGAAAATTGCTGCGCTACTCGCGTTCGTCGCAGCCTGCCTCTGGCTCGGATCGCGGTCACCGGCCGCCCCGACGGTCGTCAGTACCGACCATGAGGGCTCGCTGCTGCTGGCCTTCATCCCTGCCCTGCAGGCGGTGATCTACGCCTATGGCGGCTGGTCAGCGACGATCTACTTCTCCGAGGAGTTTCGTGATGGACCCGCCGTCATTCCGCGGGCTTTGATTCTCTCCACGCTGCTGATCACGGCGATCTTTCTGTTGATCAATCTGGCGTTCCTGGCGGTGGTGTCGCTCCCGACTCTGGCGCGCACTCCCCATGCTGCGGCGGTGGTGGCGGTGAGGCTCTTCGGCCCAGCCGCGTCGACGATCCTGCATGGATTCGTCGCGGTTTTTCTTCTGAGCGCTGTCAGTGCGACGATTCTGATGGCGACACGAGTGCTTTACTCGATGTCGTCCGATTCGCTCTTCTGGCGCGGCGCGAGAGAGGTGAATGGTGGCGGTACTCCCGACGTCGCGCTGCTGATCAGCAGCATCGTTTCGGCCGCATTCGTGATCGCCGGGAGCTTCGAAAGTGTCATCGCGACACTCGCCGTCTTCGTCGTGGCGATTCATGCGCTCTCGTTTCTCTCGCTTTTCGTATTGAGGCGAACCGGCCGTGACATCCCTCGCCCGTGGCGCGCCTGGGGTCATCCATGGACGACCGGCTTCGTCCTCGCTGCATCGCTCGCCTTTCTCGGCGGCGTTCTGGTGGCGGATGTTCGAAGCGCGATCTCCGCCGGCGCTGTGCTGGTCGCCAGTGTGCCTCTCTACCTGCTGATGCGGCGGTTGCGGACCGGTTACGTCCGGTAGGGCTGCGGGTGTCGCCAGCGGACGGCCGGGAGCGATAGACTCGAGGCTGACGATGATCGATCCACGACTCACTCACGCTTCGACCCTTCCCGCCCGAAGCTATGTCGACCCGGCCGTACTGACAGCCGAGCAGCGACAGATCTTCGGCCGTACCTGGCAACTCGCTGCTCATCTCTCGCAGCTTCGTGACCGCGGCCAGTTCATCACGACGACGATCGCGGGCGAGCCGCTGCTTCTCGTTCGGGGTTCGGATGACGTGCTCCGCGCCATGTCGAACGTCTGTCGTCATCGCGCCGGTCCGGTCGCGAGAGGGGAGGGCAAGCGTCCGGTCCTGCAGTGCGGCTATCACGGCTGGACGTACTCGCTCGACGGCCGTCTGGCGACGACTCCGGAATTCGAAGGTGTCGAAGATTTCGACCGTTCCAACTGTCAGCTTCCGCAATTCCGAGTCGAGGTCTGGAACGATCTGGTGTTCGTGAATCTCTCGCCAGGCGGAGAGTCGCTCGCGAACTACCTCGGCGGGCTACAGACCGATATGCCTTCCCACGACTACGGCACCTCCAGGCTGGCGCATCGAAAAGTGTGGGAACTCGACTGCAACTGGAAGGTCTATGTCGACAATTACCTCGAGGGATACCACATCCCGATCGTCCATCCCGGACTGTTTCGGGAGCTCGATTACCCGAACTACAGAACGGAGACCGGGAAGAACTACTCGAACCAGATCGCGCCGACGCGCAGGCCCGATCGCATCCGTGTCGCAGCAGGGGAGAGCAAGGTCCGTTATTTCTGGCTGTTCCCCAATCTGATGCTCAACGTCTACCCTGACAATTTCTCGACCAATTTGATCGTTCCTCTGTCTGCTGAGCGGACGGCTACGATCTTCGACTGGTATTTCCCCGAGGGGGCGGCGGCGGGCGTGCAGGTGGACGAGACGGTTGCGTTCAGCGATGAGATCCAGCTTGAGGACATCGAGATCTGCGAGACGGTACAGCTGGGTCTTCGTTCCGCGTTTTACGATACCGGACGGTACTCACCGCAGCGGGAGAACGGTGTGCATCATTTCCACTGTCTCTACGATGAGTGGATGCGCGCCGCCGATCAGGACGTTCGAGACCATGCCGGTCGAGCCGCGACGACACGCGCGTAAACGGGACAGTCGTCGCTATGTGCTCCCGGCAGATAGCCGGTGCTGAGCAGAAACTCGCCGGTGATCTCGCCACCGGTGAAGAGGAACGTTTTCTTGAACAGCCTCACCCACTCGGCTTTCTCTCGCGGGTGATGCTGGTCGAGCCAGACAGCGAATGAGCCGTGGCTTTCGCGAAGCGCCCGGATTCGTCTGGCATTCTCGACCACCGCCTCGATCTTCAACCGGTTGCGGATGATGCCTGCGTTCTTCATCAGGCGCGCTTTGCGGCGCGCATCGAACCGGGCGACCCGATCGACCGAGAAGCGGTCAAAGGCCTCAACCAATGCGGCGCGCTTGTTCAGGACGGTAAGCCAGGAAAGGCCTGCCTGGTTGATCTCGAGGGCCAGCCGCTCGAACAGGCGATCGTCATCCGCGATCGGAAATCCATACTCCAGATCGTGGTAGGGACCGTGAACCGGATGTGTTCTGGAAGCTTCGCAGTACGGATGCACGTCACGTATGGTCGCAGACTTCCGACGGTTTCGACACATCCCGCGGGGTGCAGGAAGATCGCGGCGACTCGAAGGTCGCCAGGTCGCATCATCACCGCCCCATGGCTCGACTTGCGAGCCGGTCGAGATCAGGCTTCTCCGATGATCTCGCTCCAGGGCAGACGCCGCACCAGTTCGATTTTTGCGTCGATCTCGGTCTGAGTGGCGCGGACGCCGAGAGTGCGGCGCAGGTAGTCGACCTCCGCCGACACGAGCTTGTTGCTCTTCGGCAGAATGCGTACGGCTGCAGTCTGGAGGTTACGTTCGGAGACGGAGATGAGCTTCGGAGCTTTTCTGGTTTTTTGCACTTCCATGACCATGAGAACCGCTGTTCTCCTGAAAAGAATCCTCGCGCTCGAGCTACCTTTTCCGTGTGTTGTCCGTCACGCGTAGGTGTATCCCGCTACGAAAGACGAGGCTCTGCTGTACGAAAGTCGTTCGTTGCGGGGTACATCCGCAGAGGACGCAGCGCGCGTCCATATGCGCTTCCGGTGAGTGGCCGCACTGCTCGCATCGCTTCATTCTGAACTCCTTCGCAATAATGCTTCTCAAGAGAGATGCCTGAATGGCGTTCTCTGCTTCGACTTAGACGATAAGGTCGATTCAGGGGAGCTCGACGTTTTGCTACCCGGTGTAGAGAGAAGCGATGCCATGGGTCCATGGGGGGTGCGCGGCCTCGCGCGATCCCCGCCGGCTCCCCAACTCCCGGAGGCGCGTTCGCTGCCGAACTCTTCCGGTAGTAGAGTCTGACGGTCCGGTTTGTTTATCATTCAGCCATGACGGCACTCACTGACGCGATCCGGAATGGCGACGCCGAGGCGATCGAAACGCTGCTGGACGCTGAACCCGAGCTCGTCAGCGAGATGGAGGGGAATGTCTCCCCTCTGTTGTTCGCGCTCTATCATGGCAAGCGGGAACTGGCTCATCTGCTGCTCGATCGTGGCGCCCCTCTGTCGATCGGAGAAGCGTGCGCGCTGGGTGAGCGGGAGCGGGTCGAGGGGCTTCTGACCGCCGATCCGGCAAGCCTCGAGTCGCGGACTCCTGACGGTTTTCCGCCACTGGGACTGGCAGTGTTTTTCGGGCAACCGGAGATCGCGCGTCTGTTGATCGAACGTGGTGCCGACGTCAGTGCAGCCGCGAATAACGCGCTGCGCGTTGCGCCCGTCCATGCGGCGGCCGCGGCATGCGACCGCGACACGATGCGCCTGCTGCTTGCCCGCGGTGCCGACCCGAACGCACGCCAGCAGCTGGACTACACACCCCTCCATGGAGCGGCCAGCCGTGGCGATATCGAGATGGCGAAACTGCTGATCGACGCCGGCGCCGATCCTGCTGCCCGCGGTGCCGACGGAATGAGTCCTCCCGAAGTAGCGCGAAAGTATGACCAGACCGCGTTCGCCGAATGGTTCGAGTCGCGCTGAACCCTCACGCTGGAGATGAGCGCGGCAAGCTGACCTACTCGTGCTTCGAGAAGATCAGCGTCGCGTTCGTCCCGCCGAAACCGAACGAATTGGACAGCACGTGGCGCGCCTCGAGTTTTCGCGCGACATTCGGTACGTAGTCGAGATCGCACTCCGGATCGGGAGTCTCGTAATTGATCGTCGGAGGAACGATTCCGGTGCGGATGACCATCGCCGCGATCGCTGACTCGATTCCACCGGCGGCACCGAGCAGGTGACCGGTCATCGATTTCGTCGAGCTGATTGCCACTTTGCGGGCCGCTTCACCGAAAACCGACTTGATTGCCATCGTCTCGATGCGGTCGCCGACAGGGGTCGACGTGCCGTGAGCATTGATGTAGTCGATCTCGGACGGCTGGAGTCCTGCATCCTTGAGGGCGCGCGTCATGACACGCGCCATCCCGTCGCCGTCGTCTGAGGGCGAGGTGATGTGGAACGCATCGCTCGACATGCCGTAGCCGGTGAGCTCGCAGTAGATGTTCGCGCCGCGTGCGATCGCATGCTCGCGTTCTTCGAGTACCACGATTCCGGCACCCTCTCCCATGACGAAACCATCGCGCTGCGCGTCCCACGGCCGGGAGGCATGTTCAGGATCGTCGTTCCTGGTCGAGAGTGCTCTCATGGCCGCGAAGCCGCCGACGGCGAGAGGCGTGATGACCGCCTCGCTTCCTCCGGCGAACATCACGTCAGCTTCGTCGTAGCGGATGACCTTCATCGCGTCGCCGATCGCATGCGCACCGGTGGCGCAGGCAGTCGCAGGTGCCGAGCTCGGTCCCTTGCAGCCGAAGCGGATCGAGACATGCCCGGCAGCCAGATTCACGATCAGCCCCGGGATGAAAAACGGCGACATCCTCGAGGGGCCACGCTCGATGAGTTTCCTGTGCATCTCCTCGATCAGCGGCAGGCCGCCGATGCCGGAGCCGATGATCACCCCGACGCGGTCCTGATCCTGACGGGACGAATCAAAGCCGGCGTCATCCGCCGCCATCTGCGCGGCAGCGATGGCGTAGTGGATGAAGGTGTCGGACTTCTTGACCTCTTTCTTCTCCATGAAGTCCTCGGCATTGAAGCCTCGGACTTCTCCGGCGATCCGGCAGGCGTAGTCGCTTGCGTCGAACTTCGTGATCGGGCCGACTCCGGAGCGGCCTTCGACCAGCCCCTTCCAGGTGGCTTCGTTACCGATACCCACGGGGGAGATCATTCCCAGTCCGGTCACGACGACACGACGCTTGCTCAAGAGATACGGCTCCTTTGCCTGCGGCACGTGGTGAGGCGTGGTACGGGTGCGCGTGCCGGAACGCACCGGAAACGTTGCGCGAGCAAGAGCTCGCGCAACGGAGGTCTTACTGAGCTTTCGCGCGCTTGTCGATGTACTCGACCGCGTCGCGGACTTTGCGGATCTTCTCCGCCTCGTCGTCAGAGATCTCGACTCCGAACTCTTCCTCGAACGCCATGATCAGCTCGACTGTGTCCAGCGAATCTGCACCGAGGTCCTCGACGAATGCTGCCTCTGGAGTGACCTCCTCGGCATCCACACCGAGCTGCTCGACGATGATGGACTTGACCCTCTCTTCTACCGACATCGGTATGTCCTCCTGCGCTTTGTACGGGGCATGCTTATGCAAGGCGCCTTTTAGCACAAGGTCGTCACTTCGCAAAAGCAACAGGTATGATTCTCCCGCGGTGACCAGACGAGTCTTTACCTACGAAGAAGCAATCGCCCTTCTGCCCGAAGTCCAGCGGCTCACGGCCGAGACCGCAGAAAGGCTGGAAGAACTGACATCCGAGGACGTGACCGAATCCGAAAAGCTCATCGGCCAATGGGCCGAGTCGATGATCGCTCTCGGCCTCGAGGTGAAGGGACTCTGGCTCGTCGATTTCGATAGCGGCGCCGGCTTCTACTGCTGGCGGCACCCGGAACCGGCTCTCGAGTACTACCACGGGTACGACGAGGGGTTCAGCGGAAGGGTGAAACTCAACTGACGGCTCCGCGCCCCCCGGCCTGCCTCGTGATTTGCAACCAGTTCCAGCCATGAATCTCAAAGCCATCGCGTTCGATCTGTGGGAGACCCTGATCACCGACACTCCCGAACTCTCCCGCCGGCAGGAGCGCCTGCGCCTGTCGCGAATGGAGGAAATTCTCGTCCAGCGCGGCTACGAATCGGTGGCCAGCCGGATTGAGAAGGCCTATCGCTCTCTCTGGCTCCGCTGCCACGATCTTTACTGGTCGGCCGACAGGGACATCCCGTGCCGCCGGCAGATCGAGCACTTTCTGGAGGACCTCGATCTCGATCCTGCGTCGTTCTCCGACGAGATCATCGAGGCACTCGAGCATGCGTATGCTCACGCCGCCCTCGAGATTCTTCCCCGGACCGTTGAGGGGGCGCTCGAGACGTTGACTGAACTCCGCACCCGAGGGTTCGGAATCGGACTGATCAGCAATACTGGACGGACTCCGGGCTATGTCCTTCGGCCGGTTCTAACCGAGCTCGGCCTCGCATCGTCAATCGACGTGATGGTGTTCTCGAACGAACACGGCGAGTGCAAGCCGCGCCCTTCGATCTTCGAAGAGCTGCGGAGAGGTCTCGGGGTCCGCTACGAGGAGCTGCTGTTCGTAGGCGACAACCTCTACGTCGACGTTCACGGTGCGCAGAGCTGCGGCATGCGGGCGGTTCATTTCGAGCCACCGGTTCGCGGAACGGCCATCGCTCCGCCCGTCGAGCATGGACTCACAATCGTCCCGGATGCGAGGGTCAGCGCGCTGCGGGAATTGATTCCGGCGATCGAGAGGCTGGTCGGGGTGAGGGCCGCGGGATGAGCCCCGCCCGGCTTTAGACTTTCGACCAGCGGTTGGCCCCATGGATAAGGACTTCTTCAGACTCGAGACCCGCCACTTCAGGATCGAGGGAAGGTCGCGCGCAGGGCACGAAACCTGGTTTCGCATTCGAGATCTCGGCCTGGCGCTCGACATCGGACGCTGTCCCGATCCGGTCGTTCCGATGTCGAATGTATTCATTTCGCATCTTCATCTCGATCATGCGGCGGGGCTCGCGTTCTGGGCGGGACAACGGCGGCTTCAGGGGCTGGAAGGCGGCACGGTTCACGTTCCCGGCGAGGTTGCAGCCGACGTCCGAAGACTTCTCGCTCTGCAGGAGACGCTGACCGGAGCCACCTTCGAGGTCGAGGTTCGTGGGCTCGATGCGGGAGAGGAAGTGCGGGTCGGGAGAAAGCATCTGGTTCGGGCACATGCCGCATCTCATCGGGTGGCCGCGAGGGCGTTCGAAGTGATCGAGCTGCGTCATCATCTGCGCCCCGAGCTCGCGGGGCAGCCCCCGGGGGTGATCGCGCGGCTCCGACGTGAAGGAGAACCGGTGGAGGAGGAGCATCCCTCTCCTCTCCTGTTCTACACGGGCGACACAGACCGCGGCATTTTCTCGGTTGGGCGGGCGATGTTTCAGGCCGAGGTGCTGATGATCGAGTGCTCCTTTCTGGGAGAAGGCCACCAGGAACGTGCGACTCGTTACCGGCACATTCACGTCGACGACATCGCCGAGCATGCGTCGGAGTTCGAGAACGAGATGATCGTGCTGACGCACTTCTCGCGGCGGTATTCGTTCGATGAGATCAGGAGGCTCGCCCGCCGCAGGTTGCCTGTCTCTCTTCAGTCGCGTGTGCGCCTCGCCCTGCCGGAGGGGTGGCAGGAGCTGTGATGCACCGGCCGCTCTGTTCCTCGGAGTTCCTCGGAGTTCCTCGGTTCCTCGGAGTTCCTCGGGGTTCCTCGGAGTTCCTCGGGGTGATCTCGTCACTGATCCCTGTCTCACCGGCCATCGGGCCATCGGCCCTCGACACTCGGCCCTCCCGCGCGTGCGCGCACCATGTTTGCACTATCCTTCCGACCGATGACTGTCCGATCCTCGCGTCTGGTCGCGATCCTCGCCATTCTCTTCCTCACGTTCTCCGGCTCCATCAGCGAAGCCCAGACGAAAAAAAGCACGAAGAAGTCCACTGCGAAGAAGGCTCCCGCGAAAGCGCCGGCCCGGCCGGCGGCGCTCGCAGCGGTCGGGAATACGCTCGAGGAGCGTGTCGGCTCACTCGTCAACAGTACGATCGCACGGAACGCCGTTTCGAGCATCCAGATCGTCGAGCTCGAATCCGGCCGCGTCATCGCGGAGCGGAACCCGACCCAGGCGATCACCCCCGCTTCGAACATGAAGATCTTCACGACGGCGGCGGCGATCGATCTGCTCAAGCCCTCCTTCCAGGTCACCACGGGTGTCTACATCCGCGGCAACGTCGATGCCACAGGCACTCTGAACGGTGACATCAAGATCGTCGGCCGAGGCGACCCGACCATCGGAGGCCGCTTTCATGACGGCGCATCGACGGCCGTGATGCAGCAATGGGCTGCCGATCTGAGGCGTGCGGGGATCAAAACGGTCTCCGGTGATCTCATCCTCGAGCATGGATACTTCGACACCGACTACATCCATCCGACGTGGCCAAAAGATCAGCTCGTGAACTGGTATGAAGCGCCGATCGCCGCTTTTTCGCTGCAGGAAGGCTGCGTTCAGGTCCGCGTGCTCCCTTCCGCTCCTGGAAAGCCATGCGTGGTTCAGCTCGAGCCTCCGACTGCCTACATGCAGGTCGAGAACAGTTGCGTGACCGGAAAAGGGATGCCGTTCATCACGCGACGGCTCGGGACGAATACGGTCATCGTACGTGGAGGTGTTCCGGCCCGTACCGGTGCTACCGAGGTCTTCGTCACGATCGAGAACCCGGTCCATTACTTCGCTGCCGTGACGAACGAGACCTTCGCACGGGGAGGCGTTCGGGTGATGGGCAAGATTTCCCTCGTCCCGCGGGAGGAGGGTGGAGAATGGCGGCAGGTCAGCCGGCACACGACTCCACTCAGCATTCTCATTTACGTAATCAACAAGAAGAGTCAGAACCACTACGCGGAGCAGGTCCTGAAAATGCTCGGCGCGGAGCGTCGCGGGCTGGGAACCTGGGAGACCGGCAACGCAGAGGTCCAGGCGTGGCTGACGGAGAAGGTGGGAGTTCCGGCGAATGAGTTCGTCCCCGCCGACGGCTCGGGGATGTCGCGCGACAACAAGGCGTCGGCGCGAGCCTTCATCACCGTGCTCCGCTATATGTGGAACAGCCCCTGGCGCGAGGAGTTCGTCAGCTCGCTTCCCTATACAGGCGACCCCGACTCCCGCTTCGGCAACCGTCTGAAACAGCCACCCTATGCACGTCAGGTGTACGCAAAAACCGGCTACATCTCAGGAGTCATCGGTCTCTCCGGTTACGTGCACGCCCAGAGTGGCAAGGTCTACGCCTTCTCGTTCCTCTTCAACCGCTTCCAGGTCGGCGTGTTCGGCGTCTACCAACTGCAGGACGAGTTGTTGCGCGAGATCATCAGGAGCGGCTGAGCTGAAGAAATTGAAAATTGAAAATTGAAAATTGAAAATGAAGAAACAAGATGCGAAGGGGTGGGAGGGGCGAGAAGAAATTGAAAATTGAGAATTGCAGGACGACCGTTGGACCCCTTATCGGCCTTCGGTCACTTCGCCTCCCCGTCGACGAAAACGACTCTTGTCGCCCCTCTCCTCGCTAGCGGGGGGGATGGTGGGGGCTGCGCCACAGGGTCAGCACGCGCAGCTGACGGGAGAGGTTTGGGGCTTGCCCCTGCCGTTCCGGTTTTCATTTTCAATTTTCAATTTTCAATTTTCAATTCCGCCTCTCACCCATGGCTCGCCGGCGTGAACTGCAGCGTATAAACGCCGCCCGGTTTTCGCACCGTCGCGACTGCCTGGAAGCCGGGGAACTTGAGCACATTGCCGATGACTTCGGCTTCGTCCCGCCGGATGTACAGCCGGACAGCTTCGTCGACGCTCTCGGCGGCGAATGAGTGGAAGGTCACGGCATCGGGCTGGACGACCGGGCGCCCCTCACTGTCGGCGAGATGGCGTTCCTCGACCGTGAAGTGGATCATCATCACTTCAAAAAGTGCCTGCAATTCTGGTGCAACCGTGCCCGTTCTATACTCACTCTTCCGGAGGCCAGATGAGCGACGAGCGCATACTGAAAGACATTCCCACGATCGGACGGGTTGAATTCCGCGAGGTCGAGAGCGCCGAGCCTCTCTCCTCGGCACGTTTTGCCGACCCGATTCCGCTCGCCCTTACCTTCGACGACGTTCTGCTGAAGCCGGCAAGGTCGGACATGCATCCCAACTTCGTCGATGTCTCCACCCGCCTCACTCGCGACATCCGGCTCAACATTCCCATCATCTCCGCGGCGATGGATACCGTCACCGAAGCGCGTCTCGCAATCGCGATGGCGCAGCACGGTGGGCTTGGAGTCATCCACAAGAACATGTCGGTCGAGCGGCAGGCGGAAGAGGTCGACAAGGTGAAGCGCTCGGAGGCTGGGATGATCGTCGACCCGGTCACGATGCGACCCTGGCAGTCGATCTCCGAAGCTTTGCAGGTGATGGAGAAGTACAAGATCTCGGGCGTGCCGGTCACCGATGCGAACGGCAAACTGGTCGGAATCCTGACGAACCGGGATCTCCGGTTCGAGACCCGCTTCGATCTCCCGATCTCTGAGCGGATGACCAAGGATGACCTGGTTACCGTGCCGGTCGGCACGACGCTCGAGCAGGCGCGCGAGGTTCTCCACCAGCATCGGATCGAAAAGCTTCTCGTCGTCGATCAGAACGGCGACCTCAAAGGGCTGATCACGGTCAAGGACATTCAGAAGGCTCGCCGTTATCCTCTCGCGGCCAAGGATCCGCTCGGGCGACTCCGCGTCGCGGCTGCGATCGGCGCGGGCAAGGACGGGTTGGAAAGGGCACGTGCTCTGATCGACGCCAAAGTCGATGTCATCGTCCTCGACTCGTCTCACGCCCACTCGACCGGCGTGCTCGACACGATCCGCCAGTTCAAGAAGCTTTTTCCGAATACGCCTCTCATCGCCGGCAACGTCGCTACGTACGAGGGGGCCATGGATCTTTGCGAGCTCGGCGTCGACGCCGTCAAAGCCGGCATCGGCCCCGGATCGATCTGCACCACGAGGGTCGTTGCGGGCGCAGGCGTGCCGCAGATCACGGCGATCCTCGAGTGCGTCAGGGCGGCCGAGAAATTCGACGTCCCGGTGATCAGCGACGGGGGCATCAAGTTCTCCGGCGACATCACGAAGGCGCTCGCCGCTGGAGCTCACTCGGTGATGATCGGCTCGCTGTTTGCCGGTACTGATGAGGCACCTGGCGAGACGATCCTCTATCAGGGTCGGACCTTCAAGGCGTATCGCGGCATGGGTTCGATCGGCGCGATGCAGGCCGGCTCGAAGGATCGCTACTTCCAGGAAGCGACCGACGAAGTAACCAAGCTCGTCCCGGAAGGGATCGAGGGGAAGGTCCCGTACAAGGGCTCGATCAGCGCGATGGTTCCGCAGATGGTCGGAGGTCTGCGGTCAGGGATGGGCCTTTCGGGTTCGAAGGACATCGAGGATCTGCGCACGAAGGCTCAGTTCGTTCGGATCACCTCGGCCGGGCTGCGCGAATCCCACGCACACGACGTCCTGATCACGAAGGAAGCGCCGAACTACAGGATCGAGAACACCGACTGATCGTCATGCCGGAAGCAACCGCAACCCTCGACCGCCTCGACAGCTGTCCCGTCGTCGAGGACTTCGCCGTTACGATCCGCGACACCGACGATGCTTCGGGTCTCATCGAGTTCGTCAGCCCGACGCTCGGTCGTCTCGCAGGCTTCCCCGCCTGGGAGCACGCGGATCGCGACCTGCGGCATTTCGTCCCCTCGGACGTGCCGCTGGGGACGCGGGCCGAGCCGTTTGTCGACGAAGACGAGGCGTGGTGCATCCTGATCTTCCAGGAGGCGGGCTGGGTCTACGTCGCCGAGGGGGATGCGCCGCGCGCGACGTCGTACGAGAGAGTTTTTCGTGTGAGGCGGGAGCGCTACCTGCAGGCATGGGCGGCGTTGATCGATATCTACAACCCGATCACGCCGCTCGATGAGTCGTCCTGATTCTTCGAGATTCGAGACGCAGCCTCCCATAGAATCGCCGTCGAGATGACGTCTTCCGATTCCCGACGCTTCGCCCACGACCTGGTAGACCTGCTCTTCGATCACGTGGAGAGCGTCGCGGATGTTCCGGTCGTCGACTGGAAACCGGCCGACGAACTCCGCGAGATGGTGCGGATCGACGGCGCGCGCACCGCGCCGCTCGATCTCGCACGCATGGTCGCTGCCTCGTCGATCCAGCTTCACCACCCTTCGTACATCGGCCATCAGGTCTGTCCGCCGCTGCTCGATGCTGCTACGGCCGATCTCCTGATCTCGTTCCTCAACCAGTCGACGGCGGTGTGGGAGATGAGCCCGATCGCGACGATGATCGAGAAGGAGATCATCCGCTGGCTGGCGTCCCTCGCCGGCTATCCGGAAACCGCCGAAGGAACGGCGGTCTCGGGAGGCTCGGCAGCAAACCTCACCGCGCTCCTCGCCGCGCGGGCGCGCTGGAATGCCGACGCCGCGGTGATCGGCAAGCGGCCGGTCGTCGTCACTTCGTCCGACGCGCACTATTCGATCGCACGTGCCGCGGCAATTCTCGGCATTCCGGCGGCGGACGTACTGAAGGTGCCGACCGACGATGCCTTCCGGATGGACGTCGGCGTTCTCGAAGAGGTGCTGGCCGCCGTCGAGGCGCGGGATGATGCGGCCGTCCTCGCCATCGTCGCGACCTCCGGCTCGACCGCGACCGGGGCGTTCGATCGTCTCGACGAGATCGCCCTTCTCCGAGACCGCTACCGCACCTGGCTTCACGTCGACGCCGCTCACGGCGCCTCAGTGCTCCTCAGTGAGCGTCTCTCGCACCTCGTGCGCGGCCTCGATCGCGCAGATTCCTTCTCATGGGATCCGCACAAGATGATGTGGATGCCTCTCTCCCTCGGCACGATCCTCGTGCGCGACGGCGTCTGGCTGAGGCGCGCCTTCGAAGCCGATGCGCCGTATCTCTTCCATGCCGGCAGCGAGAACATCGGGCAGATGACGATCCAGTGTTCGAAGCGGGCCGATGCCGTCAAGCTGTGGCTCGTTCTGCGCTCGCAGGGGATTGCTCCGATCATCGAAAGGCTCGAACGGGTGACCCTCGTGACGCGGGCGTTGTACGAGCGCCTTCTGGCCGCCGAGGACTTTGAGCCGTTACACGATCCGGAACTCAACATTCTCTGCTTCCGCGGCCAGGGACTCGACAACGAGCAGACGGCCGATACGCGCGAACGCCTCATCCGCAGCGGCCGCGCCTGGATCACCACCACGATCCTCAGAGGTGAGCGGGTCTTCCGCGTGACGGTCATGAATCCGCGGACAGGAGAAGAGGAGTTGGAAGCATTGCTCGATGCGATCCGGACCGTCTGACAATCCGGCAACCAGCGAGTGACAACCCCGAATGGCCAGACTGAAGATCATCCTCGTCGAACCGCAGGAAGCCGGCAACGTCGGTGCGGTGGCGCGTGCGATGAAGAACTTCGGCTTCGACGACCTCTGGATCGTCGGCACACATCCGGAACTCCTTCCGGTCGCCGGCTGGTGGGCGAGCGGCGCCGACGATCTGCTCGCAGAGGCACACTTTGCTCCCACGCTGATCGAGGCGTTAGGCAGCGTACAGCTGACGATAGCAACCACCTCGATGCGCGGCCGGACGACGCCGGTCTCATTCACGTCGCGGACGCTCGCGGAAAGATTCCGCGAGTTAGGTCCTGACCAGAGCATGGCCTTGGTGTTCGGTCGCGAGAACAGCGGCCTGACCCGCGAGGAACTGGTCCTCTGCCAGTACACCGCCGCCATTCCGACCAACGACCAGTTCCCGACGATGAACCTCGCACAATCCGTCGGTGTCTTCTGTTACGAGCTCTCGGCCGTCACCCCTGCCTCAATCAGCCGCGAGCTCGCCGACGCCGACCTGGTTGAACGGATGCACCAGCGGGCTTACGACCTCTTGCGACATGTCGGCTTTCTCCACGAAAACAACGCCCGCCGGATCTACGACGACATCCGAGCCATGGTCGCCCGCGCCGACCTCGACGAACGCGAGACCAAGATCATCCTTGGCATGCTGCGTCAGATCGAATGGAAACTGGGCAGAAGGAGCTCGTGAGGGCAGGCGAGCGGCGAGACGATCGTCGATGCCGTCCGTA
This sequence comes from Thermoanaerobaculia bacterium, assembly GCA_036385045.1. Classification (GTDB taxonomy): domain Bacteria; phylum Acidobacteriota; class Thermoanaerobaculia; order Gp7-AA8; family Gp7-AA8; genus QHVT01. The sequence goes on along the minus strand of DASVLC010000121.1, from coordinate 2,193 downwards.
AGCGCGGGCGTCCCCGCCCGCAACGCGGGCGTCTCGCCAGGCGTCTCCCGCCGTGCGCCACCCTTTTTTCGGCGAACCCTGAGGCTCCCGTTCGGACGAAAACGAGGGTTGTCGCTCCTCAATCCGGCCGGTCCCGCCGAACAGGTAGGTTCATTGCCCCTCTCCCCGCGCGCGGGGAGAGGGTGGCCGAAGGCCGGGTGAGGGGCCGCGCAGCCGCCCTGACGCGTGGTGCGCCACTTAGCCGCCGCGCCTGGACCGCGGCTGTCCGCGACAGCCGCGCGCGTAATCAGCAGGCGCACTGACTACGGATACACCTTCGCCCAGCAGTAGTTGAGCGACGAAGGGTTAACTGCCAGAACGTGCGATTTCTTTGTCCGAAAGCCCGCGCCACCCTCACGAAAGGCCACGACCGCGAGCCCTCGATACTGCAATCGTGCATCGTATTCGGTGCCGTCGTTCCGCAGAAGGCTCAGAACTACAGAGTCACGTTCGATGCGGTACGTGCGTGGGGCAGGCATGACAACCGGTCCGTCGCAGCAATCCTCACGGATCTCGAAGAACGTTCCGTTCGGCATCAACAGGAGGTAACCCTCCGATGGCTCATACACTTTCTTTCGCCCGGCCTCCGAAGGTTCATATGCGATGCGCCAGAAGCCAACGATCTTCTCCTCCGTTACTCGGTCGTTCGGCGGCTCGGCCTCGGTGAGCACAGAACAGAAGGTGACGCAGGCCAGGATCGCAATCAGTCTTCTCATCGGTTCAGAGGTGTATCACGAGTTGGAAGGGCGCTCCCCGCTCGGAAACGTGTCCTCCAGCACGTAGAAGTAACGCACCCGGCCGGCGCGTGCGGACTTCGCGAGGGGACGCAGGAGGTAACGAGTCCCATGCCGGCAGGCACCCAATACGCTCAGGCGGCAAACGTATACCTGACCAGGGCGAAGCCAAATGCAAGCAGGGCAGCGAAGCCGAAGTACTCCATCCGAACGCGATCCAATCCTCTGCCCGTTCTGATCCATCCCACGATTTCCATCACCCCGCCGACCAGAAGCGGAGAGCCGAACAGGTACGCGAGCCTGAGATCTTTGGACTCTATGAGGTGATGAGGAATGATAAAGAGACTAAGCCCGCCAGCGGCCAGGCCTCCCAGAAAGTAGAACACCCCGGCTACGCCGCGTGAAAGGCGAGGTACCCGTCCGCGAAGGTGTTGAACACCACCAACGAGCAACTCTCCGATGATCTGAAACAGAACCTCGAAGACGAAGTGCAGAAGAACTTCAAGCATTCAGCTGTCAACCCGTTCCGACTCCGGCGAAAACTGGCTGATCTCAGCTGTCAATCGGACCAGCTCACCGGTGTTGACCGAATGCGCAGGATAACGCACTAGAAGCTCACGCGGCGCGCTTCATCCAGACAGTCCGTTGGCGCTGGGCAACAAACCTTGCGTTGGCCGAACCCATCGCGAGATACGCCCGGTGACGGAGTGTCAAGTCCGGCTTCGCGGACTCCAGATGAGTGGCAAGTGCCGAGAAGTAGTAGATTCGCTCGAGCTGCGCCGGGCCCCCAATCAGGGACAGATAGGATTCGCACAACTTTCGCAAATTCAACCACTTGACGCCCGCTCCAGCCAGCCCGAGCGCACGACTGGCGTCACAAACGGAGTGATACAGGTTGAAGCCATCGACGATGAACGTCGTTCGATTCATGGCAAAAAAAAACCTCCGGACCGCAGCCCGAAGGTGGCCAGCCGCCCCGCAGGACGGGCTGGGGATGATCACGGATTATCTACCTTCCGCGCGGGTTGGTCAAACACATCCGAAGGGTCTGTTGTTCCTCCGTCTAACGCATACTGGCAGCCGTTCATCCCTGTAGCTTTACCTTGCGAAGTATGCCTCAGGTAGGTGAGGGGGATGGCGCTATTCCCTCGATGACCTCATGGCTGTCGAGCAACTGCTTGAACCTGCGCACTATGAGTATGTGCACGGACTCTCCTTCCACGCTGAACACGACGCGGTGAGACTTGTGGACGACGGCGTGACCGCGCCGAGCCGGGTTGCTCAGGACGCACTCGTTTACCTCACGCCGGCTGGCCGGGTGCTCCCGTCCGCACTTCGTGGTTGCGGTGCAGGCAGTCGCCGATGATCTCGATGAAGCGATCGAGGTCGAACGGTTTGAGGATGGCGTTGCAGACGGTGT
>DASVLC010000120.1:0-17090 GCA_036385045.1 Thermoanaerobaculia bacterium | reverse complement strand
ATCGCGACTACCGCTCGATCACGACATCCTCAGGCAGTTTCACCATCATGCCCACCGCTGGTGCAGTGGTCAGGTCGAAACCGTTCATGTTGGCGACGATCTCTGCGTGAGATGGGTTTCCGGTGGCACGCCGTGCGAGATCCTGCCACGACTCATCCCGGCGTACCGTTCCGATCCTCATCCGCGGTGCCTGGACCGAGCGGGCGAGAGACGGGTTGTTCTGCATCTGCTGCAGCACGGACGCCATCGGACTGTTCCGGGAGTTGATCGACGGTGATACGAACATCAGTACGGCAACGTGATCGCCATGGACGAACTGGGTGGTCTCTACCCCGACTCGACCGGCCTGGGTCTGGCCCTGCCATACGTCGATCGCGAATCGTTCGCCGCTGCCGGTCTGGGCGTTCCGTTCTCCGACGAACGTCAGTCCCATCTGCTGAACGCGCGCGCGAATGGCATCCTGCGCATTACGGCCGCTGAGATTTCTGGAGTCGACCTCCTGAACGACAAAATAGCTCGGGTCTCTGCCACCGGACGGTTGCATCGCGAAGAGGACGCCCGGCGCTGTAGTGGCGGTCCAGCCGGCAGGCGCGCGCACGACGAGGCCGTGACCTCGGTCGTAGACGACGCCATCCTTGATCACGATGTTCTGCGTGCTGTTTCCAGTGATCCCACCGTCGAGCAGTCGGACGAAAGAGTCGCGATTGATCGGGGGAAATCCGCCCGTTGAAGTCATACCGCCGAGCTCAGCAACTTTTTGCCGCACATCGGCGACCCGTTTGGCGGGATCCGGATGCGACAGGAAATACTGGTCGATCCCGGTAGCCGGATTCTTATTGAGACGCTGCAGGGTCATCAGCATCCGCTCCGCGCCGACCGGGTTGAATCGAGCTTGCGCCATATATCCGGTACCGAGGAGGTCGGCCTGCGTCTCGTGCTGCCGCGAGTAGCGCTGAAACAGGAGTCCGACGCCCAGCTCGGCGAGCTGCCCGTACTGTTGCATCGCCTCCGGGCCTGCGATCACCGCTCCCAGAACCATCCCGACCTGGGCGAGCTGAGCTCGCGAGATCTGCTGGGCGGAGTGTCGGGCGGTGACGTGAGCGATCTCATGTCCAAGCACGCCGGCGAGCTCGTCTTCGGAATTGATCCGCTCGAGCATCCCGCGAGTGATGTAGATGAAGCCGCCAGGAACCGCCATGGCATTGACCATCGGAGTGTCGAGCACGGTGAACGTCCAGGGGAGATTCGGCCGTTCGGACTCCGCAGCGATCTGCTTTCCGATCCGGTCGACGAGCTGTGTCAGCTCCGGTTTCTCGCGGTAAACGCCGAACTGGCGGAGGATCTCGGGATGCGACTGCTGTCCGATCGCGATCTCCTGCGACTCGGAGACGATATTGAAGTTCCGCTGGCCGGTCGCCGGGTTCGTGCTGCACGCCGCAAGCAGGACCATCGAAAGGGCGAGGATTGTTTTGCGCATGTTGTCTGCTCCTGGCGAAGCAGAGTCTTCAAAGCGCGTACCGGATTTGAGCCGCGTTGCGGCTTCGGATGGTAGCCGGGGGTCTGAGCGCGAACGCGCTCAGACCCCCGGTCCACGTAGGGAGCTCAGTGTGCACCGTAGCGTCACCGGACCACGATCGTGTACGCGGCAATGCATGTGTCTTGTCCGGTACCGCTACGCGGCACACTGACAGGGGCGCGGGGACCGGGGGTGCTCCGCTCCGCTTCGCACCCCCGGCTACCATCCGGCTGCCGCTCCGCGGCGCTCCGACACGCAAACAGGCAGGTTCATCGCGATCGCGCGAGCCGCGCGACGCCCTTGGCTTGGCTCCAAACTCGAGGCGCCCGCGCTCAACTCAGCGCGGGCGCACCACTCAAGACTCCAGGGCGATGACCGGAAGTTCGAGGGCGAGCGCCGCCGCATTGATGGTCGCCGCGATCCGCACCGCCTCGTGAACCTGCTCTTCGGTGATTCCACCGTTGGTAACGACTTCCTCGTGGGAGCGGATGCAGGCCTCGCACGAGTTGATGGCGCTGACCGCGAGGCAGAAGAGCTCGAAGTCGAGTTTGTTGCTCGCCGGCTTCGCGATCCTCTGCATCCGGAGGCGGGCTGGCATCTGTGAATACGATGGCTTTCCACTCAGATGGCGAAACCGGTAGTAGATGTTGTTCATCGCCATGAGTGCCGCCGACGCGAGGGCGTCGTCGATTACCTCGACGCCGACTTCGGCGCGGGCGTCATGGATGATTGCATCGCGCAGACGCGGGTTACGGGCGGCGACTGCCGAAGCAATCGCCACCCCCCAACGCTGCGCCGGCGTGAGAGCTCCCGGTTGCAGAACCGACTGCAGGTTCAGCTTGATGTCCCGCGCGGGCTCGGGGATCGCCGCGCGGAGCTCTTCGACGGCGCTCATCGCTAAGCGACCCGGATGGTGTCTTCACCCTGCTTCCAGTTGCAGGGGCAGAGCTCGTCAGTCTGAAGGGCGTCCAGCGTACGGAGAACCTCTCCGACGTTCCGGCCCACCGAGAGGTCATACGCGCTGACCGAACGAATGACGCCGTCCGGATCGACCACGAACGTCACGCGAAGCGCCACGCCGCCATCGTTGTGGATGATTCCGAGCTCGCTGGCGAGTTTCGGAGTGATGTGCACGAGGGGAGTCGGGAGGTCTGCCAGGTCAGCGTGGTTGTTCCGCCACGCAAGGTGTGAGAATTCGTTGTCGGTCGAACCGCCGAGGAGTACGGCGTCGCGGTCCGCGAAGTCCTGGGTCATCTTGCCGAACTCGACGATCTCGGTCGGGCAGACGAAAGTGAAGTCTTTCGGGTAGGCATAGAAGACCAGCCACTTGCCTTCGAAGTCCTTGTTCGAGATCTGCTTGAATTCCTTCCCCTTTTCACGGCTCACGTTCGCCTGCAGGGTGAATTCGGGAAACTTATCGCCAACTGTCAACATATGTACTATTTCTCCTTTGTGGTATTCGCCCTGAGTCAGGGCTTCTGTGAAGTCGTTTCATTCGGATCGATGGGGTCTGTCTTGAGGCGTCCACGCATGACTACCTGGTAGTCGCTGACCTCGTACTGCTCGAGAGAGTCGATGTTGTCGACCTTGACTCTATCCCACGGCACGTCGTGGATCGCGCCGGTCGCTTCATCGATGAAGTGATGATGCATTTCTACGACAGGGTCGAACACGACGCAGTCTTCAGCGATCGTCAGCCGGTTCAGAAGCCCTTTCTCGACGAAGAGTTTCAGGGTGTTGTAGACGGTTGCTCGCGAGATCCAGGGGAACCGTTCCCGCACGCGCTTCCAGACGATGTCGGCGGATGGGTGATCGGCGGTAGTCAGGACGTACTCGGCGACCGCGACGCGTTGCGCCGAGGGTTGGATTCCGCGCTCGCGGAGAGATGAGGAGGTGTCGAGCATGGTCGAAAATTAGATTTCGTCTACTTCTGTTTCATATCAAATGCTGGACAGCGGCAGATTATTTCCGCTCTCGCGTGAAGGTCAATCCCTGAAGCTCCCCCCTTCGGCATGCTACCCTCCGCCGCACCGTGCGGCGCCTGGTTCCTCTAAGCGGGATTTTTCTGTTCGTTCTGCTGTGGCAGGTCGCCGTCAGCGCTTCACCAGGAACGCTGATCCCGAGTCCCGGCGCCGCTGTGCTGGCCATCGGAGAGCTGGCGGAAAAAGGGCTGCTGTTCCGGTACGTGGTTGCCTCGCTCTTCCGCGTCACCTGGGGCTATCTCGCGGCTCTTCTCGTTGCGGTCCCTCTCGGGCTCGTTCTTGGCCTCTGGCATCGCGGTGAGCAGGCGCTCAACCCGATCCTGCAGCTCTTACGGCCGATCTCGCCGCTTGCATGGATTCCGATCGCCATCCTCTGGTTCGGAGTCGGCGATCTGGCGGCGATGTTCCTGATTTTTCTCGCCTCGCTGTTGCCGCTGACGATGACGACCATCAGCGCCGTTCACAACATCGACGCGGTCCATCTCTCGGCCGGCAGGAACTTCGGTCTCGGCCAGAGGGAGCTCGTGCGGGCAGTCGTCTTCCCTGCGATCCTGCCTCAGCTCATCGTCGGGATGCGAATCACCCTCGGCATCGCGTGGCTGGTCGTCGTCGCCGCCGAAATGATTGCGGTGAGCTCGGGGCTCGGATTCCTGATCATCGATGCGCGGAATGCCGGCAGCCGATACGACCTCGTGGTCGCCGGGATGCTCCTGATCGGCGTGATCGGCGTCGTACTGGACCTGCTGATGCGAAGGCTGGAAGCGCTACCGTCGGTCGCGTGGGGGTACGGCGAATGAAGGTCCGCTTCCGCGACATCGGAATGAGCTACGGGACGATGAAGGTCCTCGACTCGATCAACCTCGACGTCAACGAGGGTGAGCTTGTCTGCCTGCTGGGCCCTTCGGGCTGTGGCAAGTCGACGATGCTGAATATCGTCGGAGGATTCGTTGCGCCGTCCGAAGGCGAAGTCACGATCGACGGGGAGCCGGTCACCGGTCCCGATCCGCGGCGTATCTTCGTGTTTCAAGAGCGCGGCGTCTTCCCATGGCTGACGGTCGAGGGAAATGTAGGGTTCGGTCTGGCAGGACGTCCGGCAGAGGAGCGCCGCGAGAGGATCGAGTACTACATCCAGCTCGTCGGACTCTCCGGCTTCGAGAAGGCTTATCCGCGAGAGCTGTCGGGAGGGATGAAGCAGCGGCTCGAAGTGGCGCGGGCGCTGGCGGTCGATCCTGACGTTCTCTATCTCGACGAGCCGTTCGGTGCGCTCGACTCGATCACGCGGCTGCAGATGCGCCGGGAGCTTCTCCGGATATGGGAAGCAGAGCGGAAAACGATTCTCTTCGTGACGCACGACATCGACGAGTCGGTGCAGATCGCCGATCGGGTCGTCGTGCTGAGCGCGCGGCCCGGCAGGATCCGGAGGATCGTCGAGATCGACATCCCGCACCCCCGCGATCTCTCGGATTCGCGCTACATCGCCCTGCGCGACGAGATCTTCGGCGAGATCGGGCTAGCACACCAGGTCTGACATGACGCCTCGGGAAAAAGGTCACGTCGTCGCCCTGCCGCTGTTTGCAGCTGTCGTGATGCTGGCGCTCTGGCAGCTCGCGATCGTGGTGACGAAAGCGACGGTATTTCCGTCACCGGCGGAGGTCGCGAGAGGAGTCGTACAACTGGCGGGGAAGGGGCTGCTCTGGTCGTACATCGGCGATTCTCTGTACCGCGTCACAGTTGGTTACGTGGCGGCCGTGCTGATTGCCGTGCCTGTCGGTCTGGCCCTGGGCCGATCGCGCTTTCTCGCACGGGCGCTCAACCCGCTGATTCAGATGCTGCGACCGATCTCGCCTCTGGCCTGGATGCCGCTCGCGGTGATCTGGTTCGGCGTGAGCGACCTGGCGCCGATCTTTCTGATCTTTCTCGCCGCGCTCTTTCCAGTGTTGCTGTCGACGATGAACGGAGTGCGCAACGTCCCCGTCGTCTACATTCAGGCCGGCCGCAATTTCGGACTAGGACCTGCCGCATTGATTGGCCGAGTCGTGTTACCAGCCGTGCTGCCGGGAATCCTGACCGGACTCCGGATCGCGTTCGGCGTCGCCTGGCTCGTGCTCGTCGCAGCCGAGATGATCGCCGTTGACTCGGGGTTGGGTTACCTGATCATCGACGCCCGCAACGCGGGTAAACGTTATGACCTGGTCGTGGGTGGAATGCTGTTGATCGGGGTCATCGGACTCCTGCTCGATACGCTGCTTCGCCGGGCGGAGCGGCTGCAGTTCGTGCGGTGGGCGTTCAGGGGCGGGACGTAGCATGGCTCGGATCTTGGCGCGGGGGGCGAGACGCCCCCCGGCGGACGAGGACGTCCGCGGTACGGCAGGCGAGGACGCCTGCGCTACGAACTTCGAGGAACTCCGAGGAACTCCGAGGAACACGCCCCACGGAGAATTCAGAATCTGAGTGACAATCTCGAACGCAAGACAAAACAGCGACTTGGACAAGGAGTCGAATTTGAAAAAGATCGTCATCGCCGTATCCGCGTGGATCGCTCTGATCACGGCAGCGCATCTGGCGACGAATGTCGACTGGAAGGTGCTGCTCAACGAACGCCTTCCGGAGAGCGAGCGTAAGCTCAACGTCGCCTACATCCCCGTCACGTGACACCTTGCGTGCCCGGTGACTGACTACATCTCCGCCCGCTCCCTTGCGGGGCATCTCTTCATTCCGCGGCTTTTCCAGGGATTTCCCGAGATCAAGGAAGCGCTGCTGTCGAACCAGATGCAGGCGGCGTTCATGGTCGCACCGATGGCCATCGCCCTGCGTGCTCAGGGCGTTCCGGTGAAGATCGTGTACCTGGGCCACCGCTACGGCAGTGCGGTGGTGGTGCAGAAAGACGGTCCGGTGACCTCGTTCGCCGACCTGAAGGGGAAGACTATTGCCATTCCGAGCCGCTATTCTGATGAGCGGCTGATTCTGTTTCGCGCGATGAAGGTTCACGGGATGAATGCCAGCGACTTCCGTCTCGTGGAGATGGCACCTCCCGACATGCCTGGAGCGCTACATGCCGGTGCGATCGACGCATTCTCGGTAGGGGAGCCATTCCCCTCCCAGGCTGAGATGGACGGATACGGCCGCGTGCTGTTCCACGCGAAGGAGTACTGGCCCGACTACATCTCGTGCGTCGTCGTGGTCCGGCAGGATGTGATCGACAGCAAGCCCGAGGCGGTGCAGGTACTGGTCGACGGGATTGCGCGATCGGGTCTCTGGCTCGACAACCCGCCGAAGCGGAAAGAGCGGCGCGAGCATGCGGCCGAGTTCGTCGGACGTTCGTACTTTCGACAGGACCAGCGGTTGTTGAAGTGGGCGCTGACGAATCCCGATGACCGGGTTCTCTATCAGCCGCTGACTCCTCTGCGGGACGATTTCGATCTGATCACGAGCCTGATGCGCGAGACGGGAGTCCTTGACCGCGAGATCGCTTTCGAAGAGTACGTCGATCCCCAGTTTGCCGAGGGAGCGAAGTATCAGACCGAATGGCGTTACGAACCGGGTGACACGGAGGCGCGCTGATCAGCCGGCGAGGGCCGCGGCGAGAGCGTCGAAGTCGGCGAGACCGAGCGTCTCTGCTCGTGCGTCCAGATCGATCCCTCCCTTCTGCATCGCCTGCAAGACCTGCTCGCGTGTGAGCTCTTGCCAGTCCGTCAAGTTGTTGACCAGTTTCTTCCTGCGCATCCTGAAGGATGCGCTGACAAGTTCCAGCACCTCCGCACGTGGTCGCTGCAGACCCGGATCATGCGGATCAAGAACGACGACCGCGCTCCGCACCTTCGGCGGTGGGTGAAACGAACGAGGCTCCAGCGTCATCAGGATGCGCGCCGAAGCGAATGCCCTCACATAGAGCGTCAGGTATCCGTATGCCTCGGTTCCCGGTTTCGCGATCACCCGGTCTGCGACTTCTTTTTGAAACATGAAGACAGCACGCCGGCAATTCGGCTCCGCGATCACACGGCGCAGGATCGGAGTCGCGACGTTGTAGGGAAGGTTTCCGACCGCACGAAAGGGGCCGACGGGCAGTGGCGCATCGACGGCGTCGGCATTGAGAATCTCCAGCCTCTCGCCGAACTGTCGCTCGAGGCGGGCAACCAGTTCGGGATCGATCTCAATCGCGACGAGACGATTTTCCAGTGCGAGGAGTTTGCCCGTCAGTACTCCCTCTCCCGGGCCGATCTCGAGCAGCACTTCACCCGGCTCGGGCTCCAGCGCAGCGACGATCTTCTCGACCGCACCACGATTCCTGAGAAAGTTCTGCCCCCACTTTTTCTTTGGCCTCGTCATGGCGGGAGTGTAGCAAGCAGGGTCCGGGGAGGGCCGAGGGCCGAGGGAGCAGGGCCGAAGGATGAGCTGGATAGGGCAGGGCCAGGAACCCTGAGGAACCCCGATGACTGCGCCGGTAGGCGCTGCGGCCGGTAGCCAGGGGTCGGTGCGGCAGCGCCTACCCCTGGACTTCATCGGGCAGAGACGTCGTGCCCCGGCAAGGGGCACATGCCAGGCGTTTCGGTCCACGCAAGTGCCCCTGCCGGGGCACGATCTCGGTATCATGATTTTCCAGGGGTAGCGCGCAAGCGCGCAACCCCTGGCTACCGGCAACAGCGCCTCCGGCGCAGCCCTGCCCCTCCCTTCGGCCCTCAACCCTCGGCCCTCAACCCTCGGCCCTCAACCCTCGGCCCTGCCTCCATTACACTTGCATCGAGACATGACTGAAATAACAGAGCGAGCTCATGAGTCGATCGCACGGCTTCGTACGGAAGTCGGGCGTGTGGTCATCGGACAGCAGTTCATCGTCGATCGATTGCTGATCGCAATTCTGATCCGTGGTCACGTGCTGGTCGAGGGATTGCCGGGTCTGGCGAAAACGCTGTTGGTGAAGACGCTGGCCGCGGCGATGGCCGGGACGTTCAAGCGGATCCAGTTCACCCCCGATCTGCTGCCGGCCGACATCACCGGAACGCAGATCTTCGATCCGGCGGGGCGGACGTTCAACCCGCGACTGGGACCCGTTTTCGCGAATCTGGTTCTGGCCGATGAGATCAATCGTGCACCGGCGAAGGTTCAGAGCGCGCTGCTCGAGGCGATGCAGGAGCGGCAGGTGACGATCGGCGACTCGACCTATCCGCTTCCCGAACCGTTCGTCGTCATCGCGACGCAGAATCCGATCGAGCACGAGGGAACGTACGCCCTTCCCGAGGCTCAGGTCGACCGGTTCGTGATGAAGGTGAAGGTCGACTACCCGACCGCGGACGAAGAACTGAAGATGCTTTCGAGGTATCTCGATCCGACGGCGGCTCCGGTGAGTGTGCAACGTGTGGTGTCGGTGGAGCAGATGATCGAGATCGGGCATCTGGCGGCGCGCGTTCATGCCGATGAGCGGATCGGGCGCTACATCGTGCAGATCGTCACCGCTACACGAGCTCCTGCGGAGGTGCGCCTGCAGTCGCTCGTTCCCTTCATAGCGTTCGGAGCGTCGCCGCGTGCGACGCTCGCAATGGCTCATGTAGCGAAAGCGTTCGCTTTCATCGACGGCAGGGATTACGTGGTACCCGAGGACATCAAGGCGGTTGCCCATGACGTGCTCCGACACCGTCTGGTTCTGAGCTACGAGGCTGCCGCCGAACAGATGAGTCCCGACCGGATCATCGACCAGATCCTGAGTGCGGTTGCAGTGCCGTGATGTCTCGTTGTCGCCCGGGTTAGGAAACGTTCGGAGCCGACGACGCCGAAGGCACGATCGATCAATCAGAACGCCATGTTTCGCAGAAAGCCACCGAAGATCGAGCGACCCGTTGCCCGTCGCGTTCACGACCTCGAACTGATCAGCGCGAGGATGATTCGAGCGGGTTTTGCCGGCGACTATCACTCCGCATTCCACGGGCGTGGGATCGAGTTCTCGCAGGTGCGGGAGTACATCCCGGGGGATGACGTCCGGACGATCGACTGGAATGTGACGGCGCGGAGCGGCGTGCCGCACGTCAAGGAGTTCATCGAAGAGCGCGACCTGACCGTCATCGTCGCCGTCGACGTCTCGGGTTCGATGGGGTTCGGCTCGGTGGACTGGAGAAAGAGCGACATTGCGGCCGAGCTGACGGCGATCTTCGCATTCTCGGCCGTCGCGAACTCGGATCGGATCGGATTGCTGTTGTTCTCGGATGGCATCCGGACGTTCATTCCGCCGAGACGAGGCCGTGCGCATGCCCAGGTGCTGATTCGTGCCGCTGTTGACGCCGCGATGAACGGCGTCGCCGGCAGCGCCGATCTCGAGACCGCGATTCGATTTCTGGAGCGTGTCGCAGTCAAGCGGGCGGTGATCATCGTGCTCTCCGACTTTCTCGATCTTCGATTCGAGCGCCCGTTGAATCGGCTTGGACGCAAGCATGACGTGATTGCCATACCGCTCTCGGATCCTCGGGAAGAGCGGTTTCCGACCGCGGGCCTCGCCCGTCTCATCGATATGGAGTCGGGAGAGTCTCGCCTGGTCGATTTGAAGCGAGGAGACGTCGAGCGGCGTGCTGTACAGAGGCGCGAGCAGTTGCTGAGGCGCTTTCGTGCTGCCGAGGTTGATCACCTCGCAATCTCGACGGCCGTTCCCTACGATCGCGCTCTTCTTCGCTTCTTCCGCGAGCGGGCGCGCAGACAGAGGCGTCCTCCGTCATGATGCTTCCGGTTCTTGCGCTCGTCGCCGTCAGCTTCAGCCCTCCGGCGCCAACTGTCGGCGATCTGATCACCGTGAGGTTTGAAGGAGAGGTAGCGCTCGAACCGTCCGAGCAGTACGAGATCGTTTCGCAGGAAGAATCGACCACCGTCATCCGGACGTTCCAGCCGGTGCCTCTGCTGCTGAGTGGCAGGACAGGAGATACCGGCTTTCGCAATCTCGTCATTCCGGTGCGTAGTGTTCTCCGCCCTGACGACGACCTGACTCCCGCTCCACTCGCTCCGCCCCTTTCTTCACCGTATCCAAGAGCGCCGTTCGTTGCGATCGCTTTGGCCGCTCTGGCGGCGGCGGTTGCGTGGTCTGCGGTATGGCTGGCGCTTCGCCGTCAATCCACTTCTGTACCGGTGGCGAGTGTTCCTCCGGCCGAGCGCTTCCGCCGTGCCGTCATGCTCCTCAAGACGGAGCGCGACCTGCCTCGACGCTGGGCCGCGCTGGCCGACGAGACGCGCATATACCTGGCCGTGACGCGCAGTTCGTTCGGCAGCGAGCTTACGACGAGTGAACTCGTTCCACGGCTCGGAGAAGGTGAAAGGGTGGTTGCGGACATCCTCCGTCAGGGAGACCTGGAGAAGTTCTCGCGATCCGGCGCTGCTCCCGTCGATTTCGATTCACTCGCAGCGCGAGCTCTCGACCTGGCGAAGGAGCCGGAGCCTGACGGCCAGCAGAGCGGTGGGGGCGAGCCGTGATCCGATTCGCTTCCCCGTTCTGGTTCGCTCTACTGCTCCTCGTTGCCGTACGACTCGTGATCCTCTGGCGGTCGCATCGTGGAGCGGCCGGAGCGTTCGGCTTCTCGTCGATCGCACTCGTGGCGCCCGCTCGTGGCTTCCGTGTCCGTACCGCCTGGCTCCCGCTCGTCCTCGAGACACTCGCTCTGCTGCTCATCGTCGTTGCGCTGGCGCGACCGCAGAAGGTGATCCGGCTGGCGGCGAGCGATCGTTTCGGCATCGACATCGTGATTGCGCTCGATGCGTCGGGAAGTATGGCGGCCGAGGACTTCCGTCCGCGCAACCGCTTCGTCGTGGCGAAAGAGTTGATCTCCGATTTCATCCGCGGCCGGACGGATGACCGCATCGGACTGGTGACATTCGGCAGCCGCGCGGCGACGCGGGTTCCGATCACGTACGACCGCCGGATCACAGGAGCGATTCTCGACCGGGCGGAGATCGGAGAGCACGGCAACGGCACGGCGATCGGACATGCGCTTGCGACCGCGGTGAATCGTCTTCGGAGCTCTGAGACCCGCAGCCGCGTGATCATTCTCGTCACGGACGGCGTGAACAACTCCGGGCCGGTCGATCCACTCGTTGCCGCCCAACTCGCGGCGACGAGTGGAATCAAGGTCTACACGATTGGCGTAGGCAGCGAAGGGCCGGTGCCGCTTCCGGTGAAACGACAGAATCCATTCACAGGCCAGATCGAGACGGTATACACGCACATACGCGGAGAGCTGGACGAACCGACGCTCTCGGCCATCGCCGGCATGACCGGAGCGGAGTATTTCCGTGCGACCGACGCACAGGCGCTCAGCAAAGTGCTGCGTCGGATCGACGCGCTCGAGAAGTCACGGCTGACGGCACCACGCCGTGAGCAGGTCGACGAGTTGTATCGCTATCCGCTCGGCGTGGCGCTGGTGCTCCTGCTGCTTGCGATCGTGGTCGGCGAAACGATCTGGATGCGGGTGCCGGCATGAGCTTCCGGTCGATCACGATGCTCTGGCTCCTGGCCGGAATCCCGATCGTGCTGCTGTTTCTCGTCAGCCGTGAACGCCTTCGGCGAGAGATCGCCAGGCGCTTCGTCTCTGAACGGCTGCGGGGAATATCGGTGCCGGCCAGGCTCCTGCGGCCGTGGCTGGTGGCCGGCTCGCTGGCCCTGGCGCTCGTTGCCTTCGCCGGCCCGTACGCCGGGTTCCGTCTGGTGCCGATCATTGCGTCGGAAACGAATCGGATTCTGGTGATCGACGTCTCGAACAGCATGGCGGCTGCCGACGTCGGGACTTCGCGTCTGGGGGCGGCGAAGGCGCTCGCGACCCGGCTCGCCGAGGCGCAGGAGGGACGTGTAGGCCTTCTCGTGTTTGAAGCGGGAGCGGATGTCGTTTCGCCGTTGACGACCGACACACAGGCGGTGGTGACGCTGATACAGACGCTCGTTCCCGGCGAGCTGGGTCAGGCGGGTTCCGATCTCGGGACGGCGGTGATCGCTGCCCTCAGGCTCGTCGAGGCGGATCCGGCGCAGAAGGTCGACATCGTTCTGATCAGCGACGGGGAAGACCAGGGGGCACGGATCACCGAAGCGGTGCAGCGTGCGAAGCTTCGTCAGGTGCAGGTCTCGACCGTGATGATCGGAAGTGCGGACGGCAGCACGATTCCGACGAATCGAGGTCCGCTCCGCAACGATTCGGGAGAGATCGTCACGACCTATGCCCGCAGCGCGGCTCTTCGCCAGATCGCAGCGGAGACGGGCGGCCGGTTCCTGGAGAATCCCTTTAGCGCTGCTTCGCTTGCTCCGCTCGAAGGAGCCCGCAGCGCCACGACGCGGGAGACGCACGTCCGCGTACCGCTCGACCGCTATCAGTGGCCGCTCGCCGCCGCTTTCGTACTCTTTCTGAGCGGCGCATTCCTGAATCGAGGTGCGGAATGACGCGCGGCCTGGCTCTCGTCGCGCTGTTCGCGCTCGCGACTCCTTCCTGGTGGAGTGAGACGAACTCGCACGCCGCGAATCGGCGTGGAATCGAGGCGTGGGAGCGGCAGCAGTACGCAGCGGCCGCCGACTCGTTTCGAGAAGGAGCGAAGGCCGTCCCTTCGCCTCGGAACGCCTACAGTCTCGGGACCGCGGAGATCGCGGCTGGTGACGTGAAAAGCGGAACCGCTCATCTGGCTGAAGCGATGAACGATCCTTCGCTGCGCGCCGATGGACACTTCAATCGCGGCAATGCCGCGCTCGCGGCGCGCGAGCCGCAGCGGGCCATCCCCGACTATGTCGAGGCTCTCAAGGCGAATCCGGGGCATGCCGGTGCGAAGCGGAACCTGGAGATCGCGCTGACACAGAGTCAGGCTGCGCAGCGCAAGCAGGAGAGTGGCGATCCGGGCGATACCGGCGAGTCCGAGCAGCCGCAACAACCTTCTCCTGACGAGTCGAAGCAGCAGCAGCCCGAAGGCGAGGTGGACCTCGAGGCGCTGCTGCGGTCCGTCCTGCAGCAGGAAGAGGAGGAGTTGCGACGCATGAAAGGGCGTGCAGGTGAGAGGCCTGTCGGATGGTGACCGCGCGGGCGAATCTCCTCCTTCGCGCCGTCCTTGGCCTTCTTTTCGTAGGCGTGATCTGTCACTGCATCGAGCTGAGGGCGAACGAGCTGATCGTCGAGTCGCGTTCAATCGGGATGCACGATCTGCTGGCGATTACCGTCAGCGTAGAGGGCGCGTACGCGGAAGTCGATGGCATCGACATCCCGTTGCGGAATCTTTCGCTCGTGGGCGAGCCGTGGGTCTCGTCCGAGTTCGCCTGGATCAACGGGCGTGTGAGCCGGCGGAAGACCTTTCGTTACCGCGCCCGGCCACTCGCACCCGGCGCGGCCCGCGTCGGTCCGGTGGTACTACGCGCAGCCGACGGGCAGCAGGAGACTCTCGCGGCGGTCGATGTGCGGGTCATGCCGGATCGGACGAGTCCGTCCAACGATCCTGCGATCATCGCGCAGCAGCTCGAGGCGGCCAATAGACCGCTGTTCTTCATCGTCGCGGAAGCGGATCGAACGGAAGCGTTTGTCGGCGAGCAGGTGCTGATCACGCTGGCCGTCTACAACGCAGCGACGGTGCAGCAGTGGCAGGTGGTCGAGACTCCGAAGATGCCCGGCTTCTGGGTGGAGGAGATCGACACGCGCGGCGCAAAGCCAGAGAGTGTTTATGTCGGAGACAGGGTGATGCAGCGGATCGTCGTCCGGCGCATCGCCGCGTTTCCGCTGCGAAGCGGAGCGTACGACATCGGCGGTACCACGATCGAGGCCGCAGTGATGCAGGGTTCTCGTTCTGGCCCCTTCTCGATCTTCGAAGGGAATCTCGTCGAGATCACGTTCACGTCGTCTCCGATCTCGATCGATGTGAAGCCTCTCCCGGCTGGACCGGAGGTGGATGCAACCGGGGATCTCTCGATGCGGTGTGGACAGCCGTTGCAGCAGAGCGGAGGACCGGTGGTCGTAGAAGTGTCGCTCACCGGTACCGGAAACCTCCGGGCGGCGAAGGTCCCGCGATTCGATGCAGAGCTCGCAGGCACTCTCGAGATCGAAGGTGGTGAGGTATCCGTTTCACGCACGGATGTGCCGGTCACCATGAGTCGGCAATGGCGGTACCTGATCTTTCCGAAAGCCAGCGGGACGCTGCAGATCCCGCCGCTCTCCATGCGGATCTTCGATCCGGTACGCGGGGAGCGTCGGGAGTTGCGATGCGGGACCTCGTTCGTCCATGCCGCGGCTGTCGATGGCGCTCTGAAATCGGCAGCGCCAGATGGAGGCGTCCCCCTCCGGCGGACGTTCAGGTGGGAATGGCTTGCCGCGATCGCATTGCTGGCAGTCGCCGCTGCCGTGGGGCTTCCGCGGCTTGCAAGGGAATCGAGGTTACGAGCTGAGGCCCGGAGAATCGTGAAGGGAGCGACGCCGGCCCAGATCCGTGTAACGTTGGAAGCAAGGCTACCGGCGCCCGCCGCGACACTGATGGCCGAGCAGTCCGATCGTGGCGATGCATGGCGCGCACTCCGGTCGCTGGTCGATGCCGCGGAACGTGATCGCGACATCGCCGTCGATGGAGAGCGTGAGATCGAGAGGCGCGTTCGCGAGGTGTTGAGACACTGAACGAAACACGACGGTTACGAGGATGGCCTCTATAATCCCGCTTCACTCTGGAGAGAGGCTTCAATCGGGCGGTTTCGTGTCGAGCAGATCGGCCAAACGCAAAGATTACTTCGTCGACTCCGCGACCCCCGAAGAGGGGGTGGTGCCAGCTACCGGCGCGTCGCGCCGGCGCAGCTGGATCGAGCAGCTTGGGAGCCAGCTCGTCGACGAGGCTCTCCTTGCCCCCGAGCCGCTCGACTGCCTGAACCGTGTCACCCGCTCGCTGCACCGTCACTTCGACCTCGTGCTTTGCGGCCTCTTTCTCGTCGGTGATCGCGGACTGCAGCAGGACACGCTGTCCGGTCCTTCTTTCTGGTCTCACGATGTCGGCAAGCGATGGTCACTGGACCGCGGTCTGGTCGGCCGTTGCTTTCGCACGGGAGAGCCGGTTTTCGTTCCGGATGTGAGACGTGACCCCGATTACGTACTGGCCGATCCGGCGGTAGGTGCCGAGTTCCTCATCCCGCTTCGATTCGACGGACGCGTGCTCGGTGTACTGAATCTGGAGGCACGCGGGCGCAAAGTATTCACGGCTTCCGCACGCCGGCAGCTGCTGGAACTTGCCGAGCGGATTGGCGGCTTCATTCATCTGGCGCACCTGAGTCATCGCCTGAGTGCGACGACTGCCGCACTGGAAGCGGCGAACCGGCGTCTCGCGAGCTCCACGCGGCGATTGCGGCAACTGGCCACCCGCGATGAACTGACGGGCATTGCCAACAGACGGCACTTCGAACGGTTTTTCGAACAGTCTCTCGCCCGGCTGGAGCGAAGCGGCGATCCCGTTTCACTGCTGCTTCTGGATGTCGATCACTTCAAGAGCTACAACGACCGGCTGGGGCATCACGCCGGCGACCGCGCTCTCAGGCGCGTCGCGCAGGCACTCCGGAAAGCTTTGCCTCGCCGCACAGATCTCCTCGCACGCTATGGCGGTGAGGAGTTCGCCGTAGTGCTCGGCCGGACGTCTCCATCGGATGCACTCGTTGTCGCCGAGCGATTGCGGCTTACAGTGGAAGCCCTCGGGCTGCCCCATGAAGCGTCGCCGCACGGCCTGCTGACCATCAGTCTCGGCCTGGCAGGCGCGACGCAGCCGGTGACGCGCGATCTCCTCGTGCAGGCGGCAGATCGTGCCCTCTATGCAGCGAAGAAGGCAGGTCGGAATCGCCTTCGTTCGCGTGCGGCGAAGCGACGACTGGTTCCAGCAGGCGATTGACTCCGCGGCGTTCTGCTTCTGGATTTGTACGAAGAAAAGGGTGAAAGTCAAAAAAGCACAACCGCCTGTCATCCCGAGCGTAGCGAGGGATCTGGCGGACGGGCGGTGCCAACCACGTGCATTGCACCGCCCACCCACCCAGATCCTCACGCTACGCTCAGGATGACAGCCTGGTGGGCGTAAGTTAGGCCATTGGCCGGTCATCCTGAGCCAGGTACTGCGTGACGCCGCGACTGAGAAGATGACAAGAACGCGCCTGTCATCCCGAGCCGCCGGAGCCCCGGGGGTGGGTGGGCGGGTGTGAGGGGCGGAGGACGGAGAGGGATCCCTTGCCGACGACCCACAAGTGCACACGCACTGTGTCATTTGAAGCCGCCGAAGCCCCTCGGGCGGTGGGGTGGTCGAGAGGAGAGCAGGATGGTCGAAGGACCTCCTCCTCGAGCGTCAGGGTAGGTGGTGGCGCGACGAAGAACCGTGAGCTTAGAATCGGGTCGTGACTCCGCACCTCCCGATTCTTCGAACCTCGCGACTCGTTCTGAGACCTCTCGAGACGACCGATGCCCCTGCGATTCAGCGTCTCGCGGGGGACAGAGAGATCGCGTTGAACACGCTCGTGATTCCTCATCCGTACCCGGACGGTGTAGCTGAGGCGTGGATCGAGGAGCAGAAGCAACAAGGTGAGTTCGACGGGATGTACAACTTCGCCATCGATGACGGCGGGCTGATAGGGATTGCTGGCCTGACGACGAAGG
>DASVLC010000119.1:0-40994 GCA_036385045.1 Thermoanaerobaculia bacterium | reverse complement strand
ACCGTCTCACTCCCCGCCTCTCGTTTTCAATTTTCAATTTTCAATTCCAAAACACTGCCCCGGCAAGCCGGGTCACACCGCCATAATGTCCTGTTCCTTGGTCTTCAGAACCGAGGCGACCTCGTCGATGTGTTTGTCGGTCAGCTTCTGGATCTCATCGAGTCCACGCTTCTCGTCATCTTCGGAGAGCTCGTGGTTCTTGAGCATCTTCTTGAGCTTGTCGTTTCCGTCACGGCGCACCTGACGAATGGCCGTCCGCGATTCCTCGGCCATCTGATGGGCTTTCTTGACGAGCTCCTTGCGACGCTCCTCGGTCAGCATGGGAACGGGAACGCGAATCAGTTTCCCGTCCGAGGCGGGGTTGAATCCGAGATCCGAAGTGCGGATCGCCTTCTCGATCGGAGCGACCATCGCCTTGTCCCACGGCTCGACCACGATCAAAGCCGGTTCCGGGACCTTAATGTTCGCGGCCTGCGAGATCGGCGTCGGTGTTCCGTAGTAGTCGACATGGACGGTGTCGAGCATCGCCGCGTTCGCGCGGCCTGTGCGCAGGGACTTGAAGTGTCCGTGGAGAGACTGAATCGAGCTGTCCATCCGGTGCGCCACGTCTTTGATGACATCGTTGATCGGCATCGTTTTTCACTCCTCGTTCCACTAAGCGCAGTCTCTACTCCGACACCAGCGAACCGACATTCTCACCCTGCAGTGCGCGTTTGATGTTCCCCTTTTCGCGCAGGGAGAAGATGTAGATCGGGATCGCGCTTCCACGCGCGAGATCGATGGCTGCGGCATCCATCACCTGGAGCCGATCCGCCAGGACCCGCTGGTAGGTGACGTGCGGCAGTCGTTCCGCCGTCGGGTCTTTCTCCGGATCGGCGGTATAGATTCCGTCGACCTTCGTCGCCTTGAAGATGATGTCGCATTTCAACTCGGCGGCGCGGAGTGCCGCGGCCGAATCGGTCGTGAAGTAAGGGTTCCCCGTCCCTGCCGCGCAGATCACCACCCGCTTCTTCTCGAGATGTCCGATCGCCCGGCGACGGATGAACGGCTCGGCCACCTCGGCCATCGTGATCGCGGTGGTCACGCGCGTCGGGATCGAGCGGCGCTCGAGGGCGTCCTGCAACGCGATTGCGTTGATCACCGTCGCGAGCATTCCCATGTGATCGCCGGCGACGCGATCGATTCCTTCGGTGGCAGCGGTCACACCGCGGAAGATGTTGCCGCCTCCGATGACGATCGCGATCTCGACGCCCATCTTATGGACCTCGCCGATTTCATCGGCAATCGTCGCGAGGACCTCGGCGTCGATACCGGTTCTGCGTCCGCCCATGAGGGCTTCGCCTGAGAGTTTGAGAAGGATGCGTTTGTATCTGGCAGAAGGATCGGTCATGCGGCTCGCGGTTATATCAGATTGACGAGAAAAGGGCGGCCTCACGGCCGCCCTCGATTCTGGTTTCTGGAACAGGCCGCTACTTCATGTAGGACGCAACTTCGGCCGCGAAGTCTTCCGAGCGCTTCTCGATCCCCTCGCCCAGCTTGTAGCGGATGAAGCGGCTCACGATGAGGTCGCAGCCGGCTTCCTTGCCGCGGCGCTCGAGGTACTGGCTGACGGTTGCCTTGTCGTCGCGAATGTACGGCTGTTCGAGCAGGCAGGCCTCACCGTAGAACTTCTCCATCTTCCCGGAGACCATCTTCTCGACGATGTTCTCAGGCTTGCCGGACTTGGCCGCAGCATCTCTTGCGATCTCGCGCTCGGTCTCGAGATCCTTCTCGGTCACGTCTTCACGGCGAAGAAACCGCGGTTCGGACGCGGCGACGTGCATCGCTACGTCTCTCGCTACCTCGCTGCTGACCTCTCGATTCGCGCCGGTGACTTCCACCATCACGCCGATCTTTCCACCGGCGTGAATGTAGGTGCCGATGGTCGCATTCTGGGCGGCTTCATAGCGGGCGAAACGACGAACCGAGATGTTCTCCTTGATGGAGGCGATCTGTTCGGCCACGCGGGTGGCGACCGATTCTTCGCTTCCCGGCCACTTCTCGGCGAGAAAATCCTCGACGGTCGTCGCACTGCTCTGGGCGGCCACTCTTGCGACCTCCTCAGCGAAGTTGCGGAAAATCTCGTTGCGGCCGACGAAGTCGGTCTCGCAGTTCACCTCGACCAGGACGCCGCGGCCTTCCGCAACATGCGCCACGACGGCGCCCTCGGCGGTGACGCGGCCTGCCTTCTTGCCAGCGGCCGCGAGCCCCTTCTTGCGAAGGACTTTGACCGCCTCTTCCATATTTCCCTGCGCCTCGACGAGGGCGTTCTTGGCGTCCATCATCCCGGCGCCAGTCTGGTCGCGCAATTCCTTGACCATCGCTGCCGTAATCTGCGTCATTTCAAACCTCTTTATCTGGATTGGGGGAGCGGCGGCGCGGTAGAGCCGCCGGCCCGAGGACGTGAAGCGTCCCCTCTGGAGGTAACGGGAGGACAGGCGGGAGAACCCGCCTGTCCTCAGTTCAAGTCGTTCAGAATCAGACCGCCGGAGCGGCCTGCATTTCCTCGGCCACGGCAGGGGCCTCGGCCGGAGCTGTTACCGGCGCTGCTGCCTCTCCCTTGTCCTCGGTGCCGATGTAGCGTTCCTCAGCGAGGTTGTAACCCTCGAGGACGGCATCGGCGATCTTCTGCGTGAAGAGCCGGATCGCGCGGATTGCGTCGTCGTTCCCGGGAATGACATAGTCGATGTCCTCCGGGTCACAGTTCGTGTCGACGATGGCGACGACGGGGATCCCGAGCTTCTTCGCTTCCTTGACCGCGATGTACTCCTTCTTCGGGTCAATGACGAAAAGCGCGTCGGGTAGTCCGTCCATCTCGCGGATACCGATCAGGTTCTTCTGCAGCTTGTCGCGCTCACGGTCGAGTGCGGCGCGCTCCTTCTTCGACATCTCCTTCTCGGTGTCATTGAGGACCGACTCGATCTCCTTGAGACGTTCGATCGACTTCCTGACAGTCGTGAAGTTGGTCAGCGTGCCACCGAGCCAGCGGTTGTTCACATAGAACATGCCGCAGCGGTTGGCTTCTTCGAGAATCGCGTCCTGTGCCTGTCGCTTGGTGCCGACGAACAGGATGCGTTTGCCCGCGGACGAGAGGTCCGCGATGAATGCGGAAGCTTCCTTAAAGAGCTTCAGCGTCTTCTGCAGGTCAATGATGTAGATCCCATTGCGCTTTCCGAAGATGTACTTCTTCATCTTCGGATTCCAGCGCTTGGTCTGATGACCGAAGTGGACGCCAGCCTCCAAAAGCTCTTTCATCGTGATAGAGACCGCCAAGTGAATCCTCCTTTTCCTGGTTGATGAATGAATGGAACTACCGGGCAACAAACAAAAAAGACAGGAGCAAGCGACGCTCCTGTCTTTCGGTTGAAACTCTAGAGAAACCGGAACATGGGATCAGCGCTTGGAGAACTGGAAGCGTGCGCGAGCACCCTTCTGACCGTACTTCTTCCGCTCCTTCATGCGCGGGTCGCGCGTGAGGAGTCCGGCCTTCTTCAGCCGCTTGCGAAGCTCGACGTTGTAGACCTGAAGCGCACGGGAGATGCCGTGGCGGATTGCTCCGGCCTGGCCACTCGGCCCGCCGCCGTCGACGGTGACCACGATGTCGAACTTGTCGACGGTCTCGGTCAGCGAGAGCGGCTGCTTGATGATCATCTTGAGCACTTCGTTGCCGAAGTAATTGTCGAGCGTGCGCCTGTTGACCGTGATCGCGCCCGATCCCGGACGAATGTGGACACGCGCCGTCGAGGTCTTCCGTCTTCCCGTTCCGTAGTATTCGACCAAAGCCAAGGAATCCTCCTGTGATTACTCGCTGACGTCGAACCGCTCGGGCAACTGCGCCGCGTGCGGATGGTTCGACCCGCGATACACCTTCAACTTCTTCAGCATCTTGCGGCCGATCTTGTTCTTCGGCAGCATGCCCCAGACCGCATCCTCGATCATCGATTCCGGCTTTTCAGCCCGGACGAAACGTGCGGCCTTCTCTTTCAGGCCGCCCGGATAGAGAGAGTGCCGACGGTAGATCTTGTCGGTCTCCTTCTTACCGGTGAGGACGATTTTCTCGGCATTGATCACGATCACGTGATCGCCGGTGTCGAGGAACGGCGTGTACGTCGGCTTCGCCTTCCCCGAGATGATGTTCGCAATGGTCGTCGACAGACGCCCGAGGACCTGACCTTCGGCATCGATCACGAACCAGCGGGGCACGATGTCACCCTGCTTGGGAAAATAGGTACGCATGACTCTCCCTGAACCTGTTGTCTGCTGTCCGCTGTCCAGTGTCCGCCGGGGCTCGGGACGAACATCGGGCAAAAGACAACCCTTTTAATGACTGCTTGATGAATCGGCGGCGCAGGTGTGGACCGCAAACGCCGCAGATCAACTCAAAGACTAAGCACACCTTCCCTTGCGGGAAGGGGTCAAAACGGTAACACTGCCGAACAGGGGGAGTCAAGTAGTCATTCCCCGGAGACTTCGCAGTCCGGCCACCGTTCAGCCGCACCCGCAACGAGGCTGCCGGGAGCGGAATTCCTCTTCTGCACGCTTTGAAGGGCGTCTGTTACTGCCGGGCCGTTTCGTCTCTCAGTCGTGGCACCTTCGACGACCCGCACCTTGTAGCTCCACACGAGCGCGTGGTAGAAGCCCACTCGTGACCGCAAAGAACATCGACGGCAAAGCCGTGGCCCAGGCAATCGAGACGGAGGTGGCCGCCACGATCCGGCGGCTCGGCTACAAGCCAGGCCTCGCAGCAGTCCGGGTCGGCAACGATCCCGCCTCCGAGATTTACGTCAGAAACAAGGCTACGAAGGCCCGCGAGCTGGGGCTCGAGGGAACGGAGCGTGTCTTTCCGGAGACGATGTCGGAAGCGGATCTGCTCGCCGAGATCGACCGCCTCAACCGCGACCCGAAGATCGACGGCATTCTCGTCCAGCTCCCGCTGCCCCGACAGATCGACCCCGCTCGCGTGATCGACGCGATCGACCCGGCTAAAGACGTCGATGGATTTCACCCCACCAATGTCGGACTCCTTCATCTCGGCCGTGAGGCGCTCGTCCCCTGCACCCCGGCGGGGGTCATCCGACTGCTGGAATCGACCGGCGAGACGATCGAGGGAAAGCACGCGGTCGTGATCGGAAGAAGCGACATCGTGGGCAAGCCGATGTCCGCACTTCTCCTGCAACGCAACGCCACGGTCACGACGTGTCACTCCAGAACGCGCGACCTGCCGGCCGTGGCGAGACAGGCAGACATCCTGATCGCCGCGATCGGCCGTCCGATCCTCGTAACCAACGACTTCGTCAAGCCGGGCGCCATCGTGATCGACGTCGGCATGAACCGAGTCGGTCCCGACTTCGCGGCGCGTCTCGAGCACGACGAGGCCAAGAGCAGGCTCCTGGCGAAGAATGGCAGCGTACTCCTCGGCGATGTCGACTACGCCCGCGTCCGGGAGCTCGCATCGTGGATCACTCCCGTTCCGGGAGGGGTAGGCCCGATGACGATCGCCATGCTGATGCAGAACACCGTCACCGCCGCGGAGCGCCGCCGTTAGGGGAGTGTAAGTGATTCTCAAGGCAGGGCTGACCGGAGGGCTGGCGAGCGGCAAGTCGACCATCCGGCGGATGTTCGCCGATCTTGGATGCGCGACCGTCGACGCCGATGCGATCGTTTCGCGTCTCTA
Source organism: Thermoanaerobaculia bacterium (assembly GCA_036385045.1). Taxonomy (GTDB): domain Bacteria; phylum Acidobacteriota; class Thermoanaerobaculia; order Gp7-AA8; family Gp7-AA8; genus QHVT01. Next base: position 35,281 of record DASVLC010000119.1, on the reverse strand, counting down.
CCAGCCCGGGGAAGCAGGACACGCGGCCCTGCTCGAAACCTACGGGCCCGCGATTCTCCTCGCGGATGGACAGGTGGACCGGCAGAAACTCTCTGCGCTCGCCTTCTCGAGTCCTGGCGGCGCGCAGAAGCTCAACTCTCTCATCCATCCGCTCGTCATGGCGGAGGATGCCAGACTGACGGAAGAGGCGCTGAAGCGAAGCGCAGGAAACGACGTCATTTACGTGGTCGAGGCGACGCTGCTGATCGAGGCAGGCGGCAGGGAGCGTTACGACCGGATGATCGTCGTCGACGTTGCTCCTGAAGTGCAGATCCCGAGAGCCGTCGCCCGGGGGATGGACGAAACGGAGGCCCGCCGTCGAATCGAGCACCAGATGAAACGGGAGGAACGGCTCCGCTTCGCGGACTACGTGATCGACAACAGCGGCGACCAGGAGCGCGCGGCGGCTGAGACGCGCCGGGTTTACGAGCAGCTCCGCGTAGATCTCGCGCGAAAAAAAGAAGCCTCGGGGTATGCCCCCGAGGCTTCATGAAGCCGTTTGGGTTCGTCTACTACGTGTTGGTGGTAGCCGTCGTGCCGGTCGTCACGCTCGTGGAGCTGGTGCCGGTCATCCCGTCCGTACCCATGGTGTCGGTTGCCATCGTGTCGGTCATCATGGTGTCGGTCGCCATCGTGTCGGTCATCATGGTGTCGGTTGCCCACGTATCGGTGGTCCCGGCAGTCATGGATGTGTCGGTAAGGACCGTATCGGTCGTCGCGTCAATGTTGGTCTCTTCACGCGAACAGCCCACGGCCCCAACGAGCCCGATCACCAGCAGAAAAACGAGTACTTTCCTGGTCATATCTATCTTCCTCTTCCTGTGTTGAAGTTGAATCATCTGCAGTTTCCGAAGCATGCGTTACGTCTCTGGTGCCGGCACTCACCTCCTCGCCATCCGAAAGTCGAAGACCCGAACCTGGTCCAGTGATCGTTTTTTTTCCGGGAGCAGGGCGCCTTCCTGTCGAAAGAAGAGACCCGGCAGGCAAAAAGCAACTCGGGTGCCAGCCAGACACATGCGGGACTGATGTTTCGGGGTTATCCCGCTACAAAAAACGCCCCGTCCTGCCGAGACGGGGCGTTCTAAATCTATGAGACAGTGAAACTTAGGTGTTGGTGGTGGCCGTCGTGCCGGTCGCGGCCGTGTCCGTCGTCGTCATGTCGGTCGTCGTCATGTCCGTGGTCGTCATGTCGGTCGACATCGTGTCGGTCGCCATCGTGTCGGTGACGTAGGTGTCGGTGGCGTAGGTCTCGGTGGTCTCGCTCATCGTCATCGAGGTATCGGTGATGGCGGTGTCGGTGACCGGCTCTTCGCGACGGCAGCCGACTGCGAACATCGAAACGACGACCAGAGCAACCAGGGTAAGTACGAGTGACTTCTTCATCTGTTAATTCTCCTCTTTGCACTCGGCCAGAGAGGCCGGAGTGAATATTGTCTTATTCTGAGATTCGGCGAAAAACGTGCGTAGCTTGTCCGGGTTGCCTGACTCACCTCACTTTGCGTGTAGTTTGTGACCCTTCTCGCGCGAGGCGCGAACATTCAAGACGGGGGTTGGGGAACACGGAGGCGCGGCACCTGCACACCGCCTCCAGCGTCTTCTAATCATAGGAGCAGACTGGACAATGTCAAGCAACAGCCCCGAAACCTCGAGCGCCGGCTCCCCTCCCGCGGCAGACCGGGTGATCTCGTTCGACGGGACTGTGATTCACTTTGACATCTACGACGCTCCTTCGGCAACGACAGCAGTACTGGTGGTTCCCGGCTTCTGGAGGGATCGGCGCCACGCTTCCATGGTGGAACTGGCGCGGCTGCTGGTGAGGAACGGGTACCGTACGGCGATTCTGGATCCTCGCGGGCATGGCGACAGTGAAGGAACGTTCGGCTTCAACCTCAACGAACACCACGATGTCGCGGCTGTTGCCGAGCGACTCCTCGAGAGAAGCGGAACGATCTCGCGTCTTGCGCTGGTCGGCTTTTCGTACGGGGGAGCGATCGCGATCTCGACCCTCGCCCGCCACGAATTGCCGGTCTCGGCACTCGTATTGATCTCGCCGGTGGCCGATTTCGGCATGATCACCCCCCGACTGAATCCCTTCACGGCACATCGCCATCTCGCGCTGGGACAGGCACTCCGACGCCCACGCTTCACCTGGGGGCTTCGCCGTTCAGCCAAACTTCGCGCTGTCGACGACATCAGCCAGGTCCACGTTCCGGTCGCTCTCATCCACGTCAGAGAAGACTGGCTGATCCATCATCGCCATTCGGTTGCCCTTTTCGAGGCAGCCAACGAGCCAAAGGAGCTACACATCCTCGATATCGATGGTCACTACCATGCTGACCGAATCTTCCGCGTCGCTGCCGAGACCGTCGAGCCCATCCTTTGCCGGTTCCTGACCAGCCACTGCGGCGCCTGACGGCTTTACCTCAAAAGAAACGGGCCGCTCGAAAGCGGCCCGCCATCGTTCGCCAGTCAGGAGATCAGGTTCTCGGAAGCGGCAGGGGAGGCTGGTTCCGATGATTCTTCACCGGTACCGGGACGATCTCCACGACCTGAAGTTCCGGCATGTGCTCGTCATACCGCGGACGCTTCGTCTCCGGTTTCACCGTCGACTCGACGCCACCATCATCACGTGTCCATTCCTCTCCGTCGAAGACCCACATCGCTCTATCCTTTCCGTCCCGCACCTCGCGGCGCTGACGTTGGATATTTCAAGGCTCCTGCCACGTACCAGGCTCCAGCAGTTCCGCTATAACACCCTGTTATACGAGCGAGTTACGGGGAAGTTCAGGAATCGTGTTTCGAAACGGAAACGGCCGGACCGTCCCCTGCAAAGCTCACTTCTGTCCGGGGGAGGTCCCACTCTCTGTCGCCAGGTGAGCCGCCAGCGCCCTGTAGGCGGCGCCCCGATGGGAGATCCGGTCTTTCTCCTCCAGATCCATCTCGGCAAAGGTCTTCGATGAGCCGGCGGGAAGGAACCAGGCGTCCCACCCGAAGTGCCGGTCTCCCCGCGGTTCGATGAGAATCTCGCCCCTCACCTCGCCGGTGAAGACGCGCGTCTCACTGCCGTTCCAGTAGCCAACACAACACTGCGCCCGCGCTGCACGATTGTTCAGAGAATACGCAATGGCAGCCAGTCCTCTGCCTCCTGCTGCCTCGAGTAGCCACTTGACGTAAGGGCCGGGAAAGTTTCCGAGCTCATCAAACCCAAGGGCCACGTCCTCCACGAGCAGCCGGCCATAGCCCTTGCTCCGGGCGACTTCGAGCTTGTACCTCGTGATTTCCTCGGCGGTCGCCGCCTGAATCTCCGGCAATGACAGCGAGACTCTGAGGAGAGGGGTCCCGAGGATCCGCTCCGCCTCGATGCCCTTGTTCGGATTCTCGGAAACGAGAATCAGCTGACTCGCTGAACCGGGAGGAGTGGTGGAGCGTCTCGGTTTCGGCACGGCACCCGAACTCTACTCGGCGGCGGGAACTGTGCGGAGCGACTGAGTGACTCGCACCCTGAGGTGATCGGGCGCAACGACCTTCGAGAGCCGGCGTCGTACGAATGACCGCAGTTTCCGCTGGATCACGATCCGGATCTCGCAGTCGGGGCAGTCTTTCAGATGAATCTCGAAGTCAACCTTCCTGCCTTCACCGAGCGATCCATCGAGAAAGAAATAGACAACCCGTTTGACATCGTCACAGAGCATCACAGCGTTCCTTCCGAGGGTGAGAGGTGACGACACACGTAGCTTTCAACTCCGTTGCAGAAGTGTGAATTCCGTGTCGGGCGCCTGCTCTTTGAGTTCAAACCGGAAAGGCTCTAGTGCAAGCGGGAAACCAGAAAGTTGGAGTGATGGGCGCCTGCGGTTTTTCCGGTGTTCTGTGAGTCAAAAGCCGGGCTCGGGCCCGGGCTCGGGCTCGGGCACGGGTGCTCGCTCGATCGGGCGGCGGAGCGAGAACTCGCCGGCATCCTCGGCCATATTCAACACGATGCTCAACCCGCTGGAGCTGATCGACAAGATAGCCACGGCCTCGGTGCAAGCGCCCGATGATGCCGGCTGCCCTGGCGACGAACTCGATGGCCAACTGATAGACGTCGAACTTCTCGTGTTCGAACGGACGTAGTCGTTCTTTCCTCGCCTGTCCCGAGCCCGAGCCCGAGCCCGGTTTCTTCAGTCCCGAACGCAAAAACGCGCGGCTTTCGCCGCGCGTTCAAATGATGAGCTGCGATGTCAGAGGACTACTCGACTTCGAACTGCTCGTCCTCTTCTTCTTCGACCTCGAACTCGAACTCCTCGTCGCCAGCATCTGCGAAGAGAATCTCTTCCTCGTTCTGGTCCGGCTCCTGCCCTTCGGTCTCGTCGGGCTTTGCCTCGTCCTTCTTCTTGCGTCCCTTCGTCTCGTCCTTGCGGGAGCGCATCTTGGCGGGCTCTGCCTCGCCGCGAATGTAGCCATACTTGCGGGCGTACTCCAGCAGCGTCCGCTCGAGCATCTTCCGACCGCGGTAGAGCCGCGACATCACGGTGCCGACCGGGCAGTCGAGAATCTCCGCGATCTCCTTGTAGGAGAAGCCCTCGATGTCTGCGAGCAGCACCACCATCTTGTAGTCGTGTGGAAGCGAATCGAGAGCTCGCTTGACGTCGGCATCCATCATGTCCTGGAAGATCTCGCTCTCGGGGTCGCGGATCAGGTCAGGAGCGTTCTTCTGGATGACGCGCTCGTACGACTCTTCAATCTCGGAGAAGTCGATCTTGTGGGGCGTGAGCTTCTTCTTCCGGTAATTGTTGATGAACGTGTTCTTCATGATCTTGAAGAGCCACGCCTTGAAGTTCGTTCCCTCTTCGAACTTGTCGTAGTACTTGTACGCCTTCAGGTAGGTCTCCTGGACCAGATCCTCGGCGTCCTCGGAATTCCGAGTCATGCGATAGGCGGTGTTGTACAGGGAGTCGACGTAAGGCATGGCTGCCTGTTCGAAATCCCACCCCTGTTCGTGATTGTAGACTTCCGCACTCTTCATGGTGTCTCCCGTGACAACTACCAAAGCTTCAACCTTCGTGCCGCATGCATGGTTAGATGCACGAGCAAATAAAATAGTTACGGCTGGCGACTCAAGAACCTTCAACTAACGCCAGCTCAATCACTTACGCGAACGAATCGCGCCATGCGCTCCATCGAGGCCCGCGCGGGCTGACCCGTGCCGCGTCACCGACGCGGGACACGTTCGTCCACGAAAGCGTTCTTTTGATAGAAAAGTCTAAGGTCTACGGAGGGAAGCGCTGTGAACAATCGGTCAACTACGGGTATTCCCGAGCGGGAGATCATAACTCACATCGGAATAGAAACTCAATCCCGAATCGTGAGCAACAACTCCTCATAGGCCCGAGTGATCTCCATGAACCGTCCAGCGGCCTCGGATCGGGCCGCTTCGGGAGCAGCGTGAAACCGATCGGGATGATGCAGCAGAACCAGTTTGCGATAGGCGGCCGTCAGCTCTTGCCGGGTCGGGTTCCTGGAGATGCCCAGTACTCTCAGCAGCGCGGTCTGACGGACCGGACCGGACTCCGACTGGCTGACCGCGGCGATTGGACGCTCCCGCCGGCTGCTCGCATGATCGATGTATTCGAATCCGTACACCTGCCGGAGCTTTGCAAGAGCGTCAGTCTGAAACCCTAGACCGAAACTCAAATCGAGCAGAGCGGCGTACTGGCGTAGCGGCACAGGTTTGTGCTCGGCGGCCACGAGTTGCACGGCCGTCTCGAGCAGCCAGCGTCGCTGTTCAGGTGTGGCAACAGCAGCATAGCTCTCGGCCCAGTTCGTCACGTCGATGCCGCGAGTCACCGGCGTCGCAAGACCGGACGCGCGCCGCACTCTGCGCAGCGCTTCCTCGTGGGAGATCCCTCCGGCACTGACGACATGGACAAGGAGTGATCCTGCGATGGAATCCCGGCGCAGAGGGAGAGGGTCAGCAGAATCGTCCGAGCGCGATGCCATCGCCGTCGCCACCAGCACGAAGGCGGCAATCGCTACCCCTCCGATCAGCATGAAGAGGATTGCGACGAGATCCACGATGGCTCCTCATCCTGCTGCAGCAATCGCCCGATCGATGGCCTCAACCCCGGTGGTGAGTACCTCCGGAGCGAGCACCGGTCGTGAGCCTTCGACATCGATCTCTTCCTCGACGCTGATCCAGCTCAGACAACCGCCGTACTGCTCTCTGAACGGGATACGAATCGGCGCCGGCAACTCCCACGCCCGCAGCGCCAGCACGTAGAGCGCCTGGTCGCTTCGGAACCGGTATCTCGCATCGAGCGTCTCCCGCGGGATCACGACGAACGGCTCCAACCGCGTCAGCGTCTCGCGATCCGTGATGCGCCACGTCCTGACGATCTCCGCCCAGTGAGTCAGCGTGACGAAGGGACGGGCGTCCGACTCCCCCTGATGGAAATAGGTCGGGTATAGATAGAACTGATCCGCGTCGATCCCGAACGCGGGATCCGCGAGTCCTCCTTTACGGATCAGGATGATCTGCTCGCCCCGCCCAAGCGCCTCGACGACGTTCGCCCACTCTTTCAGTGCAGTGTGATTCGGCAGCTTTCCGGTTCTTCTCGCCACCGGCTCGAGCTCCGTTGCAGGATCGGCGGTCGTTCGCCCCGCCGTCATGATGCGACCTTCGGCCTGTACGTCACTGCATTCACAGGCCCCTCCCATAAGGTTACCGCGAGCACGATCGCGCCTTCATCGGCCACGGCTGTCTGCAGTTCTCCTGCAAACCATTCAGCGATGTTCTCCGCACTCGGGTTGATCGTGTCGAACGGCGGTATGTCGTTGATGCAGCCGTAGTCGAGCATTCCGGCGAGATGCTGAAGCTTCCTTCGGGCGCTCACGAAGTCGACCGCGATTGCATCGGCGTCGAGCCCTCCGCCGCGCCCGGCGAGTTCCGCCTCGATTTTGTACGAGTGACCGTGCAGTGGCTCCGAGATTCCGCGGTACTCACGCAGGAAGTGGGCGGCCTCGAATCGCGCCTCCACCCTGACCGAAAAATGCGCATCATTCATCTGAACCCTCGAACACGTGACGAATCATCGCCTCGTCCATTCCAAGCTCGCGCAGCTCTTCTGCAGTCGCCTGACGCCGCAGGAGGTCCATCGCGCGCCGGTCGTCCCAGCAGGCGGCCGGTGAGTCACCCTCGGCCAGATACATCAGCGCCATGAGGGTCCGGCGACGGTTTTCGTCCACGGCTCGAAGTGTACAATGCGCGCCGATCCAACGATGCCTCTGCCAAAAAGCGTTCTCTGTTCGGCCTGCAAACACACGTACCCCGAGGGGTGGAAGCGCTGCCCTTACTGCGGGCATGACGATCTTCGCAGCCGTCAGGACCAGCAGGCGCGACGGTTCCTCGACAAGAAGATCCGCGAATTCGAGCAGAAGAGCGGAAAGTCTCGCAAGGAAAAGGGAAGAGACGGCGGTCGCCCCGAACGCGGCGATCCGCAGCCATCCCGACAGAAAGAGCGTCCGCGGCCTGGTATGAAGCAGCGCCCAGCCCGGGGACAGCGACCGCAGAGAGCCGCGACACAGTCATTGCCGCCCGACCAGAACCCTCAGCTCCTGCAGCCTGGCGAGCAGAAGCCGTCACGACGCCGTCGCCGTCGCAGAGGCCGCAGTGGAGCGGGCGCGGGACAGCAGGCCCCATCCGCACCACAACAGACGGCCGGACAGGAACAGGCAAGCGCCAGCCAGGCCGCTTCGGGCGGCAGCGGGCAGCAGCAACGCCGGCGGCCGGCCCGCGCAGAGCGCCCGCCGAGAGAACCGCGGCCTCCGCGTGGTGAGGGAGCTCCCGCCCCGGCGTCTCCCGAGAAATCCGAGACGGGGGGAGCAGGTTCGAAGCGCCGTAGATTTCGCCGGCGCCGCAGGGGTGGTGGCGGTGGCGAGGGTGGCGGTCCCGCAGGCGGCGGTCCGAGCTGAGAAGCGGTCAGGCGCCGGCGTCAGGTGCCGCGAACTTCAGTTCTCCCGCCGCATCCTCCTGTCGATTCGCTCGCAGGTAACGCGCGGAGCACTCTGCGAAACCCTCACACCGAATGCAGTAGCCATCGGCCCCTTCGGGTTTGTAGTCAGCTGGAGGACAGATATTGACACCGGGAACCGTGTCGCGTTCGCAGCGGGCCAGGAGTGAGTCAAGCTCCGCCGACGAGTTGGATGCCAGCGCTTCCCGGATCGCCCCATACATCGCCGCATTGTGGATGGCCGAGGTTTCTCCCCCCTGCGCAGGCATCGGCTCGACCGGCGCCTCAGCTGCAGCTTTCGTGAAGACGACACGCCGGCGCTGAGCGAGAAAGTACCCGTACCCACTGGCGGCTCCGCCCAGCGCAGCCACGTTCGACCAGCCTCCGGCGAACGCCCCGAAGAGAAGGATCGCGAGCGAGAACATCGCCAGCAGCGTCACCCTGATCGGGATGATTGCGAAAAGATGAAACGTCTGCTGCGGAAACGTGGAGGCGTAGACGAAGAGCAGCGTGTAGTAGACGAAGTAGGTGCCGAGCAGCGGAATACCAAGGACCGCTGCGACTCCCGCGGAACCGAAGGTGGAGAGGGCGAACAACGTGAGAAAGTGTCGGGTACCCCACTCCTCTTCGAGCGCCGAGCCCATGATGTAGAGCAGAAGCAACGTGAAGAAGAGAGAGATGGCTTCCATGAAGCCTTTGCCCGATTGAGTGAACTGGTAGGTGACCAGCCTCCAGACCTCGCCGGAGGCTACGGCATCGCGATCGAAGGCAAACGTCGTCGCGTACTTGCCTGCATCCTGCTGCTCGATCAGGAAGAATGCTACGTTCAGGAACAGCAGAACGAAAACCGACCGGAGATTCTCCGTGCGCGTTCGGAACATGACTCTGCGTCGGAACGCGACGGTTACCGCGATTTATTCATCAGATCAGATAGGCGACCGCAAAGCCCACCTGCGCAGCCATCATCATCAGATACATATGACGCCATGAAGGGTGATTCTCGGTGGCAGTGAGCTCATCGGGATTCCTGACGATCAGCCAGACCGTGTACGCGCCCCAGAGCGCGAGCGCCAATCCGAAAAGAGTCAGAAAGGTTGCGTTCCCGGTGAGAATCCGGTGTCCGGGAGAGAACGGATCGTCGAGTAAGACACCGAGCGGGAGCATCAGCCAGGGGAAGACGAAGAACGGAGCGATTAACCATGCGGCGCGCTTCACCCCGTAAGCGATCGGGAGCGTGCGGCACCCCCCCGCGGCATCCCCCTTGATGTCGGAGAAATCTTTCGTGGAGGCCGCTCCGAGCAGAAAGAACATGAACACGGCTCCGATGAACCACGGCTCGCTCGATGCGAGGTAAGGCGGCTCAGACGAGAAGGCGTACGCGACCATCGTCCAGCCGGCCACCTTCAGAAGCAGACCGCGCGGGATGGCGATCGTGAGGTTCGCACCAATCGGATGCGACTTCGTCCTGCCGAACGCCGGCACCGAATAAACGAATGTCGCGACGAGCGCGATCGCATAAATGAAGAAGCACTCATGCCGGGAGAGCGGCGCGAACAGCTTCTCGCCCCAACTGGTGTAGGGGTACGCGACCACGAGCCAGGTCGGGACCACGCCGAGCGCATACATCAGCCAGGTGAAGCCCCACGCCTGCCGAATCGAGATCTCTCCGGTGACCAGCGGGCGATTCGGCTTGTTGATGCGGTCGATCTCGAGATCGTAGATCTGGTTGAGCGTGTTGCTCGCAGCGTTCAGGAACATCGCGCAGATGCAGCCGAGCGTGACGGTCAGGATGACCGACGCGGTCAGGCTTCGCGCCGGATCGGGATTGTGCGCGGATCCCCACGCACACACTGCACCGGAAAGAATTCCGAGCAGCGGCGGCAATAAAGTAAACGGACGGGCGAGCGTCACGTAGCCATTCACGCCGCGTAGTCTCGCGGTTCAGGGTGCCGGACGCAACTGCTCGCTTCGTCGACGCGATCCGTTGCGCCCAAAAAGGGCCGACGTACGGCGGGCGAGACGCCCGCGAGCGGATGAGGACGCCCGCGGTACGGCAGGCGAGGACGCCTGCGCTACGCTTCGCCTGCGCTGCGTCGGACTTTCTCGCCGCGTGTGACTACCGTCTTCATTCGACGCGATCTCCGGTTTCGTCGCGCGATCGTCGTCTTCGCCTGACACGAGGTCTGTCGCCCCTCTCCCCGCGATCTTAGCGGGGAGAGGGTGACCGAAGGCCGGGTGAGGGGCTGCGCCACGGGCCGTGAGCGAGCAGCTGCGTCAAACTGCAGGCCTCCCGTACTTAACCCTCGACCCCTACATGGCGAATCGAATCCCGACGATGGCGCGCCGCGACGGAGAGGGGTACCCACGCACCTCTTCGTACTCTTCGTTGGTCACGTTCTCGACCTTGACGTAGGGCGTCAACCTGCCGAGATCGAACTGCACGTGAGCGTCAACGGTGCTGTGCGCGCGATTCGTAGTCCGCGAGAACGGGAGCACCGGCAGGATGTCGTCGCGGACCCCGGTCCGAAGCAGCAGCAGGCTCCACTCTGAGATGCCCTGGCGATAGCTGACGAACGCGGATCCAGAGTGACGGGGACGGCGCAGGAGAGGCAGGCCGCTGTCGCCTTGTTCGGTATCGAGCCACGTGTATGAGAGGCCGGCCCGTACGCGCTGCGTCAGGCGTCCGCGTGCCGCGACCTCGACGCCACGCGCCTCGGCGCGGCCGATATTCGCGAGTACGAAACCCGCGTTCGCGATCAGGTCGCGGTAGCGATCACGGAACAGGGTCAGCGAAAGCACTCCATCCTGAAGGTAGCGGTCGACGCCGGCCTCGATGTTCCGGCTTCGCTCGGCCCGGAGCTGCCGGTTTCCTCCAAAGGGCGAGTACATTTCTCCGATCGACGGAGCGCGGAACGCCTCACCATACGCCGCGCGCATCTTGTACGAACCGCGCGTCAGGGCCGCCGCGATCCGGGGTGATGTCTCGGCGCCGAACGTCTCGTAGTCGTCGTAGCGGACGCCGGCACTCAGCTCGAAACTCGAACGCGGTCCGAGAGACTTCGAGTAGCGGTCCTCGAAAAACATCGACCTCTCGCGTCGTTTCCCGCCGATGAAGTTCGGCCCGAAGTTCGTCACGTCGTCTACCGTGCTCGATTCGGTCTCGGCTCCGGCGACGATCGTTCCGAACCTCGTGCTCGTACGGACCGTCAGGCGTGCGCGCCGTGTCTCCGAGTTGGTGTTTTGAAAGAGCAGCCCCCACGGATCGTCCGGATCTTCGAACCGATCTTCGCGCCGGGTCTCGGCCAGGAGAATCTCGTAGCTGAATCGATCGAGCGTGTGCTCGATCGGGATCGCGATCTGCCGTTCATTGCCGCTCTGCCGGCGCAGCGGGCTTGGCACGAGCTCGTCAGCGAATGCGTTGAGGTTGATCGGAATGCCGAGTTCGTAGGATGTGTACCGTCCCGTCAGGCCGACCGAGAGTCTCGAAGCTCCGGACCAGCGGAGAGAAAGATTCGCCGTCTCCTGACCGAAGTCGTCGTTATCGGCGAAGCCTTCGTCGTCTCGCGATTCATACGATGCACTCACGAGCGCCTGCTTCGTGACGTGAGACGCACTCACCTGCGCGGTGCTGAAGCCGTTTCCACCGCGCTCGACGAGGGCGCGAATGCCGCCAGCTGCCGGAGTTGTGAGAATGTGAACAACTCCCGCCATCGCGTCCGACCCATACAGCGCCGAGTACGGTCCTCGAACTATCTCGATCCGTTCGACACCTGCCGTGGAGAACTGACCCCAGTCGTAGCCACCGAAGAAAGGAGTGTTGATTTCAACGCCATTCCAGAGAACGAGGGTGTGCGCAGGACTCGATCCGCGCGTGAACAAGGAGGTCTGATGGCCTGCCGATCCGAGCCGTGCGATCGAAAGGCCGGGCACTTCGCGCAACAGATCTGCAACGTCACGCGCAGCGCGACGATCGATCTCCTCGCGCGTAATGACCGTGACAGTGGCAGGGGTATCCTCGAGGCGCTCCGGCAGCGCGGAGGCCGTGACGACGATCTCATCACTCAACGCGGGAACGGAAAGCTGCGCGTACAGGGTCTGGCTGACAAGAATGGACAACAGAAGCAGTGGAACGGCAGACAGGGGTTTCATGACGACTCCTTCCCTCCGAAGAAGGCCGACGAAGGCGTGCGGGTGCACGCCTGGTGGCTCTGTCCGACCTGATCGGTCTCCTGGCTTCCGGGTCATCCTTCTCACGCCCCCTTCCCGCTGTTCGCAGTGGGGGTCCTCGGACCAAAGCGTGAGTCGTCTCCGGTTACAGTGGCGGGGGCCGCGCCGGTATCACACCGGCTTCCCGTTCACCACGTCGGACTTGATTGGCAAAAGAACAGGGATGCGGAGTATAGCCTCAACCGGCGAACTTCAATCGTCGCCCTTCGGTCTGTTCAGGAACTTCTGGTAGAGCAGCGTGTGGCGCGAATCCATCGGGATTTCCTCGCCGTCGATAAAGACGCGAAGCACGTTGGTTCTGAGCTCGAGAGGGTCGCCATCGGTAACGATGAGGCTCGCACTCTTGCCCACCTCCAGCGACCCGAGGCGATCCGAGACACCGAAGATCTGGGCGGGATAGATCGTGATGGCCTTGAGCGCTTCGTCTTTCGGCAATCCGAATGCAGCAGCGGATCCGGCATGGTACGGAAGGCTCCGCGCGTTGTGGCCGTCCTGGCTCTGAATCGAGAACCGTATTCCGTTGTCGTGAAGGACCTTCGCGTTGGTGAACAGAACGTCATACGGATCGTCTTCGCGCTGAGGAAGAGCGAGGATCGGCCCCAGGATGACCGGGATGTTTCGCGCTTTCAGCTCGGGAATTACACGCGCTACGTCGTAGGCGCCGGCGAGAATCGTCGTGAGCTTGAACTCGTCAGCGAACGCAAAGGCGGCCCTGATGTCGCGCGCCTGGTTCGCATGCATGACTACGGGCACCCGCCCTTCGACGACCGGGACGAGCGCCTCGAGAATCAGATCGCGGTCGAAACGGCGGACGCGCGGGTCCGCCGAGCGCGCTGCCGCGGCGCGCGCGTAGGCCTGCGCATCGCGGAAGAGTTCACGGAGCCGCTCTGTCTCGTTCGTATAGGTTTTCCTCCGCTCCTTCTCCGCCTCCTCCTGCTGAGGAACCTCGCGGAGAGGGGCGCTGCGAAGGCGCGGGAAACGGAGATGGACGGCCGCCGGGGCCTTGACGACCATCTCGGCCGGAGTCCATCCGGAGAGTCGAATGAATGCGCTCTGCCCCGAGACGATCCCACCGGAGGGAACGCTCAGCACGTGCGTGATTCCCGAAACGCGCGTCACCGGGACGACTTCGGAGTGCGGATTGATCGCCACCGCCGCGCGCGCATTCGGATTGAAGTCTCCCAGTTCGGCCGTGTCGACCGTGCCGGCAACCGAGTTGATCTCGACGAGACCGACATCGGTTCCCGAATCGATGAGGCCGGGATAGACCGAGAGTCCGGTCCCATCGACGATCGTCGCCTCGGCAGGAACCGCGACCTGGGTGCCCACGGCGACGATCGTTCCGTTCGCGATGACTATGGTGCCGTTTGGAATCGGAGCAGACGTAACGGGATAGATCGTCGCATTCCGGATCGCAAGGGTGAGCTTCTCACCGGTGCTGTTCGGGATGGTCGATTGCGCCATCGAGGTGCCTGCGGCACAAAGCAGCGCGCAGACTGCAAGAGTCAGAAGAACTCGATTACGCATCTTTCTTCTCCTCCGCCTTCTTCGATGCGGTTTCGTCGGCCTCTCGCTTCAATCGCTCTTCCTTCTCGCGCCGCAGCTCTTCACGGCGAATGAGATCCTGCTGGCGGTCGAAGTAAGCGATCCCTTCGATGAACGTCGTTTCGACTCGGGAGTAGATCGACAGCGGGTGTCCCGTCCAGATCACGAGATCGGCATCCTTGCCGGCTTCGACGGAGCCGAGACGATGATCGAGGCGCAACTGACGCGCGGCGTTGATCGTGATCAGACGAAGAGCCTCGTCTTCGGTGAGACCGCCGTACTTCATAGCTTTGGCGGCATCGTGGTTGAGGTGTCGCGCGAGCTCGTCGGAGTCGGAGTTCACCGTGGTGAGCACTCCACTGCGCACCATCAGAGCCGGGTTGTAGGGCGTGGCGTCGTAGGCCTCTGCTTTGAAGCCCCACCAGTCGATGAATGTGCCGGCACCGGCACCGTGGGCGACGATTTCCGGCGCGACCTTGTAGCCCTCGAGCACGTGCTGGAGTACGTGGACTTTGAAGCCGAGATCCTCGCCAAGGTTCAGCAGCATCACGATTTCGTCAGCGCGATAGCAATGAGCATGGATGTCGATACGCCCACGCAGGATGTCCGCCATGGTCTCCATCAGGAGATCGCGGCGCGGCGGGATTGCCACCTCTCTCCGCTTCGTCTTCGCTTCGTACTCCTCCCATGCGGCCAGGTAGTCACGCGCATCGACGAATGACTTGCGAATCACTTCTTCCACGCCCATCCGAGTAGCGGGATATTGCCGTGGCTGTCCCTCGGGCGGTCTGAAGTTCGCGCTCTTCGGGTTCTCGCCGAGGGCGAACTTGATCGTCCGCGGTGCCCCGCTGACGAGCCATTCGGATGCGGGGCGTCCCCACTTCCACTTCAGGATCTGGCTCTCACCTCCGATCGCGTTTGCCGAGCCATGAAGGACGAGGGCCATCGTCGTCCCTCCGGCGAGCTGCCGATAGGCTGAAATGTCGTTCGGGTCGATGACGTCGGAGATCCGCACCATGCCGGTATTCGGCAGAGAAATCTCGTTGACGCTTCCCTCGACTGCGGTGTGGCTGTGGGTGTCGATGATGCCGGGCATCACGTAACGGCCCGTGGCATCGATGATCTGCGCTCCCGACGGCGCAGTGATGTTCTGGCCAACCGCCGCGATCTTCGAACCTCGAATCAGCACCGAACCGTTCTCGATGATCCCGTTCGTGATCGTCAGAACTGTCGCGTTACGAATGAGGATCGTCTGTTCCTGGCCCTGCAGCGGGCCAAGACTGAAGAATGAGATCAGAACCAGGCCAGCTGCGATGCGCATACGCCGGAGGATGAGATCGAAGTGATGTCGCTTCATTTCGCCTTGCTCCCGCTGAACTCGAAGTTGCCGAGGGTCGTTGCGACCGTGCCGTTCATCGTTTCGCCGTCGAGCGTGCCGCGGAAGGCCCAGTCGCTCATCTCGGCATCGTTCTGCGCAGCGGAGATCGTGAACTCGAATGATGATCCTTCGAAGGTTCCCGAGCGGATATCACCGGAGCCGCGGTCACCCGACCAGGAACCGCTGAGACGACCTGCCTCCGCTTTGAGAGTCACCTGCATGGAAACGTTCCCGCCGGGAGTCCGGACAGTCACCGCCCACGAGCCATCGATCGGCGAAGCAGCCGAGATGCCTGGAGCAGCGTCCTCACGCGGGAGCCTGATCTCGCGGCCGTCGACGAATAGTCGAGTCACCTTCGCGTCTTTCTCGAAAATCCGCCGATCGCTCACGACGAGGTTCGCGATCTTCCCTCGCTCGATCGAGCCGAGCTGGCGCTCGAAACCGAAGATTCGAGCCGGCGCGATCGTCGTGGCGCGCAGCGCCTCGTCGTGCGTCAAGCCGTTCTCCATCGCCTTTCGGATGCCCGGAAGAAAGTCGCCGGCTTTCCCTGATCCGCTGACGAGCGCGAACGTCACGCCGCTCTTCGCGAGTGCGGCAGGTGTTGTCGGCGCGAGTTGTCTTTGCCTGATGAGTCGCAGAGGCTGATCCTCACGATCCTCGCGGTCGGTCGGTGCCTCCGGCCAACGCACCGATACCAGCACTGGTACGTTCTTCAGCTCATCGGCTATCGCATAGGCTTCGCGTGCTCCCGAGACGATCGCGCGGAGGTTGAACTCACCGGCGAGCGTCTGTACGCGACGGATCATCGATTCCGAGTCTGCGACGAAGACGACCGGCACCTCACGGCGAAGCGCCGGGCCCAGCGCCTCGAGCGCCGGATCGTCAGGCGGGCGCCGGAGGCCAGTCGGAGTGCGGCCATACACCTCGTGTGCCGCCGCATGCTGCCGGGCGTCGAGGAATGTCTGACGAAGGAACGCCACCACGCCCATGAGGCTGTCGGGATACGTCCACATCGAACGGGTGTTGAAGGTGATCTGAAGGGCCGCCGGGTTCCGGATGACATGACTTTCTCTCGTACCGGAGCCGAGATTCATGACGACCGACTGTCCATTGAAAATCCCACGTGCCGGCGCAGTAATGACCGTGGTGACGCCGGTTGATCTTCGGGCGTCCGCCTCTTCCGTGGAGATGTTCACGCTGCGGATTGCAACCGTCTCGGGTCCAGGCTCCGCCGGACGGTCGCGGCCCGTCGCCGGTGTGGCGGGAAACCCGATGGTCGTGTGGGCATCGATCAGGCCGGGATAGACGTGAGATCCGGTCACATCGATGATCGTAGCGTCGGGCGGGATCGTCACGTTTGCCCCGACGGCTTCGATCAGCCCTCCTCGAACGACCACGATGCCAGTCGGAATCACCGGGCCCGATGCTGGATGAACCGTGGCTCCGGTCAGAGCGTAAACACCCGGTGCGTCAGCCCGCGTAACCAGCGGGGCGAGTACCGCGAGCAGGGCGACGAGTCGCCAGATCCACATGCACACCTCCGAGAAGCGGCATCATAGGACAGCTTCGTGAGATGCGGGATTGCCTGTGTTGCATAAATTGACTACTCTCGTCCTCTCGGAGCCTGAATGGTCCTCTTCAACTACGCGACGAAAGAGATCACGGCGAAAATCGTCTACTACGGGCCGGGGCTCTGCGGTAAGACGACGAATCTGCAGTTCGTCTACGACTCCCTTCCGTCGAACAACAAGAGCAAAATGCTCTCGCTCGCAACGAAGACGGACCGGACGCTCTTCTTCGACTTCCTCCCTCTCGATCTCGGGAAGATCCGCGGGATGCGGACCAAACTGCAGCTCTACACGGTTCCCGGACAGGTCTACTACAACTCGACGCGGCAGCTGGTGCTCAAGGGGGCCGACGGCATTGTGTTCGTCGCGGACAGCCAGGACTTCGCGATCGACGCGAACCTCGAGTCGCTGCAGAATCTCGAAGACAATCTGAAACGTCAGGGCATCCGCATTCGCGAGATTCCGATCGTGATGCAATACAACAAGCGCGATCTGCCGAACGCAATGTCGCTCGCTCAGCTCGACACCGAAGTCAACAAGCTGGGATCTCAACGTTTCGAGTCGGTCGCCACCACAGGCCTCGGCGTCGAGGAGACGCTGAAGGGAATCACGCAGCTGGTTCTCGCGCATCTGGTGAAAAAGTACGGTCTCCAGGGCGCCGAGCCTCACGAGAGGGACATTCAGATCCTGAACGTGGCGACGCCATCGCCCGACGCTGCCGATTCGCTCTGGGATGATGACGATCCGTTCGATCCGCGAGCCAACCTTCTGCAGACAGTGACACAGACGGCGCTTCCCCCTTCTGCAGCGCCCCACGGAGAGCCGGAGTTCGAGCTCGATGAGTTCGACGACGAGAGTCTTCCTCTGGTCGCCACGGAACTGGTAGGCCCCTCCGGCCCTCTGCAGCCAATTACCGAGGGGAACCCGTTCGAAGACGTGTCCGACTACTACGGTGCGACGGCGGATCACCTTCCCGATTCGATCGAGGTTCCGCCGGCGTCCGTGGAGATACCGATTCCCGATGGAATCCTCGACTCACTTCCAGTGCTCGGTGAGGCTCAGGTGCACGCTTCGGCAGATGCAGGCCACGAACGCCGTGCAACCGACGGGCTCGTCAGAGAGGTGACGATCCCGCTCAATCTTTCAATCGAAGAACTCAGGCAGCACCGCCGACTGCGCCTCAAGATCACGCTGGATGTGAATCTTTTGCGTTGAGGGTCTGTTGAGAGCAAGACCGGAGGAGTGGTCGAGTGGTTTAAGGCAGCGGTCTTGAAAACCGCCGTACCGGAAACGGTACCGTGGGTTCGAATCCCACCTCCTCCGCCAGCATTGGTCACCGCAGCGCCAGGAACTCGATTCGATAGGCCGGCTCGTAGGCCGTGAAGTGCGCGCCGGCGTCGGAGTCCACCTGCAGCCAGCGAACCTGGGCGCCCGCCCCCTCCTCTTCGTTCACCAGTGCGGCAAACGCGTCTGCGTCCTCGACGAGGGGCGAGAGGAGAAACCCGGCCTGTGCCATGCCCCGAACGAGCCGGAACTGCTTCTCACTTCCGTTCTGCAGCCCGACGCGGATGTGGAGCAGGGGCGGTTTGTACAGCACGTTCGCCATCCGGCCCGCCGTGTTCAAGTCGATGGTGAGGCGCACGAACGCCCTTGCGGGTTGTTCGGGGACATTCACGCGTTCGCCGAGACGGGCCGCGACGGTTGAAAGCGGGACGAGCAGGACTCGCGATGGTTCCGGCTTTCTGGTGAGCATGACGTGCCGCCCAAGCCGTCCGGTTGCGTCGTATCGAGTGAGGAGGATCGGCCAGGAGGGGCCATCCTGCAGGGATGGATACTGATCGTCGATCGGATCGATGTCGAACATGACCGTCGACGGAGCGCGCCTTGCGAGCCAGCGAGTGTTGAGATCAGCAAGTGCCGGCGTATACGCCGCGTAGCTCATGAAGACGGGGCGATGGTCGTAGGTGAGATTCTGCTGAAAGACCGTTCCGGATACGACCGGATAGATGTCGCCACGAGCGGGCACCACTGGTGCCGGGCTTTCGGTCAGAGCGCGCTGATGGGTTTCGAGCATCTCGCCCTTGAACGCCGGCCAGCGTGCGACGCGGACCAGAGTCCGTGCCGATGCTCGTATCGACGCCGGCACATCGCGAACGTAGCTGCCTTCCCCGAAGATCTGTACCGCGTAAGCCGCGAGAGCTACCGGAGCCAGAAGACTGACAGAGATGACGCCCCACTTCCTGCCGTTACGCGTCATCAGCCAAGTCAGTTGCGCGAGCAGCAGCGCGCCACTTGCCGGTGCAATATGGAAGTGATCGGCGCGCACGAACGCGCTCTTGAAAAGGAGAAAGAGGAGAAACAGCAGACCGAGCGAGAACAGAACCCCCTCTCGGAGCGAGCGCTGTAACTCGGCGAACGCGACAATCGCCGCGAACAGAACCATGGAGAGAAGAAAAGGCGTCCAGGCAGGACGGGCATACATCTCATACCAGTCGCCCATCGCCTCACCGTATCCGCTCGCCATCTCGACCGAGTTTCGCAGGTAGGGGACGACGCCAGCCAGCGGTTGCCGTGCGGCCAGCCACAGCGCCACGAGAGCCGAGCAATGAGCCGCCAGGGTCGCCGGCAGTCGCCGGCGTCGCAACTCGTCGAGGGTCACCACGCCGATCACCCCGAAGACCATCACGAACAGTGAGAACTTGGCGAGACTGATAAGGGCGCCGATGGCTATGAGGATCCAGTAGATCGCAGGCCGCTTCGCTTCTTCATTCTGGAATCCCGCCAACAGGATGAGGAACGGGACAAACAGAAAGAATGCGTCCGCCCAGCACACATGCACGACGACGATCGAGACCGCAATTACGGCAGCTGCGATTCGCTTTCTGCCCGATTCTGCACCGAGTTTCCAGACCGCGATCGTACAGACCGACGCGATCGCCGCCCGAAGCAGAAACATCAGGCCGGCCGTTCCGGGATGAAAGCCATCGAGCAGAAAACCCCAGGGCCCATAGGTGAAGACGACGTCGGTTCCGAACGACGAGCCACGCAGGAAAGCGTCGTGGATCACCACCTTCCACCAGTACTCTCCGCCGAGGTTCGTGTAGAGCGGCACGGGGATGACTGCTCCGATCACGAAGAGAACGGCGATCGGGAGAAATACCGCGGGCACCCACGTTCCGCGCGACAAAGAGGTCATCGAAAGCGCATTGTCGCCGGGATCTGGGCTCGACGCTCCGCGCACCCCTGCTTATTGTTTGAACGGGCGCCGATGCGGCATAGAATGCGCTGTGCCGGCGGCTGAGGGAATTCTCGATCCTCGATCTATCATTCTCCCTGCCGCGTCAGCAGAATTCAGCCGGAGAGATGGGTGAGCGGCTGAAACCAGCGGTTTGCTAAACCGCCGTAGGGCCTAAAGCTCTACCGAGGGTTCGAATCCCTCTCTCTCCGCCATTCTGGCCGCTGTCGCTCACTCGGATCCCGCTCGCGACTCCACGTCGATTTTCTCGAGCGGATCGCGGGCCGGACCGTTGATGACTTCGCCGTCTGGTCCGAACCGCGAGCCGTGACAGGGACAGTCCCACGATTCCTCGGCCTGGTTCCACGCAACATCACACTTCATGTGGGTGCAGACCGGTGAAACGCAGTGAAGCGTCCCGGCCTGATCGCGGTAGACGGCCACTTTCCGACCGTCCTGCCTGATGATCCGTGCCTCCCCCGCAACGACATCCCGCGCACTCCCCTCCTCTACGTCACGCGATGTGAGGCGGTCGGAAGCCAGGTGAGCCGGGAAGTGAGCGTTTTCAGTGACGAACTCCCTGGTCGTGACGTGTGGCCGTACCCGGTGCAGACTGAAGAGATCGGCCCAAGGTGACTCAATGCCTGCAATCAGGTCGGACACCAGCATCGCCCCGAGGGTGCCGAATGTCATTCCCTGCCCCGAGTAACCGGTCGACGTGAATATCCGGCCACTTCCGCCGATCAGCGGCAACCCACCATGCGGCTCGATGACCTGCCCGGACCAGCGGTAGCGAAGCGTCTGGTGACCGAAGTGCTCGCGTACGTAGGTCGAGAGGCGCTCGTAGCATTCTTCGCTGTCTTCCTCCTCGCCGACGCGATGATCTTCACCTCCGACGATGAGATACGTCTTCCCGTCGATCTCCTGCCAGCGGGTGTAGTGGTAAGGATCGGCCGTATCCCAGAAGAGTCCATCGGGATGCTCTCCGCCGAACTCGAACGCCATCGCGTAGGTCCGATAGGCTGCGGCCAGGGTATGAATGTAAGTGAACCCGGAGATCGGGACATTGGTGGCCATCACGACTGCGCTCGCAAGGACCCGGCCGTGGGCGGTCTCCACCACGCACGGTTCGCCCTCCTGAATCTCTCGGACGGCGCTCTGCTCAAAGATTCTGACCCCCGCCGACGCCGCCTCCGCGGCGAGAGCGGCGAGGTATTTCCCGGGATGAAACTGTGCCTGGTCAGGCCAGAGGACAGCGCCGCGCGTTGCGAAGGGGAGCGGCACCGAGTCGACGAAGGAGACCTCGATCCCCGCCTCGCGGGCCGCGGAGGCCTCGTTCTTCAACTCTGCAACGTACTGGCGTTTCTCGGTGTACAGATAGGCGGGGAGCCGCCGGAAATCGCAGTCGATCCGGTATTGCTCGACGAACGACGCAATCTGTTCGAGTGAGGCACGACTGGCATCGGCGACGCTCCGCGCCTCCTCGACGCTGTATTTGCGCCTGATGAAGTGGTATCGGGCATCGATCGCCTCCGTGATGTGGGCAGTCGTGTTACCGGTCTCGCCGCTGCCTATGGTCTCGCGCTCCAGCAGCGCCACTGAACGTCCCTGCCGGGCGAGAAGTAACGCCGCGGTGACCCCGGTGATACCGCCGCCGACGATCGCAACGTCGGCATGAACGTCGCCGGAAAGAGGGTCGAAACTGGGAGTGGCGGCGGTTGCCCGCCAGAGAGACGCCGGCTGCTGATTCATTCTGACCTCGGGGCGAGAATTCGCACCTTCTTCCAGGCGCGGTTCCGCTGAATTGCTCATCGAGCAAGAAGTGTGCGTACAGAAAAAATCGGAGCATCGACTCACGACGGCGTCTGGCAACGATTGGCAGCCGGACGGATGGGAGTCGACGAATCGTCGCTTGCAGGCACGCTTCGTGCTCGACTGTAAGAACGCCGCAAAGGCGAGGGCACGGCAGTTAATGCAGTGATTCTGAACCCCGAAGGAGACACTCAATGGCAACAAGCAAACGCGGTTTTGCTTCGATGGATCCCGCGAAGCAGCGTGAGATCGCAAGTAAGGGCGGACGTGCGGCTCACGCTAAAGGAACAGCACACGAGTTCACGTCCGATGAGGCCCGCGTCGCGGGCCGGAAGGGTGGCGAGGCTGTAAGTCGCGATCGCGCCCACATGGCAGCAATTGGACGCGAAGGAGGCCACAGCCGCGGTGCACGAGCGCGTGCGGCAGCGGGCAGCAGACCTTCCGGCAGTCAGACCGATGTCGCCCAGGACAGCGGCTCGCAGCCGTTCGTCCGCCAGGCCAACGAATCGCGAGGTTCCTTCGAGCAGTCACGCGGAGGAAACTTCAGCGAAGAGCGTACGCGCAACGACCGCTCGGGCGAAGACCGCGAGGCCGGCTCGCGCGACTCACGCGACCGCTTCTAGCTATGTAAATCGAGGACAGGCGGCGCACGCCTGTCCTCATCACTGCGGCTCCTTAAACGCCATTCTCAGCACTTCCGCAAAGTGCAGAGTCGGGCGGCCGGTCGACTGCTCGATCTGCTCCCGGCAACTGAAGCCGTTCGCGATGATCAGCGTCTCCTCAGCGGCCTCGCGCACGAGAGGCAGGATCACCCTCTCGCCGAGCTTCATCGACAGCTCGAAGTTCTTCTCCTCGAATCCGAACGCTCCCGCCATCCCGCAGCAACCCGAATCGGGGTGTTCCAGATCGATTCCCATCCGCCTCAGCGTCAACTCCTCCTCATCGAACTTCATGACCGACTTGTGATGGCAATGAGACTGGACGATTGCCTTCCTCGAGAGCGATGGCAGTTCGAACCTCCCCTCCTCACGAGTAATGAACTCGCTCAGCGTCAGGGTCTGCTGCGAGAGACGCCTCGCCAGGTCGTTCGTGGGGAAAAGTCCGAGCAACTCGTCCCGGAATACGGAGACGCATCCCGGCTCGAGGCCGATGATCGGAACTCCCTGCTCGATCTCCGGCCGGAGAGTTTCGAGTGCGGAATGAAGCAGCGCCTTCGCTCGATCGAGGAATCCCCAGTCGTACAGCGGCCGCCCGCAGCAGACGCGCTTCCTCGGAATCGTCACTTCGTACCCGGCCTGCGTCAGGGCATCGAGTGCCGCGCCGGCGGTGTCGGGCCGGAAGTAGTTGTTGAAGGTGTCGGGCCAGAGAACGACACGCCCCTTCGTGCCGGCGCGCGCATCGCGTCGCTTTCCGAAGCGAGTCGTGAAGGTCTCGGTTGCGAAGCGCGGGAGGTCTCGCTCCGGCGCAATGCCCGAGAGTGGCTTCAGAAACGGCAGCTTCATCATCGCGTTGGTAAGGCGCGGAAAAATCGCGCCGAGCGGCGCCCAGAGATGAATGAGCCCCATCGTGTACGCCGGCAGAGGTCTCAGCCGTCGCGCGTAGTAGTGCGACATGAACTCAGCCTTCCACGTTGCCATGTCGACCTGCGTCGGGCAGTCGTTCTTGCAGGCTTTGCAGGCCAGGCAGAGCTCGAGTGACTCCTTTACCGCCTCGTTGTCCCACGACGCGGCGATTGTCTCGCCCTGAAACATCTCGAAGAGAAGACGCGCACGTCCTCTTGTCGAGTGCTCCTCCTCTCGAGTCGCCTGGTAACTGGGGCACATTGTCCCGCCATCGAGCCGCCTGCAGCGGCCGACGCCGACACAGCGCAGGACGGCGTGATCCATCGCCCCTTCGTCTTCGGTGAACTGGAAATGGGTGGTGGGAGACCAGGGGCTGTAGCTGGTGCCGAGGCGGAGATTCTCGTCCGGCTCGTAGGGACTGACCAGCTTTCCGGGATTCATCTTTCCTTCGGGATCCCAGAGCGCTTTGAACTCACGGAAGGCGGTGATCAGTTCCGGACCGAACATCTTTTCGAGGAGCGCTGCCCGCGCCTGTCCGTCGCCATGTTCGCCGGAGAACGAACCACCGTATGACGCGACGAGATCTGCCGCCTCGTCGATGAAGCGCCTGAACTTCGCAATTCCCGACTCTGTCACCAGATCGAAGTTCGTCCGCGTGTGAACGCAGCCATCGCCGAAATGCCCGTAGAAGTCTCCTCCGTAACCGTAATGATCGAGCAGCTTGCGAAGGTCTCGAAGGTAGCTTCCGAGCTTCTCCGGCGCGACCGCCGCGTCCTCCCACCCTTCCCACATGAGCGGCTTGCCCGGAACGTGACCGGTTGCTCCGAGAGCCGACTCGCGAACGCCCCAGAGGAAACGCTGATCGCGCGGATCTTCGGCGAGCAGCATCGGTAAGCCGTCGAGCCTCTCCATCAGAACGCGCGCTCGAGCGGCCGCCTCTTCCAGCGTCTCGCCTCCATATTCGACGAGAAGCCAGCCGCCACCCGGTGGAAGCATCGCGATTCCGGCCGGATGCATGTTCTTGTGCTTCATGTCGCGGACGAGGAGATCGTCGAACCCCTCGAGGCCGATCGGACCGGAGGCAAGCACCCGAGGAACATCGTCAGCGGCGTCGTAGACGGTGGGATAGCCGATGACCAGCAGCACGCGCACAGGAGGGCTGTAGACGAGTTTCGCCTTCGCCTCGAGAACGAGGACGCAGGTCGACTCGCTCCCCACCAGCGCCCGCGCAACATTGAAACCGTTCTCCGGCAGAAGCTCGTCGAGGTTGTATCCCGACACCCGCCTCGCGATCTTCGGATAGCGGGCGCGCACCAGTTCCGAGTAGACGTCGCGGATTCTTCTCAGTCCAGCGTAGATCTCGCCTCGACGGCCGCCTTCACGGATGATGGCCTCGAGCTCCGGCTCGCTCGTCGCGCCGACGCGCATCCGCAATCCGTCATAAGTCAGGATTTCGAGCTCGTCGATGTTGTCGACCGTCTTGCCCGACATGATCGAGTGCACACCGCACGAGTTGTTGCCGATCATCCCCCCGAGCGTGCACTGCGCATGAGTCGCCGGATCGGGCCCGAAGGTCAGCGTGTGCTTCTCGGCTTCCCGCCGGAGATCGTCGAGCACGATGCCAGGCTCGATCCGGGCGTACGACTCGCGCGGATTCATTTCGACGATCCGGTGCATGTACTTCGACATGTCGAGGATGACCGCCACGTTGCAGCACTGCCCGGCGAGACTGGTTCCCGCACCGCGGCCGAGGATCGGTGCCCCGTAACGGCGCGCCAACTCGACGGTTGCAACGACGTCGTCGGAATCGTGGGGAAGCACTACGCCGATCGGCACCTGCCGGTAGTTCGACGCATCGGTCGAATAGAGCGCCCTGGTTCCGTCGTCGAACCTCACTTCGCCGCGGAGCGTGCGGCGTAATGCCGCCGCGAGTCCTGCGGCATCAATGTTGAGCGACTGAATCCGGTCGGTGTGGACGATCTGCCCTGCCGCGGGTCTGCCTTCATGCGGAAAGGGAACGGGAGGATAGCGGTTGAACTCGCGGCTCACGGTCAGAGAGTGTAGTGCGTCGTCAGTTGCGGGGCGAGAGTGGGCGGAGCCAGGCGATGGCCGCGCGAGCCGGAGAGCCGGCGCGGCTCATGACGTCACTTCTTTCGAGAGCTCGCACTACGCGAGACCGTACTCCGTCCTGCAACTCTCTTCGTCGTGGTCGGGCGCGGCGTGCTGGCGGCAGCGCGTTTCGTCGCCGAGGCCGTGCGGGAAGGTGATGATCGCTTCGCCGTGCCGCTCGGCCTCTTTGAACCCCCGTTCTCCGAGTTACCTCCCGTCGACGCCGTCCGCGTCGCAAGCGACTTCCTGCTCGAGGCTCCCGGCCTGGAGGATGACTTGCGGGACGCGGAGCTCGTGTCGCGAGTCGACGCCTTCGAGGAAGCGCGCTTGGTGCTGGATCGTGATTTCCTGGTAACCGCCTCCTTCTCAGCGGATGCGGCCGTGCGGCCGGCAGTTCGGCCACGATGCGTTCCGGAACCCGTCGTCGCTCCGGCAGACGTTGCGACGGATCTGCGGTTCACAAACTTGTTGAAGCGGTTTCCCTCTTCTTCGGACAGCAGCAGAGCGAGCTCGTTGCCGTCGAACCACTCAAAGAACTCATCCCACGGAATCTCCTCGAGTGAGTCCTCACCGCTGAAGCCGGGAAAATCGATTCGCAGTATGCCGGGATCCTCGCCCGATCCGGTTGCCTTCACGCGAGCGGGATGTCCTCCCCGCTCGTCCACCCATGTCTGAATCGCGTCGTGATCGACGGTCGCGCGCGCTGCTCCCATGCTGGTCCTCCGTCCCGGGTTGCGGGCGTGCACGCAGTCTGCCAGTGGGAAGTCCACGCGAGTCCGAACCGGTCCCTTCAATCCGCGGCGCGGAGCGATCTCGCGTTCATGTTGAGCCACTTGTCAGACTTAGTCGGGGACTGCTTGCAAACCGCTGACTCAGCTTGACTTACCGAGGCACAAAACCTGCAGCTGTGGCGAACATAATTACAGTTATTTTATAGACAGAAAGTGATCACACTATGGCTGCAATCCCACAGGCAGTTCTCGCTGAAAGCAGTCTTCATTTCTACCGGAACGCGCTCGCGATCCTCGAACGAGCAGAGATCCCTCACCTTGTCGGCGGTGCCTACGCACTCGCCCGGTACACCGGTATCGAGCGCCACACCAAGGACTTCGATGTCTTCATTCATCCTGACGACCTACGGCGGGCCGCCTGGGAGTTTCAGAAGGCCGGGTACAAGACCGAACTGACATTTTCACACTGGCTCGGCAAGGCCTGGATGCGCGACGACTTCGTCGACCTGATCTTCAGCGCCGGTAACGGTGTCGCGAAAGTCGACGCGACGTGGTTCGAGCACGCGGTGCGAGACTCGGTATTCGGACTCGAGGTGGAGTTGATCCCACCCGAGGAGATGATCTGGTCCAAAGGGATGATCATGGAGCGGGAACGTTTCGACGGCGCCGACGTGGCCCACATCATTCGTGCGGTGGGAGTGCGGCTCGACTGGGATCGCCTGCTGGCAAGGTTTGGTCCGTACTGGCGGGTGCTACTGGCCCACGTTGTGATGTTCGGATTCACCTATCCGTCGGACCGCGAATCGATTCCGGCGTGGGTCGTGAAAGACCTGATGGAGCGTCTGCACCAGGAGACCGATGCAGGAAACAGATCTGAGCGGATCTGCTACGGCACGATCGTCTCGAGGCAGCAGTATCTGAAGGACATCACCGACTTCGGCTACGAGGACGCGAGACTCGTGGACGGGTTGATGACCGGGAGTGAGATCGAACGCTGGACGGCAGGGATCGCACTCGATGGAGCGAAATAGATGCGTGACGAACTACGGATAGCGGCGGTTGCCGACATCCACGTCAAGAAGACCTCACAGGGAATGTTGCAGCCGCTGTTTGCGCAAGCGTCGGAAGTGAGCGATGTAATGCTGCTCTGCGGCGACCTGACCGACTATGGGACTCCGGAAGAGGCGCGGATTCTCGCTCGAGAAATCACTTCGTCTCTACGGATTCCGGCCATCGCCGTGCTCGGAAATCACGACTTCGAGTCCGAGCAGGAGCGCGAGGTGACCAGCATCCTCACCGACGCCGGCGTAATCGTGCTCGATGGCGACTCCTGCGAGCTTCACGGCGTCGGCTTCGCCGGAGTCAAAGGGTTTGCGGGCGGCTTCGGTCGACGCGCCCTGGGAGCATGGGGCGAACCGATCATCAAGAACTTCGTGCATGAGGCGATCAACGAGGCGTTGAAGCTCGAGTCCGCTCTCGCCAAGTTGCGCACTCCGCAGAAAATTGCCGTGCTCCACTACTCCCCGATTCAGGCGACGGTCGGCGGCGAACCACCGGAGATCGTCGCGTTCCTCGGATCGAGCCGCCTCGAGGAGCCGCTCGATCGCTATCGGGTCACCGCCGTGTTTCACGGACACGCACACCGCGGAAGCCCTCAGGGCCGCACCAAGGGAGGTGCGCCGGTTTACAACGTCGCCATGCCGGTCCTCGCGACCGCTTTTCCCGATCAGCCACCCTTTCGTGTCGTGACAGTACCTTGCGGGGCCGAAGCGGTCGCTCTCTGAATCGAGACGCGCCTGAACGCCAGTTCGCTGGATACAATCGTCATTCATGGAACACCATGCATTCCCGGACGGCCTTACCCGCGAAGCTCTTCTCGCCTGGTACCGCGCCGTACGGGCCAGAACCCGCGAGATCTTCGCGATCGTGAAGCCGGACGCCTTCTACGAACGTCCGATTCCTCTGCGCAATCCGGTCGTTTTCTACGAAGGGCATCTGCCGGGCTTCAGCGTCAACACTCTCGTCAAGCAGGCTCTCGGCCGCAAGGGAGTGGATGCGCAACTCGAAAGGCTTTTCGCCCGCGGCATCGATCCGGGAAGTGAGCTCGACGTGCGGGATCCGCGCGATGGATGGCCCGAGCCGGATGAGGTACGTTCGTTCGCGGACGCATGTGATGCTCTCGTGGAAGAGGCAATCACAACCGGCAATCTGGAGGACGAGCGATCGCCGCTGCTCCGCGGAGGCGAGGTGGTGTTCACGATCCTGGAGCATGAACTGATGCACCAGGAAACCCTTCTCTACATGCTTCACAACTTCCCCTTCGAAAAGAAGCGGCGGAGAAAACCGCCTGCTCCAGCGTTCACCTCCGGATCGAGGCGTAGCGGTCTGGTCAGAATTCCGCCGGGGACGGCAACGCTTGGCGCAGCGCGCGGAAAAGCCTTCGGATGGGACAACGAGTTCCCTTCTGCGCGGGTGAGCGTCGCCGAGTTCGAGATCGACGTTGCGAACGTCACGAACGGCGACTACCTCGACTACATGGCCGCGACAGGCGCGCCCGCGCCACACTTCTGGATTCGCGACGGCAACGAATGGTACTGGCGCGGGATGTTCGAGCGCTCACCGCTTCCGGTCGATGCTCCGGTCTACGTCACGTGTGAGGAAGCCTCAGCCTACGCGAAATGGCGCGACATGCGTCTGCCTACCGAGGCCGAGTATCAGCGCGCAGCCTACGGGACACCGTCGGGAGAGGAGCGGATCTACCCCTGGGGCGATTCGCCTCCTCAGGAGTCGCATGGCAACTTCGACTTCCGCTCATGGGACCCTGTTGCTGCTGGCTCGCACCCCGACGGCGCGAGCGCCTGGGGAATCGACGACCTCGTCGGCAACGGGTGGGAGTGGACCTCGACGCTGTTCGGTCCATTCGACGGCTTCGAGGTGATGGCGTCCTACCCGCAGTATTCGCGCGACTTCTTCGACGGCGCGCACTTTGTGATGAAGGGCGCTTCGCCCGTCACGGCGCGCGAACTCCTACGGCCGAGCTTCCGGAACTGGTTTCGCCCCAACTATCCCTATGTTTACGCAACGTTCCGTTGCGTTCGCTGAACCGGCCCTCTTGACCCCGGTCCGCGTCGTGCAAATGATCGCGGTCATGGAACCAAAGACCTACAAGCCACAGTCCTTCGACCTCTCCGACCTGACCGGAATCTCGAACCAGACCCTCGAGATTCATTTCAAGCTCTACGAGGGCTACGTAACCAACACGAACACGCTGAATGAAAAGATCGCCGGCCTCGTGAAAGAGGGTGGCGTTCAGCCGTCCGACATGCCGGTCTACTCCGAGCTGACGCGCCGTCTCGGCTTCGAATACAACGGCATGGTGCTGCACGAGTACTACTTCGGCAACATGAAGCGCCAGGGCGGCGACGACCCGGATCGCGCCTCCGAGTTCCGAAAGACCGTCGAACGGGTGTACCCCAGCTTCGAAGCCTGGAAGGCTGACTTTGCAAGCGTCGGCAAGATGCGAGGAGTCGGCTGGGCGATCTGCTACCTCGATCCGCGTACCGGCTTCGTCTCGAATCACTGGATCGACCTGCACGAGACAGGCAATGTCGCCGGCTTCATCCCGCTTCTCGTGATGGACGTCTGGGAGCACGCCTTCCTTCTCGACTACAAGCCGGCGGAACGGCCGAAGTACATCGAGGCCTTCATGGCGAACGTAGACTGGAGTGCAGTCGACTCGCGGATCAACACGAACGTCGCAGCGGCAGCGCGATAGCTCCTGGGCTCCTGCTCCCCTTCGCGAAAACCCGCGGGGGGAGTAGGACCACATCACAAATGCCCGGCGGTCGTCGTGCCACGCACTCCCTAACGCGGAGAGATCGCGGGCCCCGACGAGCGTGTTTCTTACTACGCATCTGAAAGATGCGTCGCGCCACGAAGGGCGGTTGTCACCCCGAGCGGGAGGGTTAGCGGGTATGCGAGGGGCATGGCAGGCCGCGCACTCCGTAACCCGCAGGGCATAACGAGTGCGGCTGCTTCGGCTTCTGGTTTCGCGCCTTTCCTGAAACCTTCCTGTAGTAAACTCTCACAACATTCCCCATTGTCCGCCCCAGTTGACCCTCTCGAGAAGTGGCCGGCGACGCCACATCTCGCGTTTCCCGGGTCGCCGCGCTCGTCGGGCTGCGCGCAGGTGAGCTGACTCGACGCGCCATTCCATTGGTACAGGATGCGGCTACACGGCTCGGAGTGCCGCATCGCGCGAAACCCGGGCATCAGATCAGTCGACCGAAGGGAGTAGACATGAAGAGCAGGATTCCCATCATTCTTACCATCGCCGTTCTTGCGATTTCCACCAGCGCATTTGGTCAGGGATACATTCCGCAGTGCCGGACGGCGCGCGCGACGCTCGTGAACTACGGGCTGTTGTCCGCGGTCGGGACGCTCGTCACGCAGGCTTGCCCGCAGATCCATAACGGCGTCTGGCTCAACGGTCCGGGCAACATCGACCCGAAAACCGGGGCATATGGCCCCGGCTGCGACTCCGCGTGGAGCGCTGTGTCCGCCAACAAGATCGCCTACCAGGCCGGGATGGACTTCGTGACGCGGAACTGCCCCCCCATCTACTCTGGTCTGAAGTGGCGCCCAGGGCCAGTGGCCGGAGCGGGCTTCCAGGGTTGTGACCTCGCGGTGCAGAGCCTCGCTGCCGCCGGCGTGACGGTCCAGGCAGGGAACGCGGTGAACATGAACTGCATTCAGCTGTATCAGAACGGCTGGCTGGCTCAGGCCGGTGGTGCGACACAGGCCACGTGCCCCAAGATCTGGAACATCCTCACGAACGCGAACATGCTGGCGCCGATGGAGACGCTGGTTACGCACAACTGTCCATGGCTCTACAGCAGCGGTAATGCCGCGGTGAACGCCCCGATCGTCCCGTAATCTCCCCAGACCGCGATTCCCTCCGATTATGCCCGGTACTCGACAGCCACGGGAGCGCAGGCGTCCTCGCCTGCGCTCCCGTGCGAGTGCGGCGGAACGCGAGGAGACCGGCGGTTCGACCTTCGTTTAAGCTGCACCGCTGTGAACTCGAACAATTCGAAACACGGCTCGATGAAGCTCACGAACCGTTTCGATCAGGTGCTGCAGCAGCTGGTGGCGAAGCGCGGGGTCCGGCACGCCGTCATGGCGGTCGAGAGCGGCGACGGATCGTTCCGTTGGAGTGGTGCGGTGGGGGAGGCGACGCCCGACGGGTCGCCGATGCGCGAAGAAACTCCGTTCTTCATCGCGAGCATAACGAAACTGCACATCGCGACTATCGTGATGCAACTCGTCGAGCAGCGACGGATCACGCTCGATCAACCGCTTGACGCTTGCTTACCCGGCTCCCTCATCGCCGGCATCCACCGGATTGGCAACGTCGACTCGACGAGCGCCATCACCGTCCGCCATCTTCTGAGTCACACCTCGGGTCTGCCCGACTGGCTGGAGGACCGGCCGAAGAATGGCTCGAGCGTTCTCGAGGAGCTCTTCCGGTCAGGCGACCGTGCATTCACTCTGGATGACGTCATTGCCACCGCACGGGACCTGACGGCCCACTTCCTCCCGCGTCCCATCGATGGCGTGCGCGTGAAGGCGCGCTACTCGGACACCAACTTCCAGCTCCTGATCGCGATCGTCGAGACAGTGATGGGCACACCACTGCACAGAGTTTTCGCCGAGAGGCTCTACGCACCATTAAGTCTTCGCCAGACGTTCCATCCCGGGCAATTGCCACTCGAAGCTGCCACTCCACCCGCGATGATCTGGATCGACGGCGCGCCGCTCGCGCGTCCCCTCGCGCTGCAGTCGCTCGGCGATGTTTACTCAACGACAGGCGATCTGCTGACGTTCATGCGGGCGCTCGTCCGCGGTGAGGTGTTCGACGACGCGCGAACGCTCGATCTCATGCAGGAGCACTGGCTGCCGTTCGGCTTTCCGCTGGACCGCGCAGCATTCCGTTCTCCCGGATGGCCGATTGCGTACGGCCTCGGAATCATGCGCTTTCGCCTGCCGCGCCCGCTGACGCCCTTCTGGTCGATGCCGCCCATCCTCGGACACACCGGCTCGACAGGGTCGTGGCTTTTCTACGCTCCGGCAATCGACCTGTTCTTCTGCGGAACCGTCGATGAGGCGTCTTCGGGAGCCGTCCCCTACCGCGTCGTCCCGCAGCTTCTGCGGATCATGGACGAGTACAACCGCTGATCCTGTAAACGAATCACACGTAGACGGGAAATGAGGTTGCCCTATCCAATGATCAGGGTGAATCGCGACTCCTGCTCTTACAATCCGCGAACCAACAAAAACAACATACATGCCGCGATTGCGGTTAGTCGCTGCGAGGGCTTCGTGCGGTCCTCGGAGCGAGGTCTGCTCACGCAGTTATCGATCAGAAGGAGAATGGGAATGATTCGTATCGTTCGAGCTGTCGCTGTCCTCGGCTCGCTCGTCGTCGCTTCCGCGACGATGGCCGAGGGTGTCCTGATTCGCTGCACCAAACCCTGTACCAAAGAGATCGCCGCGGTAAAGAAGGCCGGAGGAACGATCACCTACCAGTACAAGTACGTGAACGGGATCGCGGCCGATGTGCCCTCGAACAAGATTGCGAGCCTGGAGAAGTCGATCGGGAGCGATCGGATCGGCAAGGACGAAATGATCCCGATGCCGCAGCCAATCTCCGGAAAGGACGGGCTCGGCGAGATGATGCTCGAGGCCGACGGTGCAGCCGCCGGATTCTCGGATGCCGACTCCGCGGAGGTGAACCCGGATAACTACCTCTACAACCTGCAGCTCACGGGAGTCGGATCTCTCCACGACGCGGGACACCGGGGAGCCGGGGCCGTCATTGCGATCATCGACAGCGGCTATCGTCCGCTGTTCACGCACGTGGCGGCGGCGCGCGTCATCACACCAGGAATCAATCTCGTTCCGGGTGTCACCGAGCCGGGCGCGGTGAGCAACCTCAATGGCCCCCACGGCACACAGGTGGCGGGAATGGCAGCAGCGAGCATTGGCTACTGCTTCAACCCGACGACGGCGCGGCTCGCACGTGCGGCGCTCGATCTTGGTGTTGCCGCCGGCGGCTGCACGCCTCCGAGCGTAGCGCTCTGGATGATCGGTGGCGCACCGTCTGCGAGCATCCTGCCGATCAAGGTGTTCCCGGCCGCTGGAGGTTCGACTCCGAACTCTCGCACGATCCAGGCGATGGAAAAGGTCATCGAGCTCCGCAAGAAGTACGATGACAACGATCCGGCAGGCTACAACATCCGTGTCGTCAATCTGAGCCTCGGCGGCGGCACCCT
This sequence comes from Thermoanaerobaculia bacterium, assembly GCA_036385045.1. Classification (GTDB taxonomy): domain Bacteria; phylum Acidobacteriota; class Thermoanaerobaculia; order Gp7-AA8; family Gp7-AA8; genus QHVT01. The sequence continues at coordinate 1,756 of DASVLC010000119.1, read as the reverse complement.
TTCCGCCGGTCGCGGTCTTTCGGACGAGGCGGTCGACCAGCTGCTCGCCAACGATATCCTTCCGGTCATCTCGGCGGGGAACAACGGCTTCTCGACCGTCACCGGGGGGTCGCCCGGCACATCGATGAGCGCACTGACAGTGGGAGCATCGGCATCAGCCGTTCACGAATGGATCTACACGGCACAGTTCCGCGGTCCCTGCGGTTCCGCCGCGTTCGGAAGCGTCACCGCCTGCGCTCAGATGTGGCGGCCGGATGCCTCGAACCAGATGTCGGATTTCAGCTCCCGAGGACCGACGCACGACGGCCGCGTCCGGCCTGACGTGATCGCCAATGGTTCTTTCTCCTACACCCAGGGCAGCGGGGTGAGTGCGGGGACGGTTAACTTCGTGAACGGGACTTCGTTCTCAGCGCCAACCGTGGCGGGTATCGCCACGACACTGCGCCAGGCCTTCCCGAACGCGACCGCACGCCAGGTGCGTAACGCGATCATCATGAGCGCGAATCCAAACCTCACCCCCGCCGCGAAGATCAACGATCAGGGAGCCGGCTACATCGACGCCGCGGCGGCGTTCCAGCTCCTCGGCACCGGAAACGTGCCGGATACCATCAATCTCAACCAGCCGTTCACGCGAAACCTTCAGGCGAACATGAGCCGCGCGGGTGTCCCGGTCCACACCGGCAGCGCGTCGGTCAGCTTCAGCGGCATCCGCCCCGCCGAGACCGCCGAAGTTCCGTTCCTCGTGAAGGACAACACGGCGAAGCTTTTCGTTCGCATCCGCAACATCGTGGCCGACAATGCGCCGGCGCAGCAGAATGCCTTCTTCGGAGACGACGTCCTTCTGAAGATCCAGAGAGCCGGCGTGCACGCCGCCGACTACCATCAGTTTTCGCCGAACGTGACTGCCGCCTTCCTGATTCCGGGCAATGAGTACAACTACACGTTCGATCGTCCGGCCACCGGCGTCTGGCGCGTGACACCAACTGGAGACTGGACCAACGTGGGTACGGTCGCCTTCGATGTCGACGTCTGGACTGAAGAGGAGTCCTGGCCCAACCGGACGGCAGGCTCGCAGATCGGTCCTGGAGAGGAACACTCCTACGATATCGTCGTTCCGGCCGGCACCTCGACGCTGACTATCCGCGGTGAGTGGGCAAACATGGGTGCCAGCTACCCGATCAACGATGTCGATTTCACCATGGTCCGCCCCGACAACAGTGAGTACTACGGCTGCGCGACCGGACGAAGCCCCGAACTCTGCTCGATCGCCAACCCGGTGTCGGGAACGTGGAAATTGAAGGTCTACGGCTACTCGGTCTCGCCGTTGGGAACACCCGGAAACAAGGAGCGTTACACGGCTCGCATCGACGCCGATGGTGTCGTGCTCAAGCCGACGAAGTAGTTGATAGCTGACGCAGACTCGGACGCCCCTCCCCGTCTCGGGGAGGGGCGTTCTGTTTTCGGGGAAGTTTCTTTGCATCGCATGGAGCGGCAACTCGGTGATTACGTCCACCCCCTCGCTCCCTCCCACCGTCCGCGACGCTGAGCGATCCCGGACGACTGCGAAAGCGGCGAACGTCGGCGGGTGCTTGGCCCGGTCTTGACGCCCGGCCCCATACGCCCCGCCGCAACCTTACTGCCTCCCGCGCCGTACACTGACACGATGGCGACAATGATCGAGGTCTCCGGCCTCGCGAAGCAGTACCGCTCCTCCTTCGGGAAGGCGAGGATTCATGCGCTAGGCGGGATCGATTTT
>DASVLC010000118.1:0-10528 GCA_036385045.1 Thermoanaerobaculia bacterium | reverse complement strand
ATCACATGCGTGACGCCGAGTTCGACCAGCTTGCTTCGCAGCTCGAGTAGATTGTGGTGAAACGCACCAAACTTGAACTTCTGACGCTCTCCGTTGCGACTGGATCCGAGCAGCACACACACGAAAATCACGTCCTTATGCACATCTAAACCTGCACAGCGTTGGTGAAGTACGTCCATGAAACCTCCTCTCTTTCTCTGGAGAGCGACGTACATCGATGGCAGGTCAAGATCCTGCTCTACGTGTTGCCCTTGTGCTAGGGACACAGTCGGTGATACCTAAGTCGATGCGGGACCTGTCTCATCCGCGGGTTCGTAGCCCGTTGGGTTTAGCGGCCTCTACGTCGTTTTCCAGAACCGTAGTTTGCCGCAGACGGGTCCCGCATTTCCTCTCCCCCTGCAATTCCTTCTCCTCTGGACATACGCGTGGCCCTGCCGGGGCGGCGGCGCGGGGACCTGATTTTCGTCGTCGGTGATGCCGCCGACGCCTTAGCGGCGGCGGGTGAAGTCTCATCCGCCTTCGGCTGGGCGAAGCGTGCGACGTAAATCCGCTTTCCCCGCACCCGGGCCCGGTCTTTGACTCTCGAGTTTCAACACACCGGACACAACGAAGAGCAGGCCCAAACGCGCCTGCTCTTCGTCGGAACCGCCTATGGCGCGAACCGCGGATCGGTGATCTTGATTTCGGTCACCTCGCCGTACTTTTTCGCCACTTCTCGGATCTCGGCTGCGTTTCCAACGAGCACGAACGTCAGGTTCTCTTCCGCCGGATAGAGGCGATTGATCACACGCTGCACGCCTTCGCGCTCGGCGCTCTGGATCTTCGACGCGTACGTCTCGACGTCGCTCCGGTCGAGTCCATAGAACGAAAGCTCGGTCAGCCTCGCGGCGAGCTGGCCTCCTGTCTCGAGGGTCGGGGGGAACTGACCGACGGCATACCGCTGGACCGAGGCGAGAGTCGTCGCGTCCAGACCGTCCGACCGCAACCGGCCGAGAACTTCGAGCGCAAGGTCGAGTGCCTTCCCGGTCGTCTCTGTCTTGGTGTAGGAATTGATCGAGACAGTGCCGGGCTTCGTCTCACGTACCAGTGATGACGACGCGCCGTACGACAGGCCCGACTTGATGCGCAGCTCGGTGTTGAGCATCGAGGTGAAGCGACCGCCGAATGCAATGTTCGCCACGTCGGCCAGCACGCGGTCGCTGTCGGTTCTGGCCATCCCGACATTACCGATCGAGAAATAGGTCTGCGTTGCGTCAGGCTTGTCGACCAGAAGCACGCGACGTCCGGTCGCCGGCTTCGTATCGCCCGCCGCGGCCAGAGCGCCGGAAGCCTTTTTCCAGTCGCCGAACGTCTTGCGCACCTCTGCTGCGAAGGACTTCGCGTCGAATGCGCCAACGAAGGCAAAGATGGCGCGGTCCGCTCCGAACTGGTCGCGTACGTAGTTCGCTACGTCTTCATGCGCGATCGTTCCGAGGGAGCTCTCGCTCGCCGCCCGTCCGTAGGGGTGCGAGGCAAACAGGAAAGCGTTGAAATAGCGCGGCACCAGGTTGCGCGGATCGCCGTCCTTTGCCGCCCGAATCGACTCGATCTCGCGCTGACTGACCTTCTCGAACTCTTCCTTCGGCAGCGACGGCCTCCGGAGAATGTCCGAGAGCAGTTCGAGCATCAGACCGCGGTCTTTAGCCATGAACTCGGCGCTGATCGTCGTCGCCTCGCGACCTGCCGAGACGCTGAGCTGGCCGCCAACACTATCGACCGCCTCGGCGAACTGCTGCGCGTTGCGCTTTCCGGAGCCCTTCTGGATCAACTCTGCCGCGATCGCTCCGACGCCTTCTTTCCCCTGCGGGTCGGCAAGCGCTCCGCCACGAAGCCTGCCGTGGAACGCGATCAGCGGAACGTCGTGTCTCTCCATCAGCAACAGGGTGAGGCCATTCGGCAGGCGCACCTGCTCGTAGCGAGGGAGTTTCACGTCAGCGAGCTTCGCGGTGACAGGCGTCTCTGCGCTCGCGTGACCAGCGGCGAACAACAGCAGAGCGGCGAGCGCTACTTTCATTCTGTTCATCAGTTGGTCTCCTGCGCGGCCGCGACCTGCTTCGGAACGAGAGTGCCGACCGTCCGGTTCGTCTTCCGGAAAATTTTCGCGGCGACCTTCTGGATCTCCTCCCGGGTCACCGCGTCATACAGCGCGGGTTGATCGAAAAGCCTGCTGTAGTCACCGTAGAACGTCTCATAGTTGCCGAGGCTCTGAGCCTTGCCGCTGATCGTTCGCATCGAGCGCCAGAAATTGGCCGCGGCGATGTTCGTCGCCTTCTGCAACTCGGCCTCGGTTACGCCATCGCTGATTACCTTCGCCATCTCCTCGTCGATGATCTTCTCGACCCGCGCGGGGTCGATGCCGGCCAGCACCGTGGCGGTCAGCCAGGTGAGCGACGGATCGAACGCGGTAGCGCGGAACATCGACACGTCCAGCGCCACACGCTCCTCGGCGACCAGACGCCGATAAAGTCTCGACGACTCGCCACGACTCAGAATCGTCAGCAGCAGATCGAGTGCGTCGTTGTCCGGATCGGTGGCGGCACCGGAGTGGTACGCCATCTGGATCAGCGGGACCTGTGCGTCTTTCTCGACCACCACGCGACGCTCGCCGAGCTGCTCCGGTTCCTTCGTCCGTATCGGATCGGGCGGAGGTTGCGCGGGAATCGGCTCGATCCAGGTTTCCGCCAGCTTGAAGACTTCTGCCGGTGTGACGTCACCGACCACGATCATCGTCGCGTTGTTCGGCGCGTAATACGTCTTGAAGAAACGGACCAGATCTTCGTGTTTCCACGACTCGATGTCGCTCGGCCAGCCGATCACCGGGATGTGATACGGATGCGCCAGGAACGCCGCGGCCTGTACCTGTTCGTAAAGCAGGCCGTTGTTGTTGTTGTCGACGCCCGAACGCCGCTCTGAATAGACGACACCACGTTCGCTCTCGATGACCTTCTCGTCGAATGCCAGGTGCTGCATTCTGTCCGCCTCGAGATCGAAGATCAGCTCGAGCGCCGTCCGGGGAAACCAGTTCTGGTAAACAGTGACGTTCTGGTTCGTGTAGGCGTTGTTTCTCCCGCCGTTCGCCTCCATGACGCCGTCGAACTCTCCGGCGCCGTACTTCTTCGCACCGTTGAACATCATGTGCTCGAAGAAGTGAGACAGGCCGGTGATCCCGGCGTACTCGTTGCGGCTGCCGACGCGATACCAGACGAACATCGCGACGTTGGGGATGTCGTGATCGGGCCAGACGATCACCTTCATGCCGTTCTTCAGGGTCTTCGATGCGACGTCACTGCCGATCGCGGGCGGTGCCGGCGCTTTCTTCTGACCGAACAGCGGCATTGCGATCAGGCAAAGCGTGAGCAGCGTGGCTGCCTTCTTCATTCGTCCTCCGGAATTGACTGCAAGTTGGGGCTGGATCCGCGGTTCGACGATGACTCCGGCGATCTGACGATCTCGTCCCGGACTGCTTCGAGCGAACAGGCGTGGTCTCGTCATTATGAGGCCTCGAAGGCACCGCACGGCGGACACGAAATGGTCAATGCTCGGACGGCGTAGCGAGGGCGTGGCGGACCAGACGGCGCGATTCCCGCATTCGCTGGCATCATGGACTTCAGCACCTTGATCGGCAGCTGGAGCGGCGCTGCACAGACGGTCATCGGCGGACTTCTCGCGTTCGCAGCACTCGTCACGATGATCCGGATCAGCGGCAAACGCACCGTCGCCAAATGGAATGCGTTCGATCTGATCGTGACAGTCGCTCTCGGATCGACACTCGCAACAACCATTGTGTCCGGGACGGTACCGCTGCTGACAGGGCTCGCAGCCTTTCTCCTTCTGATCGCCGCGCAGTTCGCGATCACCTGGCTGTCGGTACGCACAGCTGTAGTGAGGAATGTCGTGAAGTCGGAGCCGTCGCTGCTGGTCCGTCAGGGAAACTTCGATCGCGACATGATGAGGCGTGAAAGGGTAACCGAGCAGGAGGTATGGACAGCAGCACGTCGTCGAGGGTTCGGCGATCTGCGAGACGTCGCTGCGATCGTGCTCGAGACTGACGGCAGCTTCAGCGTCATCGGCCGCATCACCGATGACGCCGGCTTCTCGACGCTGCAGGGCGTGCGGGGCGCCCCGAGATCAGTTCCGCCGGAGTGAGTGAGCCTCGTCGACCAGATCCTCGGAGATGCCCAACCAGCGTTGCGTCGTCATGCCGCCAGACAGACAGTCGCTTACGACGTCCCGCAACGCTATCGTGGAGAAGGGCTTGGCTAGAACTGCGAACACGTTCAGCCGCGCCGCCAGTGACAGGATTTCCAAGCTTTCGACGTACGTCGTGACGAGTACCAGCGATTCACACAGATCCGGGTACTCTTCGGCGATCACCTCGATCAGCAACCTCGAGCGTCCGGCGTGCTCGACCGGTACGGGTGAACCGATCAGCACGCAACCGTAATCGCCCTTTTCGATCTCCTCGAGAGCTTCCCGGCCGTCTGCCAGCGTCGAAACCTCGTGTCCCGCGGTAACGAGCACAGCCGCCAGCAGAGAGCGGATCTCGTGATAGGGCTCAACGACGAGCACGCGCCCACTCAAACCGCCCCCCCGTATCGTTCCTCCTTTTTTGAATATCTCTCTTTCATGTCCATACACTATTTCGTTGCAACATCCGTGCTAACTACATTGAACGCCATACGTTTACAGGAGTTCGCCCGGGCACGTACCGTTCAGTCTCCGGGCGTCGCCCGGTCTGCAAGATCGGCCCGGTCCAGCGCCTCGTCCGTCTCGCGAAGACCAGCCCGGCGTACGAGATCCATGTGCCGCGTCAGAGCGCGGCGTTGCTCGTCGGTCGTTGCATGCCGCAAGAGCACCGACAGAGACTCGAGCAGGTAAATCGTCACGGCTGGCATTCCGGCTCCCGACTGCCGGATCTGATGGAAGGCAGCGTCGGTGACGCCGTCGAAGTTCGAACGAGAGGCAATCACCGCCAGCCGGCCATCAGAAGTCATCCGGTACCTCGTCGGAAAACTCCGCCGCATCAGATGGAGCAGACCGGTCGACAGCCGGTCAATGCAGGTGATCGCCGTGAATGGATCGTTAATACTGGGGGAGAGCGCCCGAAGGGCGACTTCGACGAGCTGGTTGATCGCGAATTCGACATCCTGCTGCGAAGTTCTAGTGCGCCCGAGCAGAAACGCAGAACTTAGCTTCTTCGTGACTTCCTGTGTTGCTTGTTCTATCGGCCAGATCTCCGCCACCGGCGTTCCGTCATGGATATAGCGACCCGGCCTGGTCAGCAGGCGAATCACGAGCTGCTCGCCGGCGGCCAGATCGATCACGGTCTCGACCTCGAGCGCATGAAGATAGCCCGAGTCAGGCAGCGCGACCTGCACCGACTTCTCTCGATCGAGCTGCTGCTCTCTCTCCTCCATCTCGGCAAGCCGGCTCTCCGGCACATCCTCTCCCATCCCACCGGGATAGAGCCCTTCGATCGAGCGATCGAGCTCCTCCGCGACGATGCTGATCACGACGTCGGCCTGAAGGCTGCGGGCGACGTGATGGATGAAGTAGATCAAGACCGCGAGACTGGCCAGGGCCATGAACAATCCAGCCGTAACCCCGATGTGGGGAACGAACCCGTCTCCCGTCTCGCTGACCGTTCTCAGGACGAGCAGGCAGTAGACGAACGTCGAGATGAACGTACCGAGCACGATCTGGTTGCCGCGATCTTTCATGAAATTTCGCAGCAGCCGCGGACCGAGGTGGGCAGAGGCGAACGACAGTGCCACGACCGTCGAAGAGAAGACGACGCCGGCCACGGTGATCATCGACCCGGCGATCGTCGAGAGAACCGACCGAGCTCCCTCCGCGCCTCCCGAATAGAGGAAGAACCACGGCTCGTAATCGTCCGAGGTGCCGCGGTCCAGCCAGACCATCACGAAAGCCAGCGTGATCGCCCCGCCGGTCATCGTCGCCGGGACGAACCAGAGGGTTGAACTGAGCCTGTCCCAGATGATCCTGACGCGTGTAGCTGGCATGACTGCTGGGCAGCGCAACGGTCGTGCCTCCTTCGAGAAGTGGGTGCGGCCAAGGGGGTCGCGCGGCTCTGAGCGCCGCGTTGCGGTAGCCGGATGGCAGGTCTGTTTGCGCGCTTCAACAGCCATCCGCCGCGCTTCCAGCGCGCTATGCCGTTTGCACGGCACTGGAGCCGCGCAGCGGCTTGTTCCACGCGAATCACGATCAAGCGCGATGCTAGAGTGTGCCGAGGAGCTCCCATGCGCCCTTACCTGCATCTCATGTTGCTCGCACTCGCGAGCGTCATTGTTTCGGTCGCATCAGCATCACAGGCAACGGAGGCGCCGCAGCCAGCCGCCCGGACAATCCTTCTCATCCGTCACGGCGCGTATGTGGCCGATCCAGCGAACCCTTCACCCGGACCGGGGCTCTCGCCCCTCGGTGTCGCACAGGCGCGCCTCGCCGCGGCGCGGATCGCCGGGCTTACGGGTACTCCGGACGCACTGTTCACGAGCCCCATGACGCGCGCCCACGAGACGGCAAAGGTCATCGCCGCTGATCTCCCCGGCGTTCCCCTCGAAATCGTCCCTGACCTTGCCGAGTGCACACCTGCGACGCGCCGAAAGGAGGTTACCGCCAGGGAAACGCCCGAGAAAATGGCCGAATGTGCGGCCCGTCTCGATGGCCTGTTCAATGCCCGCTTCATTCCCTCGAGAGGCACTCCGCGGCGTGAGATTCTCGTCTGTCACGGCAACGTGATCCGCTATCTCACCACCCGCGCACTGGGTGTCGACACTGAAGCGTGGCTCGAGATGTCGGTCGGGCACGCGAGCGTTACGGAGATCATCGTGGAACCGGATGGCCGGTTCAAAGTCATCTCGCTCGGCGACACGGGTCACATTCCCCCGAACCTGTTGACCGGGGCAACGGGGATGACGGAGAAGAGTCTCGCAGTTCCGTAGCAGGCGGTCGAAAGACGAAGTAGCCGCACTCGCTATGCCCTACGGGCCACGGAGTACGCAGCCTGCCAGGCCCCTCGCATGCCCGCCCACACACCCGCTCGGGGTGACATCTGGGTGACATCTCAATGGCCTAACTCAATCCCATAAGGCTGTCATCCTGAGCGTAGCGTGAGGATCTGGGTGGGTGGGCGGTGCGATGCGCGTGCTTGGCACCGCCCATCCGCCAGATCCCTCGCTACGCTACAGGGATGACAGGCCTTGACACGACGCGCAGCGTGAAACGGCACCTTCACCGCGTCAGCCGATAAATCAGGATCGCCGTCCGCTTGATCAGCTCGGGCATCGATGCGAGATCGAGCCGTTCGTCAGGCGTGTGCGAGCCGGCGCCTCTCGCGCCGATCCCGTCGAGGCCATCGACGTACGACGCTACGAACGAGATATCACCGGCACCTCGCTGTCCTGGATCGAATGCGGGAACTTCGCCGTATCCCAGATCTCTGCTTACTCGATCGAGCTCCGCGAGAATCGCGTAATTCCCTTCGGTGGGTGCCATCGGCGGGTAGGAGTCGCTGAACGTAATGCTGGCCGAGGTCCTCGGCAGATGGCGCGCCACGATCTCGCGCATCCGATGCTTCACGGACTCGCGCTGTTCTTCGGAGATGAACCGCAGATCGCCGGCAGCAACTGCCTTCGGGGGGACCACGTTCGACTTGCCTGATGCCGTCCCGCCCCATTCTTCATCGCTGTACGTCACTTCAGTACCGCCCGCGATGACGCTCGCGTTGAAAGTGAGAAACTCCTCGCCCTTCAGCTCGTCATGAAATGCGTGAATGATCCTCGAGATCTCGAAGATCGCACCGCTGCCGGTGTTCTCACTGAAGATCCCGGACGAATGAGCGGTCACGGCATCGACTTCGAGGCGCCAGGTGGTCACGCCACGCCGTCCGACGGTGGCGGTCGAACCGACGCTCGCCTCGAACCCGAGCGCGATGTCGCTCCGTTTCGCCACATCGATGAAATCACCACGACTGATCGAAATCGGCCGTCCCGGTGCTTCCTCGTCGCCCGTGAAGTAGACGACGATGCGGCGGTCGTCGAGCGCTCGTGCGCGATGCAGCGCACTGAGCGCCGCGATCACGATCAGGTTTCCGCCCTTCATGTCGACCGTACCGCTTCCGCGAGCGGCATCTCCGTCGAGTTGCCAGCGCATCTCCGGTCCCTCGAGCACCGTATCGAGATGTCCGATCAGCAGGATGCGCTTCCCCTTGCGGCCATTCCTCTCCGCGACCAGGTGGCCCGCACGTCCGAACCCCTCCGGCATTTCGATCCAGCGCGTCGCGAAGCCGAGCTTCGAAAGACTCGTCTCATAAAGATCGCCCACCGCGCGAACGCCCTCCAGATTTTCGGTCGCACTGTCGATGTTCACCGACTGCTCGAGCAGCGCGATCATCTGCGTCAGCTCGGCATCGACATGGGCGACGATCGCCTTTTCGGTGCGTGATAGCCCCGCGGCGACGGCAGTGAGCGGAAGAAGTGAGAGGACGATGACCGCGAACCGGAGCGAGCGCATAGCGCGATCTTATCGCCTCACTCCACAACCCGTGATCTTCACCTCACGGTCATGGTTTGCACGGAGCTCTCGTCGATCTTCGTACCGAGCGCCGAGCCACCGGAGGCGGACTCGAGTCGCGCCAGGACAAGCCTGTCGCCCGCCCGGCTGAACGTGAGGTGAGTGCGGCTGCTCGACTCGGCCCGGAAGACTAGAAAACCAGCGCTCGTCTTCCTCACTCGTTCCGCCGCAAGGGGCAGGTTGTCATCGCTGACCCACATGCTCATCCGATCCTCGACGACCTTCACGTTGCCGATCACGATCTCGTTCTTCTTCTTCCGCGCCGGTGCGTCGAGCTTCAGGATCAACAGGCGCGCGGGCGCACCGCGATAGGAGACGCGTGACTCGGTGACGACCGTTGCATGGCTCAGCAAGTCGAGAAGAGACGCGCGGAAATCGAGTGCCTCGATGAGACTGGAAGGGCGAATGCCGTCGATCGCGTGCTGCGCATCGTCCCGCGTCGCTCCCTGCCAGGCTTTCTCCACGATCTCCTGAGGGACCGTAATCGTGACACCGTTACCGTCATGCGCGACTTCGACGGCGAGAGTCCGCGCGGAGGTCTGGTTGGCGAGCTTACCCGATGCCTTCACCGACAAGTTCACTGCGTAGGTGGCACGTACCGGGCTCCGTGCTGTCAGTTTCCCTACGGCGGATCTCACATCGCGAAGCGAGTCCGCGCCCGCGGAAAACGACATGCAGGCCGCGGCAAGGGCGAACCATAGTCCTGTTGATCGGGTCATGGATCATTCTACGACCTGGCGAGGATCGAAGTTACTTCGGGTCCCGAAGCAGGAAAGAGAGGAAGGGCCGAGGGTTGAGCGGTGAGACCTTGGCTCGGTAGTCAATCTCCGCTCGACACGGTACGATCTGAGTCTCTCTCGATGATTGCTCCAGGCACGCAGCTCGGCTCGTATCGTGTGGAGGACCTGATCGGCCAGGGCGGCATGGGGCAGGTCTACCGAGCGACCGACACTCGTCTCGATCGTACCGTCGCCATCAAGGTCCTCCCCTCGCACCTTTCCTCGAGCCCTGCATTGAGGGAACGCTTCGAACGAGAGGCGCGCGCAATCTCCTCCCTGTCGCATCCGCACATCTGCACGCTCTATGACGTCGGCAACGAGGACGGGACCGAGTATCTGGTCATGGAGTACGTCGAGGGCGAAAGCCTCGCGGACAGGCTGACGCGCGGCCCGCTTCCGCTCGACCAGGTACTCCGGAACGGGAGCGAAATCGCCGAGGCGCTCGCGGCGGCGCACAAGCGAGGAATCGTCCATCGTGATCTGAAGCCTGGGAACGTAATGATCACAAAGGGGGGAGCGAAGCTCCTCGACTTCGGCCTCGCCAAGGCGGGAGTCACGGCGACAGTCTCGGCCGATGCGCTGACCGAGCATCAGAAGCCACTGACCGCCGAGGGGACGATTCTCGGGACATTCCAGTACATGGCTCCCGAGCAGTTGGAAGGGCTCGAGGCCGATCCACGTACCGACATCTTCGCCCTCGGCGTGGTGCTCTACGAGATGGCCACAGGGCGGCGTGCATTCGAGGGAAAGACGCGAACGAGCCTGATCGCCGCCATCGTCGCAGGCGAGCCGCGGCCTCTCAGCGAAAGCCAGCCGCTGGCAACGCCGTCTCTCGAGCACGTGATCGAACGATGCCTGGCGAAAGAGCCGGACGACCGCTGGCAGTCGGCTCGCGACATCGCAAGTGAATTGAGATGGATCGCGCAGAAGAAAAGCAGCAGCGAGAGCGCCGCTCCGTCACGAAGCCGGATGAACTGGGTCGCAGGACTGCTGCTCGTCGTGGCGGCGCTCGCGGTCCCGCTCGCCATCACCTCATATCTTCGCAGCGGCGAGCCACCGGCACTAATCCAGTCGACTCTCCATCTCCCAGCTGAAATGAGTGCGTCCCTTTCTCAAAC
>DASVLC010000117.1:0-2084 GCA_036385045.1 Thermoanaerobaculia bacterium | reverse complement strand
ACGATGAAGTCGAAGGCGTGGATCGGGATGGGAAGCTTCATCGCGTCGTCTTCCGAATCGCCTTCGCGGGCTTCGAGCATCGCCTCACGTCCGAACAGGTTGATTGCCAGCCGCTGGATCGTGCAGATGAAGACGAATGCGTGACCCGGCTTCGGGTCCGTCAGATACGCATTCGGCATGACATTGGGGTCGAACGGGTCGTCCTCTTCGAAGTCCTCGCGCTGGAAGCGCTGTGTGTAGACCTCGTAGATCTGGTTGAACTTGAGGCCAGGTTCCGGATCGAAGGAGGCGAAGGCGCGTGCCGCCTGCGCTGCGAGGGCACGGCGGTCGACCAGGAAGAGGACGCGTCGCGCGACGCCGCTCTTCATGAGGCGGTAGATTTCGTGGACGAGCGTGTAGGTCTTCCCCGTTCCCGTCGCCATCGCAAGGAGCATCCGCCGCTTGCGGTCGGCGATTGCCCGTTCGATCGCCACGTTCGCGTCCCACTGGTACTCGCGGATCCGGTCATGACGGAAGGCGAGGTCGTTCAGAACGCTTATCTGGCGCTCGAAGTCACGCTCCAGCATCTCGCGCAGCGCGGACGGCGTGTGAAAGGTTGCTACACGCCGTGAGAGATTCAGAGAGTCGCGGACGTCGTGGAACCAGACGACCTCACCGTTGGTCGCGTAGAGAAACGGAACGCGGTATTCACCGAATCGCGTCTTCGCGCCGCTCAACCCGCGCGCGTATCTCTGTGCCTGGGTTAGAACGTTCTGCGGACCGACGGTGAGCTTCTTTGCCTCAATGACGGCGACCGGGGCGCCGTCAAGGTGCAGGACATAGTCCGCGGGACCGGCGCCGGTCGGATGCTCCTCGGTGCGGTGCGCCGGCTCAGACGCGGAACGCTTCCATCCGAGGGAGTCGAGGCGTGGGTCGATGCGACCCTTACGCGTCTTCCATTCGCGTTCGTCGGCGGCGGTCACATGCGTAGAGTACAGCGCTGCGTGATGGCACGGGCACTTCACGCGATTGCCGGCTCAACGACGACGGATCTGCATGCCATGAATCGCAACACCAGCTCGCTCGGCAGGTTCTCATCGATCTTGAACCGCATCAGGCACTTCTGGGAAGGGATCATCCGTTCATGGGCCAAAGAGATGAGCACACCGAACGGCCGAGGACTCCCCGCACCCTTCACCCTTCACTCTTCTCCTCACGGATCACTTCGAGCTCGGCGAGTACTTCGAAGTCCTTCGGACGCCCGGCGGCGCGCTTGGCGGCGATCAGCGCGTCGAGCTCGATCACTCGGACGGTCACCCCTCGGAACGCAAGCTCGAACGATCGGGGAATCGCTTCTGCCCACGTTCCAACTCCCGCCATCTCTCCCAGAAGATCGATGTCGCCGCCCTCGGTCGTCAAGGTGAAGTTGAGTCCACGCTGCACGGTCTCTTCGTCCCATCGGAAGGGAAGACCGCGCGGCGCACCGCGCAGGTACGGCTTCAGGGGCCCGAGCGCCGCCACCAGACGAGCAAGGTTCTCGCGCGTCCGTCGATACAGAACGTCGAGATCCGCCGTCACCCGCGCCGAGCCGTGGATATTGGCGGCTGTGCCGCCTACCACGATGAACTCCACGCTCCCATCCGCCAGCAGCGGGAGAATGCGGTCGTAGTCGATCATTGCTTTCTGCGAGCCGCTTTTCCGGCCTCTCGGAGCTCCTCGGCCATCTTCGCCATCTGTTGTGCCTTTCGCAGCCTCTCCTCGGGCGTGAGCTTGAGGTTCTCGCGGATCAGGGTCCGGTCGACGTCCTTCTTGTAGAGCGCAATGATCTCGTCGATCGAAGACATGGGGCGATTATGCGCGTTTTCGCGAGGAGTCGGGGTCTTCGGCGCCTGTGCGACTTCGGCGAGATCGCGCCTCGGTGAGCAACTGCACCATTGCGAAGAGACGGTCCGCCCGACGGCCGCTGGCTCAGCTCGCCGAGTCGCTCGAGATCTCACCCCGTTCGCTCTATCGTTCGACGCCCCCCGGGCATCTTCGCTCATCGGCGACGCACGGTGGACGCTCGTCGGCAGATCCCTCTCCGTCCTCCGCCCCCCACCGGGGCT
>DASVLC010000116.1:0-3965 GCA_036385045.1 Thermoanaerobaculia bacterium | reverse complement strand
GATCTCGCCGACTACCACCTCCTCCCCGCCTCGAAAGCCGCGCTGCTGCTGCGCGCCGGGAGACGCGAGGAAGCCGCGGAAGCCTATCGCGCTGCGCTCGCGCTGGTCACGAACACCGCCGAGCGAACGTATCTCGAGCGGCGGCTGGTCGAGGCAACGCGACGGCCGCCCCTCGCCTAGCGCTGCGGAGGCCGGCGGGTCTCCGAGTGAGATGACCGGTCCCGCAAATACCACACCTCTCCTATGCGGCGGAGATCCTGCAGAGAGGACGGTGTAATGAATGCTACCGGACGGGGGCGTTTCCGAATGACGATCAGAACTGCAGTGCCCGCGCTGCTGATGACACTAATGACAGTGACGCCGAGCCTCGCGGCACCGGCGTTACGTTCCGCCGGCATCGAGACCGGGCCGGCGCTGGCAGAGATGGGACAATCCGAGGTGGGACACGCTCTCTACGATGACGCCGTGATCCCGGTCATCGGGAACACGCCGGGCATCGGTGGTTCCTACTTCCGCACGACGCTTCACCTCGTCAATGCGACCGATGAGGTGATGGAGGGAGAGATCGTATTCATCGACCCTTCGATACCGCCGTATCCGTATCTGATTCCTCCGGGCCAGACGCGCTTCATCGACGATCTCCTGCCAGCGTGGTTCGCAGGGCTCACCAGTGCCGACGTGCGCCGCCTGCGCGGTCCGCTTCCGGTGACGGTGGCGCACGTCTTCAACGATGACCTCGAGCTCGGAACCTCGGGTCTCATCGAACGCGCGATTCCTCTCCAGTCGACGCTCGCTCCCGGCGATCGTGCGACTCTTCTCCTCCCGACCAACCAGACGGCAACCCGGTTCAACGTTGGTCTGCGCTCAATGGGTGACGGACTCGCCGTCCGTGTCTATCACCGCAACTCCTCAAGTGGCCTCGTCAGGACTTTCGACCGGATCCTGCCCCCCTCTTCGCTCATTCACGAATCGTTCGAAGCGTTCGCCGGTGCGTCGTCCATCGGCACGGACTCGCTCACGTTTGAAGTGCTCTCCGGCCGAGGCGTCATCTACGGGGCTGCGACCGACAATGGAACGAACGATCCGAACATTCAGATCGCCGCAAAAGAGGAGCCGCCGCTGAGCGGCAGATACATTCTCCCGGTTGCGGGCTCGGTCGAAGGGCGGTTCGGCTCACGTTTCGCAACCGGGCTGCAGATCTACAACCGCTCCAATGGTCCGCTCTCGGCGACGATTCGCTTCCACCCCGCGGGCGTGGCCGGTTCGGATGCAGATCCGCAGATCGTCGTCAACGTCCCCGCGTTCGGTAGCGCCTCGACGTCAAACGTCGTTTCGGCGATCGGTGCCGACGGACTCGGGTCGCTCGACGTGATCGTTTCCGGCGCAGTCCGGCCGGTCCTCCTCGGCCGCATCTACAGCATCGCGGACGGAGGCGAGACGAGCTTGATGACCGAACTCGTGCCGGAAGAAAACGCACTCCGCGCCACGGACTCAGGTGTGGTCGTTGCCCCTGCTGATCCGCAGAACCTGCGCTTCAACCTCGGTGTCCGGACACTGGCGGAGGGTGTGCGCATGACGGCCACGGTGAGAAATGCGGAGGGCGACGTGATTCGCGTTGCCGGGCTCGAGTTCCCGGGAACGTACTTTCTACAGGCGCCGGCGGCCGATCTGCTCGGTCTCGAGTCGTTCGAAGGGAATGAGTCGGTAATGTTCACGATCGAAGAAGGTGCCGCAATCGTCTACGGCGTCTGGACCGACAACAGCACTCAGGATCCGGCGATTCAGCACGCCGTTCGGCCGTAACACTCCAAACAGCCGGTCACGGCTGGCGATCTGACGCGTAGCCTAACGCCATCTGACTCTTTAAGCATTGTGGCGAACTGGACCGCAAATCGTTGTGCCCCATCGACCTTCCTGGCTGTAGGATGCGCGCTCCCCCGGGTAAGGAGAACTTCGATGAAGTCATGGAATGTAGCGCTGAGTGCTGTCTGTCTCCTGTTCTCGTTCACCAGCGCCTATGGTGCGACTCTCGTCGTCGATGACGATAGCGTCTGTGCCGGCGCGTCATTCACGACGATCACCGCGGCTCTCGCCGCGGCGAACAACGGAGACACGATCCAAGTGTGCGATGGAACCTACGCCGAGGGTACCATCGCGGTAGCGAAGGAGGTCACGATCGAGGGAGTCAACCGCGATTCCACCTTCATCAACGTGATTGCCGCGTCGACGTTCGGGTTCCAGGTCACCGCCAACAACGTCACGATCGCCGATCTGACCATCTCGCAGGTGGGGGTTCTCAGCGGAACGAATGGCATCCGCTATCAGTCGACGCTGACGAATCAGGTCGTGCGCAACGTCCGGTTCAGGGACTTCTCGTCGTCGAGCGCGATCGACATATCGGGCGCCACGATCACCGACACGACGGTCACCGACAGCATCTTCCTCGACAACCGCTACGGGATCCGGTTCTCGTCGACATCGCAGGTGGATGGATTCGTCCTCTCCAATTCCTCCTTCACCCAGACGATCGTGGGAGCGCCGTTCGTGCGCATGGGCGTGTACCAGGCCAATGACGGTGCCACGTCGACACTGCGCAACTTCGAGGCGTCCGGGAACACGTTCACGAACCATTCGTTCGCCGGGATGTACCTCGAAGAGATCGAGGATTCGACGATCGACGGCAATGACTTCACCACCAACAACTACGGGATCTACCTCACCAAGATATACAGCTCGAACGGCGCGACGGTGAATAATCTCGTCGTCAGCGACAACGATTTCACCGACCACACGGGCGCCGCGATGTACCTCCTTTCGTCCGGGGCGGGTCTGGGACCGGGGGTGAGCTTCGAAGGGAACCGGATCGCACAGTCAGTTGCGATTCCTCCGACCGCTCCTCGAGGAGCGCTGATCACGAACCTCCGGTCGGATCGTGTCCATTCACTCCTGACCATTGCGGACAACTCCTTCGTATTCACGGGAGCGTATCAGCCAGCGTCGCCATCGCGAATGGGAATCCAGATCGGTGGCGACGGGCCGATCGACATCACCGGGAACACCTTCGACGGCAACGATGCCTCCACTACCGCCGTCCCCGAGTTCGCGGCCATCTACATCCACACGAACCACTCCACCATGGGACTTCGCGAGGATCCGATCAATATCACCTGCAACGACATTCGCGACTTCGTCAACGGAATTCAGTTCTACAACACGGTCGTCGGAACCGTCGGCGGAGGGCTCGGAGCGGGTGTTTCGATCGACATCCACTCCAACAACATCGTCGGCAACAGCCTCTACGGGATCTACAACGGTTCGACAGCGGGATCGAGCGAGATCGTTGACGCCAACGGGAACTGGTGGGGAGACCCCTCGGGCCCGAGCGGCGAAGGCCCGGGATCAGGCGACGCGATCTCGGCGAACGTCGATGCGAGCACATTCCTGACCGGCCCCCTCTCCTCGTGCGTAGCACTCTCGATCACCAAGACGGGCGCTCCCGACCCGGTGCTTCCGGGCGAGCAGCTCACCTACACGATCACGGTGACCAACAGCGGCGGATCGGATGCCGCCGGCGTCGTGGTCACCGACACCATCAGCCCCTCGCTCACCGGTGTGACGACCACGGGATGTGCCGAATCACCCGCGGGAGGAGCAGCGATCTGCACGGTGGGCGCGTTGCTGGCCGGAACGAGTCACGTCATCACCATCACAGGCACCGTCGATGCCTCCGCACCAGGCTCGCTCAGCAATACCGCGACGGTCAGCGCCACCGGTGTCGCACCTGACGCGTTCGACGACAGCGCCACGGCGATCACCGCCGTGGCGGTTCAGGCCGACCTCGACATCCTCAAGACTCTCGTCACGCAGGGAGAGATCGCCCCCGGCAGCATTGTCACGTTCGAGCTCTCGGTCACCAACGATGGTCCGAGCAACGCAACGGGGGTGACGGTGACGGACGAACTGCC
>DASVLC010000115.1:0-1918 GCA_036385045.1 Thermoanaerobaculia bacterium | reverse complement strand
CGACATCGACGTCCAGACACGTGCAGCAATCGAGAACGTGAAGGCGATTCTGGAAGATGCCGGAAGCTCGCTCGAGAGGGTCGTCGACGTCACTGTCTACCTGACCGACATGGAACGCGACTTCCCCACGTTCAATGCGGTCTATGGCGAGTACTTCGGAACCATTCAGCCGACGCGAACGACGGTCGGAGTCGACTCGCTACCGACGCCGATCGCGGTCGAGCTGAAAGTGATCGCCGGCGCCTGAGGACTGACGAAATGGCTTTCATTGATATCTCTCCCGTCATCGACCCGACGATCAAGGTCTGGCCCGGCGACACTCCCTACGCGCGCACCGTTAACGTCGACATGGCGACGGGCGGCAACATGACGCTGTCGGACATCCGCACGACCCTGCACGTCGGCGCTCACGCCGATGCGCCGAGTCACTTCACCGCCGGCGGCGAGGACATCGCCAGCCGCAGCCTTCACTACTACATCGGCCCCTGTGTCGTGCTGCCGATCGAAGGGGTGCAGGGTCGTCGCATCATGCCTGAAGACCTCGCCGGAAAGCGGATCCTGGCGGCGCGTGTGCTGCTGCGCACCGGCACCTTCCCCGATCACCGCCGATGGAACAACGACTTCGCGAGCCTCTCGCCGGAGCTCGTCGACTGGCTCCACAGCCTCGGCGTGATCACCATCGGTATCGACACGCCGTCAGTAGACCCGTTCGAGTCGAAGCAGCTCGAGGCGCATCAGGCGTTTGCGCGAAACAACATGGCGAATCTCGAGGGGCTGGTACTCGACAGCGTCGCCGAGGGTCGCTACGAGCTGGTGGCGCTGCCGCTGAGGATCGCCGGAGGGGATGGTAGTCCGGTGCGGGCAATTCTTCGCGGGATCTAGGCCCCGAGGCCTGAGGATTCGTCTCTTAGCAGAATTCTAGGGCTGCCCAGGTCTGAGATTTCTCTCTCAGACTCCGCGCACAATCAGGCCGCCTGGGGTGGCGGGTGAAGAAGCACGGTTCCGCGAGCAGCCGCGGAGCGGCGTCATCTCCGTAGCCCAGCGCGTGAGCGCTGGGCTCTAGCGAGCGTGGAGGTAGCCGCGGAGCGGCGGCATGGCGGCCGAAGATCAGGTGCCGGCGGGCGTGAGCCAGAGATGTCGCCGCTCCGCGGCTCGACCTTCGACCGACGATCACCCCAGCGCTCGCGCGCTGGGCTACGGAGATGACGCCGCTCCGCGGCTTCCCGGGAGCATTCGTTCCCGGGCCCGGGCCCGAGCCCCGTGCCCGGTCTTTGACTCTCAAGCTTCGAACCTCTCGAGACTCTCGTAGCGTTCGATCAGCCGCTTCGCGGCGGCGGCATAACCGAAGGGGAGCGAGCGGCGGAATGCGTCGCCCCACAGCTCATGCCGGTCTGCCGAGAGCAGGGCCGCTGCCGTCACTGCGAGCGCATCCGGTGTAGCGGCGGCTGCGATCCAGTCCGGAGGGACCAGCGCGCTCACTCCCTCGAGAGGAAATGTCGCTACCGGCACTCCGCAGGCCATCGCCTCGATGATCGCGCGGTGTCCTTCATCGGAGCCGCGAGCCGTGAACAGGAGTACGTCCGAAGCGCGGTAGTGCTCGGCGAGATCGTCTTCGTGGTAGCCGGCCCAGATAACGTCGGCTGCGACGCGGACCGACTTCGCAAGAGCCTCGAGCGAGCGACGGTGCTCTCCGTGACCGATGATCATCATCCGGCAGTCGACTCGCTTTCGCAGCTGCGCGAATGTCTGGATCGCCTCCTCGAAGCCTCGGTTCTTCGAGAGTTTGCCGATCACAGTGACGACCTTCACTTCGGGTCGCAATTCGTACCGTGAGCGGGCCGATTCGCCTTCCGGCGAGAACTGAACGTGATCGAGCGGTGGCGGGGTGAACGTCACCTTTCGTCCAGCCAGCGAGGGG
>DASVLC010000114.1:0-55978 GCA_036385045.1 Thermoanaerobaculia bacterium | reverse complement strand
GTTCACCGGTTTGCCTGTCATCCTGCCTGTCATCCCGAGCCGCCGGAGCCCCGGGGGTGGGTGGGCGGGCGTGAGGGGCGGAGGACGGCGAGGGATCCGTGTGTCGACGACCCGCATCAGGGGCTGCCGTCGATCACTGCGATTCCGCGCTCGAGCACCTCGTCTTTCCCTGCCCGCACGCCGGCGACCGTCCGTTCGACAGCGATGTCCGGCTGAATGCCGACGAGGTGATGCTGCGAGCCATCGTGCTTGACCACGCGCATGCCGGTGTATGCGATGTGGAATCCACCGGGGAGCGGGATCGCGTTGATGTTTCCGTTGGCCCCCGCCGTCGCTCCACCGACGATCGTGCCGAGGCGGTAGTGCTCGACGATCCCCATGACGCTCTCGGCGTAACTGATGGCACCGCCACCTGTGAGAAACACGACCCGCGCAGCGAGGCGCGGCTCGAGGGGCTCCAGATTCCAGCGACCACTCTCGTCATAGCCCACCAGCCGTTTCTGATCCGGGTAGATTCGCCGCGCGATCTGAAACCGTGCGGATTGCAGCGACGTACCGCTCAGATGCCGCAGAACGTCGTGGTTGTCTTTCGGATAGCCGCGCAGGTCGAAGACGATTCCGCGTGCCGTCGTCAGCTTCGGCATTGCACTTTCGATGTCGAGCATGTCCACAGCACTCAGGTCTACATACACGATGCCGGGACGCACTTCACTAAAGCTCGCCACCAGTGGCGGACTTGCCTCCGCCAGTTCGCCGCGAACCGTTTCGATTGTCACTTGCGCACGCTCGCGCTCGACGACGACGCGTGCTTTCGAGTCTTTCGGCCCTGCGCCGAGCTGTCGCGGGACGGTCGCGCGCTTCCACTGCGGTGATCCGGATCGAAGCGCCATGAGGGATGACACCTCGTCCATCACCGGCACCTGGTCGATCGAGACGATCACATCGCCCACCTTGAACGGCGAATTCGGAGGCACGCCGACGACGACTGGCTGCCCCTCGACGAGTTCTGCGACCACCGGCAGAAACCCACGGTCGACCATCAGCCGCGGGTGGACTACGGCACCGTGTCCGTCTTCGAGCGCGGCGACGAACTCGCTCAACAGATCGCGATACTGCTCCGCCGTCTGGTCCGGGTATGCGCGGACGAGGGCCGCGGTGAGCATCGCGTCCCAGTCTGCTTTCACCACGTCCCAGTACGGATAGAAATGGTGCAGGACGTTCCACGCGATGATCACACCGGCCAGACGCACTGCACGATCGTTTGCGGTGGCATTCGGGTTGAGCTTCGCGAGTGCTTCCCGGAGCTTGCGCAGCGACTTCGCGTCTGCGACGGGCTGCGTCTTGCCGTCACGATCGGCGAGCGTAAGCGGAATGATCGCTCGGAGGTCCGGCGCCAGCGCGACATCGCTGTACTCACCGTTCCGCGGCCGCGCTTCGAACAGCGCGGGCATAACCGTACGCGGCAGACTCTCGATTCGCAGGGCCTGTTTTCCGACCGCAACGTCGTCGCGCTGTGTAGAGATCTGATAGCCGGAGGGGTTCCCCGACCAACCCTTTGGCAGCTCGCCTGTGTCACTCTCCTCAAAACCGGCATTCCCGATCGGCACGTTGTGCCAGGTCCCGTCGGGCTCGCGCACCTCGAGCATGAACTCGTCGACCCAAGCCTTTCCCTCGCCGCGAAGAAACGCGCCGAAGACAATGAGCTGGGCGTCGTCCGCGATGTCACCAAGGATCTCGTAGGCAGCCCACCTCGCGGAGGTCACCGGCCGGTCGTCCATGTTGTGAAAGAAGCCGAGCTTCCGCTCCGCGCGGTCAACCCGCACCCAGAACTGCAACTGATTCGCGTGCCCACTCACCTCCGCCCTTCCGTGCGCGCGTAACCGCAGCTTCTTGCCCCTGTGCGGCGTTGCGTCGACGCCGTTCACGATGCTTCCGATCGAACCGGGGGCCGTCGCGCGGTTGAGGCGTGAGCTGCGGTAGGGCGTCTCCCCACCGAGACCGACGCCGAGGTGTTGCCAGGCAACGACCGCGGCTTCTTCGGGCATCGGCCCCAGCTTCTCACCGGTGCCGAGAAACTGGATCGCCGGGGCAATCGGGTGGAAGAGCGCCTCGAGCTCGGTCCTCAGCTGTGTACGAGACGCGAGCCGGCTGACGCGTTCCGCACCAAGCATCGCGAACCGATCCCAGTCGGTTGCAGCGGCTTCGTCGCTGGGGTGAAAAAAGCGCACGTGACCGTAGAGCGTCGCGAACGCACGGAGGTGTTCGATCTGCAGCGGCGAGGGCGTCTTCGCCTGACCGCAGGTGACCGTCGTGACGGCAAGCGAGAGGAGAAGGGCGGCAGCGCGGCTACTCACCATCGTTGTACGACCGAGCGGGCAGAGACGTTTCGAGCGTGATGGGCATGGTCTGGAGTCTTCGCACGAGCAGCAGGTACCAGCGCCCTGCACTACGCCGTGTGACGTTCGAGTCTGGGTCGTCGGCAAGGGATCCCTCTCCGTCCTCCGCCCCTCACGCCCACACGCCCGCCCCCGGGGCTCCGGCGGTTCGGGATGACAGGCGGATGACAGGCGCATGACGGGGTGATAATGCGCTGATCTACTCCATCTGGTTGTTGTCGTACGGAAGCCGAGATGCCGAGGAACCGAGGAACTCCGAGGAACCGCCTCATCCCCCATGCAATCCCCCAGTGCATGAGCTGCGCGACAACATTCGCCTTCGCATCGCGGCGTTGCTCGGCTTCGTCGGGCTGATGTGGTTTGTCTGGCTGCTCGACCTCCTCACGCCGGGGATGCGGTCGGCCGCCGGTATCGGAATCATCCCGAGAACATGGATCGGGCTCGAAGGGATCCCGGTCGCACCGTTGATTCATGGCGATCTCGATCATCTGTTGTCGAACACCATCCCACTCCTCGTGCTCGGGGCTCTCATTCTCCTGCGGGGGGTCTCGGGGTTTCTGCTGGTCGTACTCGTGTCGGTGCTGGTTGCCGGTGCGGGCACGTGGCTCTTTGGAAGCGGCGACGCACAGCACATCGGCGCGAGCGGCGTTGTGTTCGGATTTTTCGGATACCTCGTCTTCCGGACGGCGTTCGACCGTCGCGTCTCGACCGCGATCATCACTCTGATCGTCGCCGGTCTCTACGGAACGGCGATGGCGTTCTCCCTCGTACCCGAGGAGACGATCTCCTGGAGTGGCCACTTCTTTGGCTTCATCGGCGGATTCGCGGCGGCCCGGCTGCGCTATCCGGCACGATCACGCGCCGTCTCAATACACACCGGCGAGCTCCTGAGAAAGCTGGAGATCGCCAGACCACCGAAGGATGAGGGGCACTGAACCGCCAACTCACATCCAGTTTTTCGCTTGCGGCCATAAATCGCCGAGCGAGGGTGTCAGGCCCCGGCAGACATAGATGCCCATCCGTTGCTCGCCCGGTAATGCGTGAGGATGTGAGCCGACAGGTCCCGCGTACTCGACTGTCCGGCAGAGGTCGTCCAGGTTGTGCGTCGGCGAATCGACAACGATGATTACTTCGCCCGTGTAGTGGCGCGGCCCCCAGAGAAAGTAGTTTTGATGCCCGCTGAGAGCCGGCGGCAGCCCGCGGCTCCGTCCGAGGATGTCAATGGCGCCCGCCTCACCAAAGTTCTGGGCAAAAATGCCGGCCTTCGCGCGCTCCACTTCCGGTAGTGCGTGGTAGGCCTGCGCGACACTGCTCACCATCTCGTCCCATCCGAGCCGGTCGGAAAGATGCTGGGGCAGTTCAGAGGTATGACTCCGCTCGGTCGGAGAGGGAGAGATCCCGAGCGCGCGCTGCCAGGCGGCCGTGCGGTCCGGCGACATCAGAGGGATGCCGATCGGCAGCAGAAGCAAAGTGCCGGCAACGATGATTGCGACATAAGCGGGTCGCATCCAGCCGAGGCGAGGCCGCGTCGTCATGTGCTCGAAGGCCAGGGCGCCGGCGGCAAAGAGCATCGGATACGCGGCTCCGAGGTAGTAGCTCTTTCCTTTGAGCAGGAGTATGACCGCGAAGACGATCAGGTAGGCAGCGCCGAGAGCCCTCACCCCTTTCTGATCGCGAGCGCGCAGCAACCAGACCAGCCCGGCGAGCCACAGCGGAAGCGCCAGAGGCCCGAGCAGGAAGACCTGCGAGCCGAGAAACTCGAGCGGGTTGAGTACGATGTTCTTGTCGCTCTGCCTGATGTTGTTCAGCAGCTCGAACGTAGGCCAGCCGTGCTGCCATTGCCAGAGAAGATTCGGCAGAAAGATGAGCAGCGCGATCGCTCCGCCAGCCGGCAACCAGGGACTCAACAGCAGTCGCCGTCGCGAGGAGATCGCCACACCGGCGACGAGTGCGAACGCGAAGAACACAATCGAGTGTTTGGCGTGCAGTCCGATTCCAGCGGCCAGGCCGAACCAGAGCCAGAGTCGCGGCTCGTTCTCCTGCACGAGTCGAAGCGTGATGTAGGCAAGCGCCGTCCAGAAGAGAATTTCGAAGCTGTCGGTCGAGAGTTTCGAACCGACCACCAGATAGAAAGGCGCTGCGAGAACCGCGAGTGCCGCCAGCGCCTGCGCATACGTTCCAGCGCCCAGCCGCCGCGCCATCAGGACGGTGAACACCATCGTCGCTGCACCGAAGACCGCCGGAAAGAACCGGACGCCGTACAGCGACTCGCCGAACAGCTTCCAGCCCGCCACCGCCAGCAGCGGAGCCATCGACGGATGATCGACGTATCCCCAGTCAGGCCGGAACCCGCATACCAGGTAATAGAGTTCGTCCCGAAAGTAGCCAAACGGTGCCGCGTTGAACATCGGCAGCAGGAGTTTGATGGCGGCCATCGCGCCTATGAAGGTGGCGGCGCGCGTCCACCAGCGTACGACCGGAGGTGCAGCCGGAAACGCCTGATCAGTCAGAATGAGCTCACTCCAGGATGTGCAGTTTACCAGCCGGAAACGCTGGTGGCATGCTAGCCGCTGGGCTAGAGTGGCGCCACCGCTTCCGCGGTGACATCGAACACCAGGAGGTTCTTTTGGACATTGACAAAGAAAAGGTCTCGCACGTGCTGAATCGCATCCTCGAGATGGAACTCGCCGGAGCCGTGCGTTACACCCACTACTCCCTGATGGTCTACGGCTACAACCGCATTCCGATCGTCTCGTGGCTTCGCGAGCAGGCGAACGAGTCACTGGCTCATGCGCAACAGGCAGGTGAGATGATCACCTCCCTCGGCGAGCATCCATCCCTCGGCATGGGGCAACTTCTCGAGACGCACAGACACGATATCGGTGACATTCTGCGCGAATCCCTCGACCATGAACGGGCAGGGATCGGTATCTATCGCGAGCTGCTCGCTCTCGTCGAAGGGAAATCGGTCTGGCTCGAAGAGTACGCCCGCTCGATGATCGCCCTCGAAGAGACCCACGCCTTCGAAGTCGAAAAGATGCTGCGCAAACCGGGAGAGCTGTCGACCAAGGTCTGACGGGGAGTCGCTCTGCCGGTCGGATTCGGCTCAGGGCGACTCCCAAACGCAATCCCCAGACGCGCGAGAATTCGCACGTTGAGGGGAGCGATCGGTATGAACTTAGCAGGGGCTCACCATGGCCGCCGAAGGTCCGGGCCGCTCTCTCACGGGGACTCGACAGTGATGAGTGGATGCGATAGAAGGGCGCGGGACCAGCCCCGCTCGATACTGTGATCGTCACTTTCGTCATTCTGCTGCTGATTTCGATCAACGCGCTATACGTCGCCGCCGAGTTCGCCGCCGTCGCAGTGCGCCCGAGCAGGATCGACCAGATGGCGGAGTCCAGTCGTCTGGCCAGGCTCCTCCTCCCGATCCTCACCGACGCGCGGCTTCTCGACCGCTACATCGCAGCCTGTCAGGTCGGAATCACGATCTCCTCGCTCGTCCTCGGTGCCTACGGACAGGCGAAGCTCTCTGACTCGCTGGAGGCGCCTCTCCAGAATGCATTCGGCTTAGGGCCGGTGCAATCGGCATCAATCTCTGCGGTGGTGATCCTGATCGCGCTGACCTGTCTGCAGATGGTGCTCGGGGAACTCGTTCCGAAGTCGGTCGCAATCCGCAGACCAGCGATTACGGGCATCGCCACTGTCGTGCCGATGCGCTGGTCCCTGGTGATTCTGCGCCCCTTCATCGCGCTCCTCAACGGCTCGGGGCTGGCGATCCTGCGGCTTTTCGGGATTCCCGTTTCGTCGCACCGGCACGTTCACTCCCCCGAGGAGATCGAATTGCTCCTCGACGAGTCGCATGAGAGGGGTGTATTGAGGCGGGAGGAACACGTGCGTCTGGCGGGGGCTCTGCGATTGAGCAGGCGGCGTGTCCGCCAGATCCTGACGCCTCGTCCGATGGTGATCGCCATCCAGACCGGACTGACAGTCGAGGCGGCACTCGATGAGGTTGCTCAGATGCCGTACACCCGGTTTCCCGTTTATGGCGAGGGGATCGACGACATCGTCGGGCTGGTGCATTCGAAGGATCTGTCGGCTCTCGTGATCGCCGGCGAAGCCGACCGTCCTCTCAACTCGATCCTGAGGCCCACGCTCTCGATCCCCGAAACGGCAACCCTCGAGGACGCGCTCGAGCAGATGCGGGAGCACAAGACCCAGCTCGCGATCGTGGTCGATGAGTATGGAGGCACCGCCGGGATCCTGTCGGTAGCCGACATCCTCGGCAGTGTGATCGGATCGCGACGTAATACCGCCGTCTCGCGGCCGGGGGCGGCCGTTGCTCCCGGCACTGAACGTCTTGCCGGCAATTTCCCACTCGACGATCTTCCCGCCGCGATGCGGGAGGAGTGGGAGGCACCCGATGTCGATACTGTGTCGGGACGGGTGATCTCCGAATTGGGTCGCTTTCCGCTCGAGGGTGAAGTCGTCCGAATCGACGGCTGGCGTGTCCAGGTCGAAGAAGTTCAGGGCCATGTAGTCGTCTCCGTCCTCGTTTCCCGCGACCCGGAGGAGACTGAATGAGCGCGGTCACGATCGCGATCATCGCGACCTTGATCCTGCTCAACGGAATCTTCGTTGCGGCGGAATTCGCCATCATCGCTGCGCCGCGTATGACGCTTAGACGACTTGCGGCGGGCGGCAGCCGGTGGGCAGCACGCCTGGTCCAGATCAGTGAAAACCCTCGCCGCCAGGACCAGTGGGTAGCCACGGCACAACTCGGAATTACGATCGCCAGCCTCGGTCTCGGCATGTACGGCGAGCACATCCTCGCAACCTGGCTGTTCCAGCAGTTCGAGGGAGGAGGCTGGCCCGCGTGGCTTGCGAGCCACGCCTTTGCCAGCATTCTCGCGATCACGATCCTCACTTACTTCCACATCGTGGTCGGTGAAATGGTGCCGAAGGCGATCGCACTGCAGGACCCGATGCGGACGTCATACGTGCTTCTCATTCCGATGGAGCTGATCCGCCTGCTCCTGTTTCCCCTGGTTGCCGCGCTCAACGGCACAGGCAACACACTGCTCAGGCTCTTCGGCATCGACGCCTCCAGCGGCGCTTCACCCCACTCGATCCAGGAGCTTCGCTACGTCATCGCCGAAAGCCGTCGCGAAGGCGCTCTCGACGAGCATGAAAGTGAAGTACTGCGCGAGCTCATCGAATTCGGAGATCGAACCGCCGCTGAGATTCTCGTCCCCCGTGTCCAGGTCACCGCCCTGCCGGTGCGCGCCACGCGCGAAGACGTTGAAGCACTCTCGGACAGGCCGCTCCACACCTACTACCCGGTCTACGATGAGAATCTCGACGAGATCATCGGCATCGTTCACATCCGCGACCTCGCTGCGGCCATGCGGCGGGAAGGCCGCTTTCGGCTCCCGGTGCGTCGAGTACCTTTCGTCCCGCATTCGGCGCCGCTTCAGAGCGTGCTCGAACAGATGAGCACCTCCACGCAGATCGTCGTCGTGATGGATGAACACGGCGGAACCGCTGGCATCGTCACGATGGAAGATCTCTTCGAGCTCGTCCTGGGCGATCTCGATGAGGACAACCGTACACCGCCGATCGTGCAGCGTCAGGACGGATCGCTCCTCGTCAGGGGGACCGTCCGGCTCGACGAAATCGGCGAGCAGCTCGGGATCGAGCTCGAAGATTCGAGGATTGACACGCTGAGCGGCCTGGTACTCGCCGAGTTGGGGCGACCTGCTAAAGAGGGCGACTCGCTGCGCTACCGCGATCTCCGCATCGAGGTCGCCGAAACGCTCGGGCGCGGCGTTCTCAGCGCGGTGATCAGCCGAACCACCGACAGCTGACGCTCCTCCGTCGAGCACGCGTGTGCTCGTCGGAACGAGAACGAACCATCGTTCATGGAGTCTGTTTCTGACGGCCGGCCGATGCATTACACTACCGAACTCATCCAGAGGTCATGAACCAGATCGGGCGTTATCGCCTCCTCGAGAGAATCGGCCAGGGAGCCATGGGCGAAGTCTTTCGTGCTCATGACCCGAACCTCGACCGCGAGGTAGCGCTCAAGATCATCAAGGCCGGTGACGATGACAAGCGCGCCCGCTTCCACCGCGAGGCTCAGTCGGCAGCGCGACTGACGCACCCGAACATCGTCGTCGTCCACGATTTCGGTGAGGACTCCGGCTGCTTCTTCATGGCGATGGAGATGCTGGTCGGCAAGGACCTCAAGCAAGCGATCGCGGCCCGGTCGATTTCCGATCTGACCTCGAAGCTGCGCCTCATGCAGCAGATGTGCGAAGCGGTGGCCTTTGCCCATGCACGCAGCATCGTCCATCGCGATCTGAAGCCGGCGAACATCTTTCTGCTTCCCAACGGGCAGGTAAAGATTCTCGACTTCGGACTTGCGCGCGTCGCCGAATCGGACGTGACAGGCACAGGGATGATTCTCGGCACGCCGAACTACATGGCACCCGAGCAGGTCAAGGGACAGAAAGTCGATGCGCGTGCAGACATCTTCGCGCTCGGCGCCGTGTTCTACGAACTGCTGTCCAACAGGAAGGCATTCGACGCAGAGTCGTTGCACACGGTCCTGTACAAGGTTCTGCAACACGATCCTGAGCCACTCGGGGTTTCCACTGGTGTCTCACCGGCGATCGCCGAGATCGTACAGCGCGCGATGGCCAAGGATCCGCTGATGCGCTTCCAGAGCATTCTGGAAATGCGAGATGCGATCGTCATCGCGCGCGGAGGCTCTCCAAGCATGACGATGGCCTCGCGCGAAGAACCGGCTCGAAACCATCGCGGGGTATCGCTGGTCAGCGGCACAATGGTTCTGCGCGAGGAGGCGTCGTCGGTTGCGTCCATGGAGCCGCGCGTCATCCTCACGGGTGAGCCCGGGGGAGACGTCGTTCTGGAGGCCAGAACGGGACAGACGCTGCTGCAGGCCACCCTCGCAGCCGGAGTTCCCCACATGCACGAGTGCGGCGGACACGCGCGCTGTTCGACGTGCCGCGTCGTCGTGCTGGAGGGCTTCGGAAACCTCTCGCCACGCGACGGCGCCGAGACGAAGCTGGCGAGGCGACTGGGCTTCTCCGATGAGATCCGTCTCGCCTGCCAGTCCAAGGTCAGCGGCCCTGTTCGCGCGCGCCGGCTCATCCATGATGACGACGACGTTCGAATCGCACAGGCCGAGCAGAAGAGTCCGATGGCTGGCAGTGAAACGCCGCTCGCTATCCTTCACGCCTCTGCACGTGAATTCTCTGCACTGACCCGGCGCATGCTTGCCCATGATGTGGTCCACATCCTCAATCGCTTCTACCTGCAGGTCGGTGAGGCCGTTCTCGCGAATGGAGGCCACATCGACAAGTATCCCGCGGGAGCGATGCTCGCGCTCTTCGGGCTGAATGGCGAGGATGCCCGCACGAAATGCACGAATGCCATTCGTGCTGCTCTTCGAATGAAGAAGAGAATGGATGTGTTCAATGTCTACCTGCGTGAACACTTTGGGTTCACTCTCACACTCGATATCGGGCTGCACTACAGCCGGATGATCGTCGGACACCTCGGCCATCCGGAGCACAGCCGCCTTACGGCATTCGGCGACGGAACGGCGCTCGCAGGCAGCATCGCAGCGATCGCCCAGCATCACGAGACTCAGATTCTCGCCACCGAAGAAATGGTGAACGTGGTCGAAGGCGACGTTCGGGCGACACTGGCCTCGCACGAAGTGATCAACAGCCGCGAGGTCACGCTCTACGACGTCGTCGACTTCGCCCGGCCCGATACACACTACCTGGTTCAGTCGTCATGGGAAAAGGTCGCGGCCCGTCGTGAAGAAGCGTCAGCGCTTTTCTATTCGAAACTCTTCGAGATTGCTCCGGCAGTCCGCCCGATGTTCGATGGCGTCGACATGCGCGTTCAGGGCTCGATGCTCATGAACATGATTTCCGCTGCTGTACGCGGCCTCGATCGGCTCGACGACCTCACGCCGCAGTTGCAGGAGCTCGGCCGGCGGCACGCGGGCTACGGAGTTCAGATCGCGCACTACGCTCCCGTCGAGGTCTGCCTCCTCTACACGATCGAGCAGATGATGGGGGATTCGTTCACCATGGACGTAAAGCTCGCCTGGACGCAGATTTACAACTTCGTGGCGCAAACGATGATCGAAGCGTCGGTCTCTGCCTAGAACCTCAAACCCATCTGAGTTCCGCTTCTGCCACAGGGTCCCTCGTATCGCGGGTTCCTGGTACCTCTACGGTTCGCGCTTTGCAGTGGTAGCTCTCCTCGTGGAGAAAGTTGCGACTGATTACTGCTCGTCTCACCTCGACAAGGGAGGCGATTACGACCTCGACCTCTCCGCCGGTTTCGATCAGTACATGACCGAGCGCGAGCGTGAGATCGTCAGCCGCGTGGTCCCCGCGCTCTTTTCCGGGCGTGCCGGCCGCTCCATCGACTTCGCCTGCGGAACCGGCCGTCTCACCCAGCTCATCGAAACGCTGGCAGAAGAGTCGTGGGGAATCGACATCTCGCACAGCATGGTCGAGGAGGCGAAGGTGAAATGCTCGCGCACCAGCTTTATCGTGGGTGACGCAACGCGAGAATGCCCGGAGATCGGCGAGGCCGATCTCGTCACCGCGTTTCGCTTCTTCCCGAATGCCGAGGAGAGGCTGCGGGTCGTCGCACTCGAGGCAATTCGGAAGATGCTGAAGGACGGCGGTTACCTCATCATCAACAATCATCGCAACTCGACGTCGATTCACCGGCTGCTCACCGGGGGTGATCGCCGGTGCATAGGCATCAGCCAGCGGCTGCTGAAGCGACTGCTGCTCGAGCACGGCTTCCGGATCGTACGGGCGTACGGAATCGGCGTCGCGTTTCTTCGCTACCGCTTTGCGCGCCCCGGAATCCTCGACTCCCGGCTCTTCCGGATGCTCGAGCCGCTTTCCCTTCTCCCGTCACTCGACCTGATCTGTCCCGACTCAGTGATCGTCGCGCAGAAGATCTCCCCGAAGACATTCGATTCGAGAGTCAAAGGCCGGGCGCGGGGCTGGGGAAATACGTCGCGGGATTGAAGAAATCTGCCCTCCACACGTCCTTGAGATACGCAGATTCAGACCTCGATTCCAGGGATCTGAAAGTGCTGCGGAGTCTTGAAACGATCGGTCACGTGTCCCTGTGTTGAACATCACATGACGGACTGTCGCGGCGCTCTACTCTTCGCTTACTGAGATTGAGTCTCAGAATTGAAAGAGAGAAAACGTCATGAAGCGCTCACTGGTCCTCCCCCTCCTCGCCGCGAGCCTCGTTGCCATCGCACCAACTCTTTTCGCCGCGCCGGTGGCCGGCAGCGTGCTCAGTTCGTCGGGACGTCCTGTCGCCGGCGCGTCGATCTTCGTCCGCGCTGCTTCCGGCGAAACCTTCATCGAGACCGATCCGAAGGGCACCTTCTCGATCCCCTCAACGAACGGCGACTACACCATCGACGTGGTCCACGAGGCGTACATATCCACCTCCGTCGAAGTGTCAGAAGGAGAGACTTCCGTACGAGTGGTCCTCGAACCGAACACCTACAGCGAGAACCTGACGGTCATCGGCTCCCGCATTGCCGCCGAGCCGGCAATCATCCCCGGCTCGGTCGACATTCTCGACCGGACCGACCTCAAGGGCGAGCGCGCCTTCACAACTGGCGAGGCCCTTCGCAAGGTTGCCGGAATCCAGGTCCGCGACGAAGAGGGCCTCGGGCTGCGTCCGAATATCGGCATTCGCGGCCTGAACCCAACGCGTTCGAGCAAAGTGCTGCTGCTCGAAGACGGTATTCCGCTCGGCTTCGCGCCCTACGGAGACAACGCCGCTTACTACCATCCGCCGATCGAGCGCTTTGAATCGATCGAAGTGGTCAAGGGCTCGGGTCAGGTGGCGTACGGACCATCGACCGTCGGAGGCGTCATCAACTATCTCACTCCCGCGCCTCCAACCACACCTACCCTCGGCGTCACGGTCGCCACCGGCAATCGCGGATATTCGTCGGCGAGCTTTTCTGCCGGCGGCACCTGGGGGCCAGTCGGAATTCTCGTCGATGTGATGCGGAAGGAATCGGAAGGCGCACGTGAGAACACCCATTCGCTGCTGAACGACTTCAACGCAAAGCTGATGTGGCACCTCTCTCCAAAGCATCACCTCACGTTCCGCGGAAGCCACTACGCAGAAGACTCGATGGTTACTTACTCGGGACTCCGCCAGGCGGAGTTCGAGGCGAATCCCCGCCAGAACCTCTTCCGCAACGACAACTTCGAGGGCAACAGAACGGGCCTGTCCATCGCCCACGGATGGACCCTCGGCCGCGACACCACGCTCACGACGACATTCTACGGATCGCGCTTCGCGCGGGACTGGTGGCGTCAGTCCAGCAACTCCAATCAGCGTCCGAACGACAGCGCCGATCCGAACTGCGGCGGCATCGCCAACCTGTACACGACCTGCGGAAACGAAGGACGCCTTCGCGACTACGAGACGTGGGGGATCGAATCACGCCTTCGCTTCGTCACGAACCTCGGTTCGCTGAAGGCCGAGACCGAGACCGGCATCCGTACGCACTCCGAGCAGCAGCAACGAGTTCAGCTCAACGGAGACACACCGCTGGCGAGAACCGGCAGAATGGTTGAAGACAATAGCCGTGAGAATGAAGCGCTCGCGATGTTCGTGCAGACTCGGTTCGGCAATGAGCGCTGGGGCGTCACTCCCGGAGTGCGGTTCGAGCAGATTGACTTCCGCCGCACGAACAAGCTCGCTCAGAGTGGCGCTGGAGTCTCGGGCCGGACCGAGTTGACGCAACTCATTCCCGGAATTGGTTTCTCCTGGACAACGCAGTCGACGACGTATTTCGCCGGTGTTCATCGCGGCTTCGCACCTCCGCGCACCGAGGACATCATCAACAACAGCACAGGCGGAGTCGTCGACCTCGACCCGGAGATGAGCTGGAACAGCGAGCTCGGATTCCGCACCATCGTCCGCCCGGGGCTCGCTCTCGCCGGAACTCTTTTCCGGATGGATTACGACAACCAGATCGTGCCGACCAGCGTAGCGGGTGGAGTCGGCGCCACACTCACGAATGGAGGACGCACGCTGCATCAGGGTATCGAGGCGTCAGGCCGGGTTGATACTGCGGCGCTGCTGGGCACCCCGCAGAATTTCTACACGAAGTTCGCCTACACCTGGCTTCCGGACGCCAGCTATACGGGCCAGCGCATGAGCGCGATCTCCGGTCACAGCAACGTCAGCGTCAGCGGCAACCGGCTTCCCTACGCGCCGGAACACCTCTTCACCGGCGGTGTGGGCTACATGATGCAGCGCGGCGTCGAGCTTTATGTCGAAGCCGTACATCTCGGCAGCCAGTTCGCCGATGACCTCAACACGATCGCGCCGACGGCTGACGGCCAGAGGGGGCGCATCGACTCCCACACGATCTTCAACGCCACCGTCAACATCGATATCCCGGTTCTCTCCAGCACGTTCTTCGTCACCGTAAAGAACGCGCTCGATGAGACGTACATCGTCGATCGTTCGCGTGGGATCCTTCCCGGAAGCCCGCGCCTGATTCAGGCGGGCATCTCCTTCAGGCGGTAAGCGCGGTTCGGTTTTTCAGGACGAGCGGGCTGCTTAGGCAGCCCGCTTTCTTCTGTCACACACTCCCGTGTTACGGGACACAGCGATCGAGAGACCAACTACACGGCCTCCGACGCCGAGCGGCATGACATTGGACTCATGCCGGCAGGTCGTTTCACCGATGGATCGCTCGAAGAGCCTGCGCTCCGGCGTCTCACGCTTCTGCTGCAGCGGCTGAAGGACGACACCGGTGACACCGACACCGGTGTCGATGCACTGCTGGTGAGCCTTCAGGCTATTCGCGATTCCGATGAAACCCGCGGCACCGTGGAGAATCTCGAGGCGACCATCGACCGAATGCGCACAACTCCAGCCTCGAACCTCGATGCCACCAGCCGGCTGCTTCGAGACAACGTCGTTCAGGATGCGACCGATCTAGCCAATCGCCTCAAACCTCACTCCGGCAGGCTTGCGATCAGAAGAGCCAAATCGGCCTCACTTCTGGGCCGATTGACTTCGCGGCTGCTGAGCCGCGATCGCGGCCCCTTGCCAGAAAGCCGGTCTCGATAGCGGAGTCGCACGATCGCACGGCGGGGGTTACGGGGGTCGCGCGGCCCACGCGATCCCCGCCGGCCTCTGGCCGGCGGCGGGCTTTGCAGGCGCAGACGACCCATGAGCGGGTCGTCGACTTTCTCCTGAGCGCCCCGATGGCGAGACGCCATCGACGATCGCGCGAGCCGCGCGACCCCCTCCTGCGACCCCCTACGACCTCCCCCCTACGGCATCCAGAAGTCTCGCGGGTAAAGCCGGTGGAACTTCGAGTCCTCTCCTTCGACGCCGGCGAGGTAGGTCTCCCAGGCGTCGAGCTGTTTGTCAGGGCCGATCGCGAAGAACAGCCCGTCGGTTACATCACGCGCTGTGACGTTGTAGCCCGGAAGGAGACGGCCGTAGACGGCATCCTTTCGATCGAAGAGCGTCGCTCCCAGTTCCGGCGTCTTCCTCAGCTCGAGAATGGACTGCCGGAAACGACGCACCTGATCGGGAGTCTGTCCGTCAACGATGTCGTTTGCCATCGCTTCGGCGCGGTTCTCGTAGGTCGATGCGGCTCGACTCTCGCCGAACACCTGCGCCACTGCGTAGTCGGCAAGACGTGGATCTCGCTCGGCATTCTTCAACGTTTCGATGACGAACTTCACCGTCTGCGGGATCTCTGGGGTTCTCTCCGCGTAGTAGCCGTTGCGACCGGTCTGGACGCTCGCACGAAGACCGTTGCTGTATGCGAGTCCGGCGGCAAGAGTCTTGAGAAACACCCCGTGCGCGCCGTATCCGGAATGCAGTCGGCCGGCGAGATAGTCGAGCTGCCGCTCTTTGTCGTCGAAATCCGAAAAGTGCACTCCCGGAGCTGCGGTGATGATGACGCCGCCCTTCATGTTCGGTGCGAGCAGACCGACGTGCACCGGAGCTACGGCTTCTTCCTCTCGCGCACGAAGACGCGCGTCGACATGCGACAGGCTGCCACCTCCCGCACGCTGGACCGGCTCTTCGCTCAGCGATCTGGCAAGCGCAGTGATCCGCCCCTCCAGCACCTTCTGCAACGCTGATGATCCGACGAGCCAGACTCTCGAGTTATCGCGATGCAGAAGGCGCGTACGCACCGCGTGCAACTGCTCGAGGGCAGCGGCCGGAGGAGTGAAAAGATCATCCCGGATCGCCGTCACGAGATACTTCCAGTCGGCCGCGAGCGAGGAGTCAGGGATCTCGATGAGCGCCAGGTCGAGATCCTTCAACACATCGGTTGCAGACCGGCGTGCGCTCTCCGAAAGGCGAGCCACGGTCTCGGGACTCGCGGCAAGCGCCTTGAGTTCGCCACGTGAGGCTGTCCGTTCTGCAAGCTCGGTGAACCACACCGCGAGCTCCTCGCGGTCGGCCGCCGGCGCCTCACGCAGGAGCCAGCGGAGGCGAAGGGCGTTATGCGTGCGCGTCAGGAATGACTCAGCTGCGAGGTAATGAGGATCGGTCTGCAGACGGTAGGCATTCGCCGGATTGTTCACCCACGACTCTTCCGACTGCTGCATCGTGTTCCGGAGTCCACTGAGTTGCTGATCGACGAGATCACGGAGTCTCCCGAGGTTCTCGGCGCGCCAATCGGGATGATGAAGTACCAGCGACATCCACTCGAGTGCGCGCGTCGCCTCGCCGGCACCGAGACCGGCACCCCTCACCATCAGTTCCACCCGGCCGGTGCGCGGGTTCGTAGAAGTGTAGGCGTCCAACCGCAGAATCTCTTTGCGCAGACGCTCGCTCATCTCCTCGAAGGAGACGGCTCGGCCGTTCTCGATCACCCCGACGCGAGTCAGAAGCGCCGGTAGCAGTGAGACGTAGCGGAGCTGGCTTGCGGGAATCGAATGCAGATCGAACGCGAAGCCGGCGGTTGCGCTCGACATGTTCTCGAATGTGGAGACGACCATCGGAACGCTCGACGCGAGCTTCTTCTGCGCGAACCGCAACTCATCGTCCAGCGTCATCGGTGGGTTCTCGACGAAGGAGGGGGGAGCAACGCTCTTCGCCTCTTCCTCGATCAGCGCAGCAGCCGCGTCCTGCTCCTGCTGGTACTTCCGGAGGGCTTCCTGCAGATCTTCGATCTCATAGAGTCGCGCGAGTCTCCGAGTCTCGTTCTCGGCCCTCTCTATCCTCTCCTTTTCCTCGCGTTCGAGCAGAGCAGGACTCGGTCTGGCCGCCGTCGCGTATGGAGTGACGCCGGCGAGCTGCCATTTCGTCAGCGACTCGGCCCAGATGTTCTTTCCCGAGGAGAGCAGCGCCCGCACGCGCTCGAGCTGCGGCCGAAGAGTTACTGACTTGCGGAAGTCGGGAGTCCTTTCGAGCTGCCGCAGCTGATCCATCCAGACGGACCCGGTCCCACGTGCGCCCCAGGAAGGCGGTGTGTTGACGAAGTTCGCGAGCTGCCGCTCACTCTCCGTCACCCGGTTGAGGATGCGGTCATTCAGTTCTTTCAGCTCCGGCGAGCCATCTTCGAAGGCCGCGATCCTTGCGAGCTCTCCCATCACGATCGTCCGTATCCGGCCGAGCATTTCGGGCGTCATGCTGGTCACCCTTCGGCAACGTGGGAAGCGACGATGGGTAGCTTTGCCGGTGATGCGACGACGAACCTCTACAAGCTGTTCGTCGACAGCAGTACCCGTGCGATGGAAACGGGTGCCACGAGTAAGTCGAGAAAGAACCCGCCTCCAGGCCGTCGACGACTGCGAAGCCGTTTCCTCCTGCCGTAGCGGCACCGGCCGGCCACATTGCCATCGAGGAGTACCCGAATCGCAACGACCAGCAGCCAAGCCCAGTTGCCATCATCTGGCCTGCGACGCGGAGGTCTCTCGGCGTCGACGAGGAACTGCTGCTCGAGCTCTTCGTCCAGCGCGCGTGAGGATCGCATCAGTTCGCTGGAGAACTTCAGCGGCGGGTACGCTTGCAGGAAACGCGACCATCGTTCCCATGTTCGCCAGGTAGTAGTTCTCAGCGTGGAACTTCCGGATGTCCTCAGGCACCATGGTCCGGATGCCGGACGGCTCGCCCCCCGAGTTGAATGCGAGCGGGTGATTCTTCCCGTAGACGAGGTGGCCCATCGTGCGGAACAGCACGCGGTAGCGGTTCGCGCTGGAGCTGGTCATCTCGTTATAGACGGAGCCTTTCTCCTCGAGCCGCAGCGAGCCGTCAGGATTCGACGTCACGCCGAAGCTGCGAACTTCCCGGCGGATCTCCTCATCGGTGTAGTTCGGATGGAGCAGCGCGTTCAGTTCCGCGGCGAAGAGATCGAAAAAGACATCTTTTCCGGCGGAGGTGTTGAAGTGATAGCTGGTCCTCCACTGCTGGGTGAATGCCGAGGAGCTGGCGAGCCACATTGTGTCGAGACCGGCGAACGCGCGGCCGGTCGTTCCCTTACCGAGCAGCAGATGCTCCTGCGTGTGCGGCTCCCCCTGGTCACCGACCGGAATCGAGTTCACCCAGGTGTAGCCCTGAGGCACCGACTCGATCTGCAGGTAGTCCAGCACGAAGCCGCTGCGGCGATGAATGAACCGCGCTCCAAGAGGATTGCCGGCGTCATTCAAGTAAACCGCCTCGGTCCGGAAGCCGTGAA
The DNA here is from genome assembly GCA_036385045.1 of Thermoanaerobaculia bacterium. Lineage (GTDB taxonomy): Bacteria > Acidobacteriota > Thermoanaerobaculia > Gp7-AA8 > Gp7-AA8 > QHVT01. The sequence goes on along the minus strand of DASVLC010000114.1, from coordinate 37,813 downwards.
CGACCTCCCCCTTCTTCAGCTTTTCGAGCTGCACGTTGGCAGCCTGTGAAGAGGCAGTGATCATGACCAGAACCGGAAGCACGAAGTGCATTGCGCGCATGGAGTCTCCAGCGAAAACTCGTTTGGACTGCGGATGGGGAAGAGCCTCTCAGAAAATGGAGGCAAGCGGAGTGGCAATCCTGTAACACCTGACGAGAGATGGTCGGAGACGCCTGGATTTCCAGTCGGCCTTTGCGCGACATCATCGCGTGGCCCGTCGCGATTTCCCTTAGGACTCTGCCTGATGTCACCCCGAGCGGGCGGGTGCGCGGGCATGCGAGGGGCCTCGGAGGCTGCGTACTCCGCGACCCGGAGGGCATAACGAGTGCGGCTACTTCGTCTTTCGTACGCTGAAAAGTATTCCTGTCGATCTTGACGAGCGCTACTCCATGTCGCCCGAGCTCCTGGAGCCCCGACGTGGCCACTCCCTGCCTACCAGCGCGAGCACGGCAGCTGGCTCCACCGGTTTCAGGAGGTGATGGTCGAAGCCGGCGGCGAGCGCTTTCTCGCGATCCTCCTCCTGCCCGTAGCCCGTCAGTGCAACGAGCTGCACCTCGGAAGTACGGTGCGACGCGCGAAGCCTCCGCGCCACGCCGTAGCCATCGAGTCCCGGCAGGCCGATGTCGAGGAGGACGATCTCCGGCACGAACGACTCCGCGGCCGTGATGCCCTCCAGACCGTCGCTGGCGGCGCGTACGTCGTGGCCTGCGCGTTTGAGTATGATCACGAGCATCTCGCGTGCGTCCGCATTGTCTTCCACGACGAGGACGCGTCGTCGTCGCGTCGGGGCGTCGGACTGAACCGGATCAGGGTCAACGCCATCACGTTCGTTCGGCTCTGTGAGAGAAAGCCGGACGACCACCTCGCTGCCGCAGCCCGGTCCCGCGCTACTCGCCTCGACGCTCCCGCCATGCATTTCCACGAGGCGGCGGACGAGCGTCAGTCCGAGTCCGAGTCCGCCCTGCTGGCGGTCCAGCGTCGGCGGTCCCTGCACGAAGAGCTCGAACACGTGCGCCAGAACTTCCGGTGCCATCCCCTCCCCCTCATCCCGCACGGCAACCAACGCCGTGCCGTCATGGCCGGAAAGCGTGATGACGATCGCTCCCCCCTCGGGCGTGAATTTCGAAGCGTTATGCACCAGGTTCGCGAACACCTGGGTGAGCCTCGTCGCGTCGCCATCGACCCACAAGGGCCCGTTTGACGCCTCGACCGTCAGTCGCTGTCGTTTCTGAGACACGAGGTGTCGCCACACGTCCACACCTGCCGAAACGACATTGGCGAGCGCGAGGCGTTGGCGCTCCAGTGTGATCTGACCGCGGCTGATCCGGGAGAGGTCGAGAAGCTCGTCGATCAGCCGCGACATGCTTCGTGTTTGCCGCCGGATCACGCGGCGGGCACCTTCGACTTCTTCAGGATCGTCTGACCAGAGCAGCTCCACCGCATGAACGATGGCCGCGAGCGGGTTGCGCAACTCGTGGCCGAGCATTGCCAGGAACTCGTCTTTGCGCCGATGCTCGAGGCGAAGCTCTTTCTCGAGCTCCTTCAGATGCGTGACGTCGACCCCGACGCCGACCATGCGCGCCGGGCGGCCCGCCTCATCAACGACGATGGCACGCGCGCTGGTCCAGCGCACCACTCCGTCGCGCCCAAGCAGGCGAAACTCCGCTTCATAGGGCACTCGCGTCTCGACCGAATTCGCGATCAGCGTCTCGACGCGTTCGAGATCTTCGGGATGAATCGCTTCCCGGAATGCCTCGTATGTTCCTGCGAAACCGCCCTGGGGCATACCGTGCATCGGCTCCAGCGCCTCGGTCCAGACGAGCTCGCCTGTCTGGATGTTCCACTCCCATACGCCGACGCGTGCGCCTGCCATCGCCATGCGCAGGCGCTGCTCGTTCCGGTCGGCACGCTCATGGGCGGCGCGGCTCTGGGCCGCGGTTACAGCGACGATCAACGCCGTCGTCGCACCGACGGCCATGAAACACTGCACGAGAACGAGGCCGCGCTCCGGACCGGCACCGGCGAACGGACCGTGGCCCGTGAGGGTCCCAGCAACAGCGATCGCGTTTACGAGCAACGAGGCGGTGGTCGTGTATGCCGGTCCGAGTCGTAGTGCCGCCCAGATCAGGAACGGATACACCATGTACGCCGCCGGAAAACCGGGAGGCAGCGAAAACACGATCGATGCCACGAGGACGATGCCACCGAGCATCGATGCCCGTTCGACCAAACCCCTGGCGTGCGTGCCCTGGTCGCCGCGCGCCCATACGAGCAGGAGCGGCGTCACAATCAGGCCGCCGAGCGCGTCACCGATCCACCAGACCGGCCAGAGCGCGGACGCGGCGCTCACCGGATGTAGCCCTCCGGCGACGAGGAATGCAACGCCGATGGTAGCGCTCACGCAAGACGCGAGCGCTACAGCGGCGATGAGCAACATGACATCGCGGACTCGGGCAAGAGAGGTATCGAAACGCAAGCGAAAGAGAATCGCTGCACCGGCGATTGCCTCGAGCGTGTTTCCGGTCGCGATCCCCGCCGCCACCCACAGCGGCTGCCCGGTCGCCGCATTTGCCACGAACGCGCCGAGCAGGACGCCGGGCACCACGCGCCGTCCCATCAGCACGACGGCCGCGAGCGCGAAGCCGGTCGGCGGCCAGACCGCCGAGACCTCCGCCGCGCGAACGGCCATCGCCAATCCCAGCTTGGCGCACGCCACGTAGAGCAGCGCCACTCCGAGAGTGACGAGGACATGGCGGCCGAATGACTCGCGACGAGTAGGTGTCACCTTGCCAGTTTACGCGGTGCGTTCCCACTGGCCCACCACGAACGGGCCGGTCTCCGCGTACCCTACCAGCAGGTGCGCCTTCGTCAGGTTCTGATTCCGAGCTCACGAGCCTGCGTCACGGTAGTCGATCATGCAGCCCCTGACGTCGTCCCACAGGTTTGCGCGAAAGCAGGCGGCGATTGCGCGCGGCCGTAAGCTCGTGACGCCGGGATTCTGCAACTCGGGGATCGCTGCCATCGCATCCGGCAGGCGGTAGAACGGGATCAGCGAGTTGAGATGATGGACGTGATGGAAGCCGATGTTTCCGGTGAACCAGCGGAGCACCGATCCGAGCTTCAAATAGCTCGACGACGCCAGCGATGCGCGGTACATGGTCCACTCCGCATCCGGAAGAATGCGGATTCCCGGGAAGCTGTGCTGCGCATAGAACAGATATCCACCGAGGGCTGCAGCCATCGTCATCGGCAGCAGGATCGCGAAGAACACCGCGTCAAATCCGCCGAGGACCCACAGTGCAGTGATCGCCGTCCCGTGTGCCAGCAGGGCCAGCGCCGAATCCCAGTAACGCGTGGGGTGCCTGAGCAGCGACAACAAGGTGACGCTGAAGAAGAAGATCGTGAGGTATGCAAAGAGGATCGTCAGCGGATGGCGAGTCACGCGATAGCGCATCCGCTGGCTGCGTGAGGCTTTGAGCCACATCTCTGCCGTCATCAGCTCGAACGAACCGACATTCGAGCTCGCGATGCGGCCGACGTTGGCGTGATGGAAGTTGTGACTGTCGCGCCAGGAGCGCGGCGGTGTGAGGTTCACCGCCGCGTAGGTGTAGAAGACTGCCCGCGCTGCCTTCGAGCCTGGCAGAATCGACCCATGCATGAAGTCGTGGTACAGGATGAAGGTGCGCACCAGCAGTAACGCACCAAGCAGCGCCGCAACGAGCCGCACCGGCCACCATGGCGTCACCGCTGCTCCCGTCAGTGCGCACGCGAGCAGCGCAAACGTCGATCCGACGTGCCACCAGCTCCGGACCGATGATTCACGGGCAAAGGGGCGGGTCGCCTGGTGAAGCTCGCGATCCGCTCGCTCGGGCGGAGCAGCAGTCGAAACGATTTCAGTCACAGCAGAATGGCCTCACCCGGCCACAACGGCAGCTTGACACGCTGTACCCCACCAGTGACCACTGCAAGGTCGTGGCCCGCCCCCCCCAGAAGCCCTGGCGCACCGCGTGCCGCGACTTCAGGTACCCGGGGAGGTGTACTGGGTCTCTCAATGAGAATTTGGCTGTGGCGGGAGGGCTCGAACCTCCGACCACCGGATTAACAATCCGGCGCTCTACCAACTGAGCTACACCACAGCATGAAGGGATGGCGATGGTCGCCCACATGCGTTCATCTGTCAAACAGAGCAGATCGGATCGCCTGGAGGCGGGCGACAGCGTTTTCCATGTCGGCATGCACGCACAGTGTGTCGAACTCGAGCGGGAGCCGTGAGCCATCCACGGTGACGACGCAACCTTCGCGCGCGAGGAGCCGCGCCTGCTCCGCGGCATCTTCGATCCCGAGGCAGGCGCGCGGATCGCTTCGTGACACCAGCGAACCATCCGGCGTGTAGCGCCGGTCTGCGAACGCCTCGCGGATGATGCGCAGTCCGCGTTGCTGCGCGACGGCCGCCATCGCCGACGTCTCTCCGCAGACGATTGAAAGCGACGGATCAACCTCGAGCATCGCATCGGCGACGACGGTTGCGCGCTTCGCATCCAGATGCAGATCGTTGTAGAGAGCTCCGTGTGGTTTCACGTGACGAAGCCTCACGCCCTCTTCCGTCGCGATGTCGCGCAGTGTCGTCACCTGGCTGATCAGCGATCTGCGCAGCTCCTCCGACGGAAGATCCATCGACCGCCTGCCGAAGTGCTCACGATCCGGATAGGAAGGATGGGCTCCCAGCCGGACGGAATGGAGCCTTGCGAAACGCACGGCCTCTCGCATCGAAGCGGCATCCCCGGTGTGACCGCCGCACGCGACGTTTGCCGAGCCGATCAACGGCCAGATCTCGTCTTCGCACGCCGATCCTTCGCCGAGGTCGGCACTCAGATCGATGTCTCGGGTGGCATTCACAGTCAGCCCCGGAGTCGGGATAGGAGGAATGTCTCGAGCCCCGTGTCCACTGGCAGTCCGCCCGACTTGCGCTTGATCTCGAGGTCGTTCAGATCCGCGAGTGAACGAAAGAGCTCACGCTCGGACATCGACCGCGCCGCTTCCCACTTCTTGTGCAGAGGAAACGGGTGCGGGCGCTGCCGGACCAGCCCGTTCGCCTTCAGGTAGTCGCCCAACCTGTCTGCAACCGTGTCCTTGAACCGGTTGTAGTTCATCGAGCCGCGGAGACTGACATCGTTCAGCCGTGCCCATGAATGGATCCCGATCATCTGCCGCAGCTCGTCGGCAAGCGGAAAGATGAACCGGCCGTACTGCATGTCGACCGGCATTTTCGGGTCCTCACGCCTCCCCTGTGCGACCAGGTCGCGAAGCTTGGCGATCGCCTCGATGACCTTTCCCTCCGTGAAAAGCGAGCCGAGCTCGTAACGCGCGCCCCCCTCGACCGCGGCGACTTCACGCTCGACCATCTCCGCGGTGACACGGCCACCGCTTCCAGCGAGCGTTGCGAGACGCTCGGCCTCCGAGATCGCCAGACGCAACTCCGGCAGTTCCTTCGAGAACTTGTCTGCAAGCACGCGATCGATCCCGAGACGCTGACGAAGCCGTCCAACTGCATTCGAATCGAATCGCACCCCGGCTTCCGCCGCGAGCTGCGCGATCGCCTCGTCGAGCGCGGAAGTGAAGCCTTCACGTGTGAGGTTCGCCACCACGACTGCACCGTGACGGTCGATCAGGTCGGTCGTCGTGGAGTCGCGCGGCACTTCGCCGGTGCGCATGAGGAGAATCGTCCCGGCGGCACCTCCCCGTACGATCGCCTCCATCAACAACGCGGCATCGTCTTCGCCCCTGCCGGCCTTCTTGCCGGTCGTGCGGCAGAAGGCGAGCATATCGGTGAGCATCGCGTCGAGCGTGACGCCGATCGCGTCAGCGATCGCGCGGTCTTTCATCTCCAGATCGCAGCCCGTCAGACCGAGCAGGTGAAGGAGCTTCGCCGCCGCCGTCGCCCGCTTGCGATCGGTCTTCGCAGTCTTCCAGTCAGCAAGCGATTTGTCGTAAAGGGACGCGATCTCCTTCGCGGAAACGAACGCATTGACCTCGGGGACGATGAGCAGCCGCGAACCACCGAACAGCGACATCGTTCGATACGAGTCGAGAACGGCAGCGAGCTCTGCGCCAGGCTCGTAAGCCTCCACGGCGATCCCGGGGCTCGCAGCAAGAATCGCGTCGCGAAGCTGCTGGAATGCCTGCTCGCTGAGAAACTCGGAGGTGCCTCCGACGAGCAGGACGCGCGGAGTCTTCCCTTTCTCGATTTCGGCGATGACGGTCTTGAGGGGTTTTGGCATCGGGAGCGTCTATGCGGGAAGAATCCCTGATGTGGGGTTGGGATGCAAGGGGGTGGCGCGCGGCGGGCAAGACGCGGCGAGACGCCCGCGCACCGGACGAGGACGTCCGCGCCTTTGGATGCGAGCGCGCTGGCAATGCGAGGGGGCCAGCGCCGTAGGCGCGACGTAGCTGTAGCCCAGGGCTTCAGCCCCAATGGCGTTAACTTTAGGCGAAGACGTTCGAACGCACATCCCCGCTTCGGCCTGGTCCACGTCTTCAGGGTGCTCGTCGCCACAAAACCTGTCATCCCGAGCGTAGCGAGGGATCTGGGGGATGGGCGGTGCCAGGCACGAGCATCGCACCGCGCGCCCACCCAGATCCTCACGCTACGCTCAGGATGACAAACGGGATGGCTTAAGTTAACGCCATTGGGGCGTAAGCCCTGGGAATCAGGCGTTCGTCAAGTGAGCCCCGGCAGGGGCGATGGACCTCCGTCGAGGCGAGTGCAATGGTCCATGACCATCTGTGCAAGTGTGCCGTGGGCCTGTTATTCCGGCGGCCTTCCATCGCCCCTCCGGGGCTCCGCCTTCTGGCTAACCGCGCCCCAGGGCTTGCGCCCTGGGCTACAGCTACGTCGCGCCTACGGCGCTCGCGGGCGTAGCGGTTTCTCTGTATTCACATCCCTCGCGTTCGTCGTATTCACATTTACCGTTTGTCGTATCCACATCCTTGCGTTCGTAGTATTCACATCCACCGCGTTGTCGTTCTCAGAGCCACGCTTTCGGACACAGACACGCAGGCCGCTGCTTCCGCCAAGAACGCGAAAGGGAGCGCCGAGGCGCTCCCTTGAAACGTTCCGATGAAGGAGGGATTACTGAAGCATCCCTTTTTCCTGCAACTCCTGGCAGTCGATGCAGAAGGGGGTCCAGGGGACCGCTTCCAGCCGCTTCTCGCCGATCGTGGTGCCGCAGTTGGAACAGACACCGAACGAGCCGTTCTTGAGCCGAACGAAGGCCTCGTCAATCATCATGAGGAGGTTTCGCTCGACATCCGAGAGAGAGAAGTTGAGCTCCTTCGAGTACGCACTCGCCGCTTTGTCGGCCAGATCCTGGATGCCGTCGTCGGCCGAAGCGCTGCCGTTGGCTTTGTCCCGCTCATACGACTCGAGCAGCTCTTGCTGCTTGGTGCGGAGAGCATCCTCATGCACCTGGTAGGGATTCGCTTTCGTCTTGGTTCTTGCCATTCGAGCCCTCTCGCCTCCGCCCCGCGGAGCTATTTGTGGTACGGAATGTTGCGAATCAGAGTGCACGCCCGGTAAACCTGCTCGAGTAAAAGGACCCGCGCAAGCTGATGCGGGAGGGTCATGGGTGACAGGCTGAGCAGCTTGTCCGCACGCTTTCTCACAGAATCATCGAAGCCTGAATCGCCGCCGATGACGAAGTTCACGCCATGCGGACTGTCGATCGTCAGCCTCTCGATCCATTTCGCAAACTTCAAAGAATCAAGCAACTGGCCTCGCTCGTCGAGGACCACCGTGTAGCCGCGATCAGGGACTGCAGCCAGCAGGCGTGCGGATTGAGCGCGCATGATAGCCACATCACTTTCACGTTGTCTACCGCGTCCCGAGGGCACTTCGACGACCGCCGCCGGGTAAAAATGGCCGATCCTGTCGAGGTAGCGTTTCACTGCCTCGCCAAGCTCGGCGTCGGCATTGGAACCACCCCAGATGAAGCGAAATTTCATGATCGAGCGTCGCTGAAACGGGACTATTCCATCCCATACTTGCGCCGCTTCTCCAGCAGCGTCTTGCGATTGATTCCGAGGATCTCGGCGGCCTTCGAGTAGTTGGATCGGGTGAGGCGGAGGACCTCACGAATGTAACTCGACTCGAGCTCTTCGAGAGTCCACGAGCCGCGCGCAGCAGCAGCAATCAGCTCGTTCGGTTCTCCGATACCGAGCGACGGTGCCGTGACTTCGTCGCTCTGCTCCAGCAGAGCCGCGCGTGCGATTGCGTTCTTCAGCTCCCTTACGTTGCCGGACCACATGTGACTTCTCATCAGCCGCTCGGCGTCGGTCGCAAATTTTCGGATCCTGCGCCTCGCACCACCTTCGGCCCGTGGACGCTTCAGGAAGGCTCCAGCGAGATCGAGGATATCTTCCTGACGGTCTCTCAGCGGAGGAATGGTGAGCGTGACCACATTGATACGATAGTAAAGATCGCGGCGCAGCTCGCCGGAAGCGAGCAGCTCGGCTGGTGCAGTCGTAGCCGAAGAGATGACCCGCGCTTCGAAGCGCACCGACTGAATACCACCCAGCCGCGTGAACCGGCGCTCCTGAATCGCACGGAGCAGCTTTGCCTGAAGCGGCGGCGCGAGCGCCGGAATCTCGTCGAAATAGACGGTTCCGCGTCCGGCCGCTTCGAGCTTCCCGACCTTGCGCATGTGGGCATCGGTGAAGGTGCCACGTTCGTGACCGAACAACTCGCTTTCAAAGAGCTCCGCGGGAATGCTTGCGCACTCGATCTGCACGAATGGTTCACCCCGGCGTGACCCGCATGCATGGATCGCCTCGGCGAGGTAGTTCTTTCCACTGCCCGTCTCGCCGAAGATGAGGATGCTGGCATCGTGATCCAGAATCTTCTCCGCCGTCTCCAGAACGTTCCGCATCGCCGCGTTTCGCGTGCGGAACAGGTCCTGAAGGCGAGGCTCACGATGTTTTCTTGAAAGCACGCTGCGGGGATTCTCCCGTGTACTCCGCGGTCACGTTTGGCGCATCACCCCACAACCGTTCCAGTCCGTAGAAACGGCGCACATCCTCGGTGAAAATATGGACGATGAAATCGCCGAAGTCGAGCAGAACCCAGCGTCCCGGCGTCATCCCTTCGACGAGCAACGGCTTGACGCGCATCTCTTCCTTCAGCCGGGAGAGAATGCTGTCGGCGATCGCCTGCGCCTGCCGCTCGTTTCCCGCTGAGGCGAGGATGAAGTAGTCGGCGATCGAGGTCAGTCCCTGCACCGAAAGCACGTCGAGATCGGTCGCCTTCTTGTCCACGGCCGCGGCCACCGCCAGGCGGACGCGGGATTCAATCGAGTCGTTCACAAATGGCCCTTTCGATAGAGTCCGTAATGATGAATGTACCGCGATACGCGGGGGTCGACCATTCCGTCGATCGGCTCCCCCTCCGCGACACGAAGCCTGATCTGGGTCGATGAAACCGGAACCTCCGCGTTTCCGCCATAGACGATCGCCCCATGCGGAGGGCGGGTGCTGGTCGCGGCGACCCTCTGCTGCAGCTGAGCCGGCAGCGCGTCACCGCCCTGTCGCGACAGTACGACGAAGTTGGCGATTCCGAAAATCGCGTCGAGTTGCTTCCACTCGAGCAGCCTCGGGAGGTTGTCACCTCCGATGATCCACTCGAGCTGAGCGTGAGCATACTCGGCGCGGAGATGCCGAAGCGTCTCGATCGAGTAGGAAAGCGACTCCCTCTCGAGCTCCCACGACGAGACGTGGAGGCGCGCGTCATCAGCCGTCGCAAGCACCGCCATCGCGAAACGATGATACGGCGAAGCGGTGATCCGCTCTTTCTTGAATGGCTGCACCCAGGCGGGCACGAAGACGACACGATCCCATCCGAAATCGGCCTGGATATCGAGAATCGGTGTGAGGTGGCCGTTGTGGAACGGATCGAAGGTGCCGCCGCAGATTCCGATTCTCATCCTGCTTGCCTGTCGCCGCCGGCGGAGTTCCTCGGAGTTCCTCGGAGTTCCTCGGAGTTCGCCGCAGCGTCGGGTTCGGCGACTTCCTCCCGCTCCGCGGCAGCAGCGCGTTCGGAATCCTCGCGCACGAACTGTGCGAGCCGCCGGACGAGATCCTTGACGCCTTCTCCGACTACCGCGGAGATCTCCCGATACTCGAAGCCGTTCCGCTCCGCGTAGGACCGCAGTTTCTCGCTGTTACCAGGGACTGCCGAGTCGATCTTCGAGCCGCAGATGATCCGCGGCTTCACGGCGAGTGTCTCGGAATGCAGCGCCAGCTCGCGGGCGATCACTTCGGCGTCGGTATCGGGCGTTTCGTTCGCGGAGAGATCGACGAGGTGTACGAGGACAGAACAGCGCTCGACGTGCCGCAGGAACTGATCGCCAAGGCCGTGCCCCTCGTGGGCCCCTTCGATCAGACCGGGGATGTCGGCGACGACGAATGTCTGCGAATCATCGGCACTGACGACGCCGAGATTGGGGATGAGTGTCGTGAAGGGATAGTCGGCGATCTTCGGCTTCGCTGCGCTGATGACCGAGATGAGCGTCGACTTACCGGCGTTCGGCAGACCGACCAGTCCGACATCTGCGATCAGCTTCAGCTCGATGAAGAGCTCGCGCTCATCGCCCGGATTGCCGTCCTGAGCAAAGCGAGGTGCCTGCCTCGTCGCGGTCGCGAAGTGCTGATTGCCCCAGCCACCGCGCCCACCGCGGGCGATCAGGATCTTCTCGCCATCATGCGAAAGATCGGCGACCACATCACCGGTCGACGTGTCCTTGATGACCGACCCGATCGGCAACTCGATTGTGACGTCGTGTCCATCGTGTCCGGAACAGTTCGAGCCCATTCCGTGCTGGCCGCGGCCGGCCTTCCACTCCCTTTGAAACTTCAGATGGTAGAGCGTGTTCAGACGGCGTGAGGCGACGATCCAGATGGAGCCACCGCCTCCTCCATCGCCGCCGGAGGGGCCACCTTTCGGGACGAACTTCTCCCTGCGGAATGCGATGCACCCGTTTCCGCCGTCTCCGGCCTTGACGCGAATGGTTGCCTGGTCGATGAACATCGGTCGAACTCTACTGCGAGGTGTGTTCCATCTGGAGAGAGTCTAGCTCCTGCATGAGGAGTCGGCGGGCTGAGCCGGAGACACGCCAGTCGCCCATCAATGGAAACGCCGCCCGAGGGCGGCGTCGATTGACGGCGAACAAAAGAGGCTTACTCGGCAGTAATCGGCGAAACGCTGATGAAACGACCGCGCTGGCCTTTGTCGTGGAACTGCACGACGCCGTCGATCTTCGCGAAGAGCGTGTGATCGCGCCCGATTCCGACGTTCACGCCAGGGTAGAAGCGCGTCCCACGCTGCCGGACGAGAATCGAGCCACCGGTAACGAACTGGCCGGCAAACCGCTTGACGCCGAGCATTTTCGGCTGTGAGTCGCGGCCGTTGCGCGACGAGCCCTGTCCTTTTTTATGAGCCATGGATGCCTCCCGTTAGAGCTGGATGCTCTCGATGCGCACTTCGACCACGTCCTGACGATGACCGTGGGTCCGCTTCGTATGGTTCTTGCGGCGCTTCTTCTTGAAAACGATGATCTTCTCGCCACGAGACTCACGAACAACGGTCGCTGTGACCGATGCACCCGAAACCGTCGGGCTGCCGACCTTCGGCTCGTCACCGCCGATCATCAGAACCTCATTGAATGTGACTTTGTTCTGATCCGCATTGCCGAGCACGTCACGCTCGACCTCGAGGCGATCGCCTTCGGCAACGCGATACTGCTTCCCACCGGAACGAATGATGGCGTACACAACGTCCTCCAGAAAAACCTGCGTGTAACACACTACTGCCCCTGAGGGCAACGGTGCGGATCGTGTTCAACTCACTGAAAGTGAATGGTATTCCCGCGTTATCGCTGAGTCAGAGGGGGATGTTGCCATGCTTGCGGGGAGGATTGCCGTCGCGCTTGTTCCGCAGCATCGCGTAGGCCGTGATCAGCTTTCGGCGGGTAAAGCGCGGCTCGATGATCTCGTCGATATAGCCGCGCTCGGCAGCGATGTAGGGGTTGGCGAACTTCTGCTTGTATTCGGCGATCTTCTCGTCCCGCTCACCCGGAACGTTCCGGTAGAGAATGTTCACAGCCCCCTCGGCCCCCATGACGGCGATTTCGGCCGTCGGATAGGCGAAGTTCATGTCGGCCCGGATGTGCTTCGAATTCATGACGCAGTAGGCACCCCCATAGGCCTTGCGCGTGATCACCGTGACCTTCGGTACGGTCGCCTCGGCCAGCGCATAGAGCAGCTTCGCTCCATGGATGATGATGCCGCCGTACTCCTGACCGGTGCCCGGCAGGAACCCGGGAACGTCCTCGAGTACCAGCAGCGGGATGTTGAATGCGTCGCAGAAGCGGACGAAGCGGGCTCCTTTTCGCGAGGCGTCGATGTCGAGCACACCTGCCAGGAACGCGGGCTGGTTCGCGACGACGCCGATCGACTGGCCGTTCAGTCTCATGAATCCGACGACCAGGTTGCGCGCGAAGTGCTGATGGACCTCGAAGAAATGACCCTCATCGGCGATGGTGCGGATGAGGTCACGCATCTCATACGGCTGGTTCGAGTTCTCCGGAATGAAGCTGTCGAGCTGCGTATCGATGCGGTTCACGTCGTCCGTCGTCGCGACGCGCGGTGCCTCCTCCATGTTGTTCGAAGGCATGAAGGAGAGGAGCTCGCGGATGGTTGCGATGCAGTCCTCATCCGACTCGGCGGCGAACTGCGCAACCCCGGACACCTGATTGTGAGTTTCGGCGCCTCCGAGTTTCTCCTTGGTCACCTCTTCATGGGTCACGGTACGGATGACTTCGGGGCCGGTAACGAACATGTAGCTCGTCTTCTTCACCATCAGGATGAAGTCGGTGATCGCCGGCGAGTAGACGGCCCCTCCCGCGCAGGGACCCATGATCGCCGAGATCTGAGGGACCACTCCTGACGCGAGCGTATTGCGGAGGAAGATGTCGGCATACCCGCCGAGTGAGACGACGCCTTCCTGAATGCGTGCACCGCCCGAATCGTTGAGGCCGACGATCGGCGCGCCGTTCTTCATGGCGAGGTCCATGATCTTCACGATCTTCGCCGCGTAGGTTTCAGAAAGAGATCCGCCGAATACGGTGAAGTCCTGAGCGAACGCGTAGACGAGACGGCCCTGGACGGTGCCATAGCCGGTCACGACACCGTCTCCCGGAATCCGCTGTTTGTCCATCCCGAAGTCGGACGAACGATGCACGACGAGCTGGTCCAGTTCCTGGAAGGAGCCTGGATCGAAAAGGAGTGCGACCCGCTCTCGCGCGGTCAGCTTCCCGTCGTTGTGCTGGCGGTCAATACGTGCCTGGCCGCCTCCGAGTTCGCTCTGTGCCTTACGTCGTGCGAGTTCTTCGAGCTTCTGTTCGAGTGACATCGATGTCCTGTCGTGTTTCGATCGCCATACGGGAGGGGGCGGCTCAGAGAATGAACTTGCGCTCCACCGCGATCCGTCGCATTTCGTCTTCGACCTGCTGTTGGGAGGCTTTCGCCCCGGCCCGGGTTCGCGCTTCCCGCTCGATCGCCTCGACCGCCGAGAAGTTCTCTTCCAGCGCTTTCGCGACCAGAAGAATCGCTGCCTCGGCGTCTCTGAATTCGAGGACCCCCCGATCCTCCAGGCGGTTCACGATCGCCCGGGCGAGCAGTTCGACTGAGGTTCCTGTAGGGCTCACGACGCGCGATTAAAGCATCATCTCGGCGCCGAAGGAACCAGCGCCATACGGATACCACGTACGGTGAGCTGCAACGGCATCGATTCTCGTCAGCCTCAACGTCGCCGGGAATGCCGAGCGGCCATCGCGCACGAGCACCCGCGCGACGAGCCCGGCAGGCGGAGCGAGCATGGCCACGGCGATCGGACGGTCGGCCTCGATCAGAGTAACGTCACTCTCGAGCCGCAGATCGAATGGCATTCGAACCGGACGTGACCGATAGCTCGGACGGTACCAGTTTGGCCATGGCGGACGCTCGACTGGCGCGTCTTCGATCGCTGCGCCGCGACCGTCGACTCGTCCCGCCGTCTGCCGGAGCCGGACATTCGGCGGCGTCAACCCCACAAGGGAGGGGAGCAACGCCGCCATCACTCTTGGAGCCAGGCGAAGACGCGGGGGGAGCGGGCGTTCCACAGCGCTCGAGTCGCGCAGGCCAGTCACGACTTCGTCGATTTCATCGATCTCGAAATTTCCGAGGTCGACGAGAGCACGCAACGTACCGCGCACGAGTGAAAGATGAATTCGTTCGCTCCGTTCGGACCATTGCGCGTTGCCGGCCTCATGCTCAGCCCGGCCCTCGCTGACGACCATCCGTTCGATCGTCACACCGCCGCCCGCGAGACCGTGGACCGCCTTTGCCACGGCAATCACGCCAGCGGGATCGATGGCGTCAAGGGCGTACGCCGATTCAGGCCAGCACTCGAAACGATCGCCCTCCTCGATCGCCACTCCGGCTTCGCTGACGCATACGATCGTTCCGTTCTCCCACCGCGCAACCGTGCCTCTCTTGCGGTAGATCTCCTTCATTCGAACACCGTCACGAGCAGTGGGGCGGCCGACCCGACGACGAGTTCCTGGCCCTCGCGCGAACAGACGACGCCCGGGTAACGGATCGGCTCTCCCGCGGCCCCTGCAATCGCCCGTGCGATCGCGGCGCGCGATTGTGAGATGCGGAATGGTGGAACTCTTCTCGTCTCCTCTCCGACGATCAGGTCTGCAGCCGCGATCGAGATGGTCACGGTTCCGGTGAGAGGCTCATACGTTCCACCATCGATCAGCAGGATCTCGAGACGATCATGGGGAAAGTCGGACGGAGCGCCGCTCTGACGCACCACGAGGTCCAGCATTCGACAGAGCGGCACGTCACGAAATGTCGCTCGCCGCTTCTGCCGTGGCGGCTCACCGGCAAGCAGATCTGCCGCGCCGTCTCTGACCTCCAGCCACCCAGGCCAGGAGACCACAGGGTGCCCATGCTCGGCGGGATGACCGGCTGCCTCATGCAGCAGAACGGCAGCCGTGCCGTTACGCCAGAGAATCGGCAGACCGCGGTAGTCGACTTCCTCCCCTTCGGGCTGGATCGATCCGATCGACCGGAGAAGCTCATCGTCCTGTTCGACGTGTGGAGGGCTCGTGACGACGGAGTACGTGCCACGCCGGATCGTGATCGTGGACGACAGGCCGTCGGACCGCGCATCGGCAATCAGTCTGACACGCGGCCCGAAGTCGCAGAGGAGCTCGGCAACGGCGTGTCGCATCTGCTCCATCTCGCGCTCCGCGATCGCGAGCAGACCCTCGTCGCAGCGATCGCTGGCGACGATCTGCTCACCCACCTGGCACGACTGGCCGTACGAGAGACGCCGCTCGAGCAGCCGCCCGCCGTGCCACAACTCTTCGCGCACGGCCGCGGCAAAGGATGTTCCGGCGACGTCGACCATCGGAGAAGTCAAATTGGAAGGGCACTGGCGTGGCGCAGCCGCCGCCCGGTTGCACGCCGGAAGCGCCCGTCACCGCTCGAGAACGACTAGTTGAGCTCGTACGAAAATCTTCTGCTGCCGGGGTCGAATCGCACAATCAGCTGATGCGAACCGCCCGCTTCGAAGCGGACCGCCTGGATGGTGTGATGCTCCTGGATGTTCGAACCGGGGACTGTCACCCACACCTGCACATCGGCATTCTTAGCGGGGAAGGTGCGCGCAAGATTGATCTCGCGCGCGACACGATTGGTCCGCCTGAAGACTTTGGCCGGACGTTCCTCGAACAGCGGCTCATTGAGCAGAACGTCGCCTCCGACCCGCACGACCATCTGTCCCTCGTTGAAGGGATGCGAGAACGTCGTCGTGAGCTGCACCGGAGCAGCGGCCGTACGACCGCCCGACGTTCGCGTAGCCGCTCGACCGCCTCGCGGCTCGTTGGCGCCGCCATCGCCCGACTGCTGCCCGAGGTCGAGATCCCTCCGGTTTGCTGCTGTTGCCCCTTCGACACGTTGTTGTTCGCTCAACGCGAACTCGAGATGCTCGGTTGCAGCGACATAGTTCGGGTTCAGGCTGAGCGCCTCACGAAAAAGCTCGATCGCGCCGTCGTAGTTACGCTGATCGAGCAGCACGACCCCTTCCTGAAACATCAGATCGGCCTCGGCCAGTTGCTGCTTGCTGATCTCTTCCTGCTGCTGGATGGCGCCGAGCTTCTGCAGATTGTCCGCTACGTAGCTCGAGTTCGGCGCAAGACGCTGCAGCTCACCGAACTTCGCGTAGGCTTCGACCACACGTCCCTGCCTCAGCAGGCTGTTCGCCTCGAGTCGCAAAGCCCTTTCCTGCGATCGCCGCGATTCGGCCGCCGTGTCGATCGCGGGGATCTCAGCCTGCGCACCACGCAGGAAGGTCACCGCTCCAAGGAGCATCGCGGCCAGAACGACGATCACTCCAAAAAACAGTACTGGAGGCATGCGACGGCGCCAGATCGGCATCGAGCCCAGGCGGGTGACCCCGGTCATCAGCAGACGAGCCGCTTCCGTCCCTTCCTGCGCCACTTTGCCGACCAGCGTTCCGCTTCCGGCGCTCTCGGCTGACGCACCCGCGAGTCCAGATCCAGCCGCCCGGGGGGTGGTAGCGTCCGGAAATGGTACGTCCATCGTGGGATGCTTCTGGTCGCGGGTGATCATCGTCTCCTCGACCGACGTGACATCGGAGAGGGACGACGGCTTCTCGCCACGAATCACGGCACGGATCGCGTTCGCTACGTCGCGAGCACGCTGATAACGGCGAGCGGGCTCTTTGGCGAGGCAGCCGGCTACGACCGCTTCATATCCTTCAGGAATCTGCGGATTGAGCTCCTGCAGGGGAGGAAACGGCTCATGCACGATCTTGTAGGAGATCGATGTGAGCGAGTCACCCCCGAAGGGCTTCCGGCGCGTAAGGCACTCGTACAGGCAGATCCCGAGGGAGAAGATGTCGGTTCGTCCATCCACCGGAGCACCTTTGACCTGCTCCGGAGCCATGTAGTTCGGCGTTCCGAGAAACTGTCCGGTGCTGGTGAGATTGGCGCCCCCTTCGGCGATCTTCGCGATACCGAAGTCGGTGATCTTCGCCCGATTGCCATCCAGCACGATGATGTTCGCCGGCTTGACGTCGCGGTGGACGATTCCTTTCGCATGGGCAAAGTCGAGCCCTTCGGCCACCTGCGCGATGATGTCGCCCAGCTGGTCGAATGAGAGTGGACGTCCCTGAGTGAGCACCTCCTTCAGGTTCTGTCCCTCGACGAACTCCATGGCGATGAAGGACGTGCCGTCCTCGGCCTGCCCGATGTCGTGAACGGTGACGATCGATGGATGGTTGAGGATTCCCGCCGCCTGCGCCTCGCGCACGAACCGCTGCTGGAACTCCTTCGCCTCCTCGTCGTCCGCGTTACCAGCAACACGGATGGTCTTGAGCGCGACCATGCGCCCGATCAGAGGATCCTTGGCCAGATAGACGATTCCCATCGCCCCTTTGCCCAGTTCACGAACGATCTCGTAACGCCCGAGTTTCAATTGGATCTCATCTCCGGGGCTGTCGCGCCCCCCCGTTCTGGACCGAATGAAAACTGCATTAGCCGGTAATGATAGCGCGGGTCGGCAGATTGGACTGTATCGGGCACCGGATGCCGCCCGAAGATTTTAAATTATGATGTCACGCCTGTTGCTGAAATTCCCTTAGGGAGTCGCGCGCATGAAGGTCTATTCGGGTTCTGAGATTCGCAACGTGGCGGTCGTCGGGCACAACGATACCGGCAAAACGACCCTGGTCTCCCAGCTGCTGTTCGACGCCGGAGCCGTGACGAGGATGGGACGCGTCGAGGACGGGACGACCGTCACCGACTTCGACCAGGACGAGGTCGATCGCCAGCACTCGATCTCGACGGCGATTGCATTCGCCGAATGGAAGGACACGAAGATCAATCTGCTCGACACGCCGGGCTTCGGGATCTTCATCATGGAGGCGAAGTCTGCCCTCCGAGTCGCCGATGCGGCAGCCGTGGTCGTGAGCGGAGTCACAGGCGTGGAGGTCACGACCGAGAAGGTGTGGAAGTTCACCGAGGAATACGAGCTGCCACGCGTGATCATCATGAACAAGATGGACCGCGAGCGCTCGTCCTTCACACGAACGCTCGACGCGCTGCAGTCGAAATTCGGAAAGAACGTCATCCCCCTGCAACTCCCGATCGGTGAGGAAAAGAACTTCCACGGGGTCATCGACCTGGTCTCCATGAAGGCGTGGCTTTACGAGCCGAATGGTTCCGGCACCTACTCGATCGAGGAGATTCCGGCGGAGCTGAAAGCGGAGGCCGATGACTGGCGCGAGAAACTGATCGAAAAGGTGGCCGAGGGAGATGACACCCTCATGGAACGCTTCTTCGAGCAGGGAGGGCTTTCCCAGGAAGAGCTGATCGACGGACTTCGCCGCGAAGTCGGTCATCACCAGATCTACCCGGTTTTCCTCGCATCGGCGTCTCAGAACATCGGGGGCCATGCCATGCTCGATGCGTTCGTCTCACTCCTCCCCGCGGCGGACGCAGTCAGCAGCGTCAATGGGAAGAGCCCCAAAGGAGATGATCTGACGTTCGAGAGGCGCCCCGAGGCGTTCCCTTCCGCTCTCGTCTTCAAGACGTTCTCGGATCCCTTTTCGGGCCGCGTCTCGCTGTTCCGCGTCTACTCCGGCACGATCCAGTCGGACCATCCCTGCTGGAACGCCTCCCGGGATCATGAAGAGCGGATCGGGAAGCTGCAGGTGCTGCAGGGCAAGCAGCAGATGGCGATCCCCGAGCTCCGCGCCGGCGACATCGGAGCGGTCGCGAAACTGAAGGACACAGCAACCGGCGACACGATCTCGGCGAAGGATCATCCGATCGTGCTCGAGTTTCTGCATTACCCCGAGTCGGCGATCGCATTTGCGGTCGAGCCGAAGGCTCGGGGAGACGAGGACAAGCTCGGCGCCGCGATCCATCGCATCATTGAAGAAGACCCGACCATTCGCTTTGCCCGCGACGAGCAGACGAAGGAGTTCCTCATCAGCGGCCAGGGGCAGCTTCACGTCGAGATCGTCGTGGCGAAGCTGAAGAAGAAATACAACGTCGATGTCGTACTGCATCCTCCGAAAGTCCCGTATCGCGAGACGATCACGCGAGCGGCCGACGCTCATGGACGGCACAAGAAGCAGTCAGGAGGGCATGGCCAGTTCGCCGACTGCAAAATCACGATGGAGCCGTTGCCGCGCGGCGGCGACTTCGAGTTCGTGGACGAGATCTTCGGTGGCTCGATCCCGCGCCAGTACATCCCCGCCGTCGAGAAAGGCATTCAGGACGCACGTGTGAAGGGCTTCCTCGCCGGATTCCCTGTCGTCGATTTTCGTGTCCGCCTCAAGGACGGGCAGTATCACGACGTCGACTCCTCGGAAATGGCCTTCAAGATCGCCGGCTCGCTCGCCTTCCAGCAGGGAATGGAACTCGCAAAGCCGACTCTGCTCGAGCCCATCATGAAGGTCGACATCAGCGCGCCAGCCGAATACGTCGGCGACATCATGGGCGATCTCAACTCGCGGCGCGGCCGTGTCGAGGGCGTCGACGCCGAAGAAGAAATGCAGACGATTCACGGCCGCGTCCCGATGTCCGAGATGCTGACGTACGGTTCCACCCTGCGCTCCATCACGCAGGGCCGCGGCAGCTTCCACATGGAGTACTCGCACTACGAAGAAGTGCCGAGACAATTTCAGGAAAAGATCATCGCCGAGTCGAAGAAAGCGAAAGAAGCACAGGCAGCCGCGCACTGACGGCGCCTTGCAGCTTGCTCGCTATGGCCCGTGGCGCAGCCCCTCACCCGGCCCTTCGGCTTCGCTCAGGGCCACCCTCTCCCCGCTAGGATCGCGGGGAGAGGGGCGACAAAGCTCGATTCCTGCGAGCGCCCCTGCCGCGGCCTTTGGTGAGCCTCGCCACAGGACGGTCACCTACCCGCCGATATGCGACATCTCGATCTTGCGCATCGCGGGTGTCGACGCGGAGCGAATCTCCGAATAGCGATCGTCACGTCCGCGCCACACAGTACTGATGAATGAGAGCAACTCCTCATCAGTCGCTCCGCCGCGGAGCAGCGGCCGGAGATCGTGGCCTTCGCCGGCGAACAGGCAGAGGTACAGACGGCCGTCGGCCGAGAGCCGCGCACGGGTGCAGTCCCGGCAGAACGGCTGCGACACGGAAGAAACGATCCCGATCTCGCCCGCACCATCTTCATACCGCCACCTCGCCGCCACCTCGCCGAGGTAATTCGGCTCCGCTGGCACGAGCGGCCATTCGCGTTGAAGAGCTTCGAGTATCTCCGCGGCCGGAACCACGTCGTCGATCCTCCAGCCGTTCGTGTTCCCGACATCCATGTACTCGATGAAGCGGACGATGTGTCCGCTGCCGCGGAATCGACGTGCGATCTCGACGAATCCCGCATCATTCCATCCCCGCTTGACGACGACGTCGATCTTCAACGGAGAGAGTCCGTTTTCCGCCGCGGCATCGATCGATTCGAGCACGCGGGACACCGGGAAATCGACGTCATTCATCCGCCGGAAAACGGCGTCATCGAGCGAGTCAAGACTGATCGTCACGCGATGCAGTCCCGCATCTTTCAATGACCGCGCGACCTTTGACGTGAGCAACGCTCCGTTGGTCGTCAACGCCAGATCCGAGATCCCTCGAACCGCGGAGAGCTGGCCGACGAGCAACTCCAGATCACGTCGAAGCAGCGGCTCGCCACCGGTCAGCCGTACCTTCTCCACACCTGCGGCGACCATCACACGCGCGACTCTCGTGATCTCCTCGTAGGTGAGCACCTCGGAGTGCCGCAAAAACGCGAAGTCGCGGCCGAACACTTCCTTCGGCATGCAGTAGGTGCAGCGGAAGTTGCAGCGGTCCGTCACCGAGATACGCAGGTCGCGGATCGGCCGGCCAAGGCTGTCTTGCAGCGCCATGTCTTCTCGCAAACTACGCGGGTGGAAACAAAAACTCCAGCGCCATGCGAGCACGGCGTGCCCACGAGCGCTCGCTGTGATCCGCTCTTCGATCCTCGTAATAGCGGAAATCCGGCTCGCCCCACCCGCGGGCTTCGGCTCGGTCTCGCAGTGCCCGCGCATCTCTCAGCGCCTCGGCACCCTCACGGCCTCCGATATCGGTCCAGAGCCGCGGTGGCTCTCCTTCGAACGCATCGACCTTTCCGAGGATGTACCGGTCGCCCCACCATATCGACGGCGACATCGCGATCGCCCTGCTGAACAGCTCGGGGCGCGTCAGAACCAGATAGAGCGAGACGAGTCCTCCGAGCGACGAGCCGCCGACCGCGGTCCATTCTGGCTCCGGCAGCGTGCGAAATTGCGAGTCGATCGCCGGCTTGAGCTCCTCGGCGAGCATTCGACCGTAGGTATCAGCACGTCCCCCTCCCTTGTGCTTCCGATCGCGGACCGGCGTGTACTCGTCCATCCTTCCGACGCCGGCGTGGTCGACTCCGACGATGATGACCGGCGCCGCGGTTCGCTCCCCGATGGCCGCATCCGCCGCCTCAGTGAGCCTCCAGTGCTGTCCCGGAATGTAGGCCCGCTCGGCATCAAAGAGATTCTGCGCGTCCTGCATGTACAGCACTGGATAGCGGCGCTCGGGATGCTCATCGTAGCCGGCAGGCAGATAGACGCTCACCTCACGTCGATTACTGAGAATGACGGACTCGAAATCACTGATGCGCTCGAGGCGACCTGGCCGGATCGCCGCACGCCGGTTCTCGAGGCGCAGCATTCGCCGGAAGGTCGTGCGGAGGGTTTCACTCATGTCGTGCATCAACCGGGATTGGAAGACGTTTACCGTTACGCCAGCTGGCGATAACCACTTCTGAAATAGACGAGAGGAGCATCTTCGCTGGTCGAGATGCTCTCCACCTCGCCGACGAATATCGTATGGTCGCCGCCAGGCAGCTGGCTGTGAACGCGGCATTCCAGGGTGCAGATGGCACCTTCGATGAGCGGCACTCCCAGTGCTCCTTCACGAAGCGCGACGTCTGCGAACTTATCATCACGCCGTGAGGCGAAGCGGTTCGACAGCTCCGCCTGCGATTCCGCGAGAATGCTGACTCCGAAGACTCCGGCCGCGGCGATCGCGTCGTGCGACTTCACGGTCTTCTCGATACAGATCACGACCAGAGGAGGATTGAGAGAGAGCGAGGCGAAGGAGGCGACCGTCATCCCGTAGCGAATACCTTCGTTTACGGTGGTCACGACGGTGACTCCGCTGACGAAGTGCGACAGCGCCAGTTTGAATTCTGCGTCGTCGATCGGCATATCGGCGGAGTGTACTTCAAACCTTCGGCCGCCCGCCGCGTAAGAGAGCTCAGAGCGACGACTCGCTGGAGTCGCCGATACAGGACTGCACTACAGCCGGGCTCGCCCTCCTGAAGCAGTCCGCGCTTGACCGGAGGATCTGAAATCATGAGCCGTCATTCGACCGCAATTGCCGCATTCGCCCTGCTTCTGGCTTTCACGCCCGCCGCCGAGGCGGCCGACGACATCGTACGCCGCTCTTTCGCGGTGGCTGAGGGGGGAACCCTTCGCCTCGATGCACGCATCGGCAGCATCAAGATCGTCACGGGAGGGGACGGCGTCGCGGTGGAAGTCCAGCGCCGAGCCAGCGGGCTACGCGCTGAAGACATCCTCGCAGAGCACCGGATCGATTTCTCGCAGAGCGGGAACGACGTCACCATCTCGAGCGATTTCGAACGGATTCGGACGCACTGGACCGCCAACTACAAGGTGCAGTGGAACATTCGCGTCCCGGCCCGCTACAACGTCGAGGTTCGCACCTCAGGCGGAGGAATCGAACTGGCCAACATGGGCGGGACCGTCGACGCACGAACCTCGGGAGGCAGAATCCGCACAGGTACGCTCGCCGGTCGCAGCTCCCTTCGGACGTCTGGCGGATCGATCGATGTATCCGGCGCTTCGTCTCCGCTGACGGCTCATACCTCCGGCGGCTCGATCACCATCGGTGACACGCGTGGCCCTGTCGATGCGAGGACCTCCGGCGGATCGATTCAGCTCGCCAGAATCGCTGGCAATGTGATTGCCAAAACCTCAGGCGGAAGCATCCGGATCGACGATGTCGCCGGCAGCGTCGACGCCCGAACCTCAGGCGGATCGATTCAGGCACGGATCTCCGGACAGCCATCCGCCGACTCACACCTGAGCACTTCTGGTGGGCGAGTCAAGGTCGAGCTCAACCCAGGTGTCGCGGTCGATGTCGATGCGCGAGCGAGCGGCGGCGGTGTACGCGCAGATATCCCCGTCACCGTACACGGGAAGATCGGAAAGAACGAAGTTCGCGGGCAGATCAACGGCGGAGGCCCGAAGCTCACTCTCCGGACAAGCGGCGGCGGAATCACCATCAGCCGGATCTAGCTATAACTCCCCAAAGATATTGGGAGTCAAAGACCCGGGCTCGGGCCCGGGCCCGGGAAAAACATCGCGCGATTGCACACCCTTCAGGGCCCGTTCGGCTATCGCCTCCGAAGCTACCAGGATCGAGGCTGCCTACCGCCGTGCTGACAAATCCAGTCAGCAGGTCATCGCGCTGACGGAGAGTGAAGGAGGAGTGAGCCTCATGCCTTTCGACCACGAGAAGCTCGACGTCTTTCAGTTGGCCATCGTGACCCGGGCCCGAGCCCGCGCCCGAGCCCGAGCCCGAGCCCGGTTTTTGACTCACAAAGCTTCGTCGTCCAGAAAATAGCTAGACACCAGCCAGAATGCTCCTGGCCGCCGCCCGCGCGCTCGACATGGCGGCGTCGGACAGCAGCCCTTCCCCTCCGACCCAGTCTCCTGCCAGGAAGAGTCCACGGACCGGCGTGACATGCGAGGGGCGTGGCGCGGAAGGAGAGCCGATCGCGTTCGAGACGGTCATGGCAGGCAGGAAACGGCGATGCACCAGGACTTCACGCCATCCCGGCTGCATCCGGTCGAGCAGTGATTCCAGTTCGCTCTCCACCTCCGCGGGCGATAGCGAGGAAGATCCGGCAGCGCGGGCCCCGTCCATGTAGCGCGCCATGTGAATCAGCGCGCCGCCCTTCGGAGCAAGCTGGGCAACGGATGAATGGACCGAGAGGTAAACAGGATGATCGACTCCGAGCGCGAACGACCGCGAAGGAGCGGGAAGCCTTCGCAGAGCAACGTCGAGACACGCAGCAGTGACCGGCTGCGCGGTTCGCCACGAATCTCCCACATCGCCGGCCAGTTCGGCCGCCGTCGCAGGATCGACTGCGAGGAGCACGGTATCGGCCGGAAGGCGGGCGCCTTCGGCCCGCTCGGTCGCCTCCGCGAGCGACAGCGACTGAGTATCCATTTGATCGGCATCGAGCTCCAGTCCGCCGAGGTGGACGGCACGCACTGCACCGTCGTGCTCGATCGAAACGACGCGCGAGCTGGTCACGAAGTTCACGCCAACCGTCACCGCAGCGCTGTGTAGCGAGTCGACGATGCGCTGCCATCCCTCGTGAAGATAGAGAGTCCCCCGCATGGCGATGCGCATCTGCGCCAGGGCGAGAGCGGCGCTCTGTTCGTGCGGGCGGTCCGAATATGTAGAGAGCCGGAAGAGCGCCTCGAGGACGAGCCGCGCCCGTTCTCCGGAGGTGTTCGCGTCGAGCCAACCCGAAAGCGTGAGACCGGTGGTCTCACCGACCGTGTTCCTTCTGATCCGGAGCAGGATGGCTGCCGCCTCGCGCTTGGCTGACAGCGGAAGAAGCGAGGTGGTCAGCAGCGATAGCCACCCCATCGGAAGCTTGTACTCCTCGCCTTCGAGGATCGCCGTCCCCCGGCGCGGAGAAAGGCCGCCCACGATCGGTACGCCGAGTTCCCGGAACGCAGCCGCACCCGCCCCGCCGCGATAGAACGCGTGCGCTCCGAGGTTGAATCGGAAACCTTGCCTGAGCTGGGTGACGGCCCGGCCGCCGAGGCTCCGCCGCCTCTCGAACAAAGTGACGGATCTCCCTCCCCGTGCCAGATAGATCGCCGCGGAGAGCCCGGCGAGTCCCCCACCGACGATCACGACATTCCGGCCGATACTCATGGGTCCGATGGTACCTCAGCAGCACACTGCACGTGGCCTTGTGGCAGAATTGCGAGCTTCGAGGTCGCATCTCCGCAATTCAGAGCACGTACGTCCTGTTCATCCGAGAATCCGACCATGCGACAGAACCTTGTAAACACTTTACTCTGGCTGCTCCTCTCCGCGATCGCTCAACCGCTGGCGGCGAATCCTTCGGCCGAGTTTTACCTCAACCTGCAGCGCCGCGGCGTCAGCGCATTCGAAGCGGCCCGCTATCAGGAAGCGGTCGATCAACTCCGGATCGCCGCTTTCGGCATGGTCGACGACCTTCCGCTCTACTCGAAGACCCAGGTGTACCTGACCATCGCGTACGATCAGCTCACCCAGCCGGAGCGGGCACTCGATGCGGCGCGACGGGTGCTCGCAGCTGAGCGCATCTCTCGCAGCTATGCCAGGGTCGCGATTTCGGATCCGCTGCGTAGTTCCTTCGAAGGTCTCGCCGCGCGCCTGCTGACTCCATCGGAGTTTGCCTACCTGACAGAACCCGTCTCGAGAACGACGGCTGCGATTCCCGCTGGAACGACTCGTGCCACTGCCGCCCCCGGCCAGGCGAGACCTGTACCGCAGGCGACTCCCCCTCCCCGCCAGACGGCAACGAGACAGCAGGCGACTCCCGCCACTCCACCGGCTGCCGCAACGCAACCTCCTCCAGCCGCTGCTTCTGCGCCGGCTCAAAAGCCCGCACCCCTGCCTGCGACAGCGCAGACTCCCGCTTCTTCGCAAGCGGCACCGACCACTCCCCCTTCAGGCTCTACCGCTGCGCAATCCCGGGCGGCATCAGCCCCACCAGAGAAGACAGCCTCGCAGCGCCAGGCAGCATCAACGCCACCTCCCGCCTCGACGCAGGCAGCTTCGACGACCGCGTCGCCGTCACCTGCGAGTTCGGGCGCGGCAAAGCCTGCGCAACCTGCCCCGACTCCTTCGTCGACACCGCCGGCGGCACAGCCGGCACGCACCGACCCGGCGGCTACATCAACAACCGTCAACGTCCCCGCCGAGCTGCAGGCCGCCGAACAGTTCCTCACGACTGCCGATATGGCGGCGGCACGGAAAATCTACCGGCAGCTCCTCGCGTATCCGGCGCTGAGCCATCGCGAACAGCTCCGAGTCGCCGAGGGCCTCTACCGCTCCCGCGATTTCGAAGGAACGCTCGCCGCTTTCGAACGAATCGGCACGCTTCAGCCGGGAGAAGAACCGTACCGCTATTACATCGCCGTCGCCTCGTACGAGACAGGCCGTCACGCCGAGGCACGTCGGGCGTTGACGCAGGCGCTCCCATACATCCAGATCACCAGCGACGTTGTCCGCTACAGGACTCTGATCGAAGCAGCAGCAGACTGATTCCTTCGCCGCCTGATACTGCGGCCTGCTCTCAGGCTTCCGTCGGTTCGAGTGAGCGCAAGGCGCGAATGAGACTCGCCGAAGCCGCGCTTCCTTTCATCACGAGCCCGTTCACGCCGCTTCGCAGCCGCTCGTGGTCGGCGGCGGTCAGGTCCTTCGCCGTCAGCACGAGGATCGGAATCTCTGAAGTCGACTCCCCGGCGCGAAGTCGCTCGGCAAGCTCGAAGCCGCTCATCTCCGGCATCATCAGATCGAGAATGATGACGTCGGGTCGCGACCGCTCCACCAGCTGAAGCGCTTCCGCACCCGAGCTGGCGCGGTCCAGCAGATACCCCTCCCTCGAAAGCTCGTACTCGAGCAGCGTCTGCACCGACTCGTCGTCGTCCACCAGCAGAAGACGCGCATCGCGGGACTTCCGGCCCCTTCCCGTCAGTTCCGCGAGCCGCTTGAGCAGGCGCGGCCAATCGACCGGCTTGACGAAATAGTCCTCGGCACCGAAGGCCATTCCGAGTTCGCGGTTCTCGATCAGCGAGACGATCACAACGGGTATCGTCGAGGTCGCCGTGTCGTTCTTCAGCGCGCGCAGGACCTGCCACCCCTCGATCCCAGGCAGTACGAGATCGAGAGTGATGGCTCGCGGCTGAATGAGCCGGGCAAGCTTCAGCGCCTCCTCGCCCGTCCGTGCCCGGATGGCCACGTAGCCGGCGGACTGGAGATAGGCGCTCAGAGTATCGAACGCCTGATCCTCATCTTCGATGACGAGCACCCGTTCTCCAGGAGGGACGACGACACCACCCGGCCCGATGATCGGCGTCGGGATTGCCGTTCCGGCGAAACGAAGCGGCAGAGTGAACGTAAACTCGCTTCCTTCGCCCGGGACGCTTTTCACGGAGAGTGAGCCCCGCTGCAGTTCGACGAACTTCTTGACGAGTGACAGACCGAGGCCGGTTCCGCCGTAAGTGCGGCTGGTCGCGGTCTCGATCTGGCGGAATTCGTCGAAGATGACGTCGAGGTGCTCCTTCGCGATGCCGATCCCGCGGTCGATCACCGAAATCGAGATCGACTCGCCATGTTTCCGGGCGAGAATCCTTACCGTCGACCCGGAAGGAGAGAACTTCACGGCGTTCGACAACAGGTTGTAGAGAATCTGTTTGAACTTTGCGTGGTCGGTTTCGATCCGCGTCACATCCTCCGCAACGTCGATCTCGAACGTAATCGACTTCTTTCCCGACAGGCCCTTCATGACCTGGCAGACGCTCTCGATTCCGGCGCGAACGGGGAAGGACTCCGGGTAGAGCTCCATCTTCCCCGCCTCCACTTTCGAGAGGTCGAGGATGTCGTTGATGATGCTCAGCAGATGCTGGCCAGACTGGAGAATCGACTTGAGGAACCCGACGTACTTCGGCTCGAGATGGTCGTGCAGCCGCTCCACGAGAATCTCCGAAAAGCCGATGATCGCGTTCATTGGTGTTCTCAGTTCGTGGCTCATGTTCGCCAGGAAGATGCTCTTGGCTCGATTCGCCTCCTCGGCCTGCTGATTCTTGATCTGCAGCTCTCGGAGAATCCGTGCCTTTGCGATCGCGGAGACGGCGTGTTCGCGTACGCGGGCGAGTTTCTGCAGATCGGACCGTCCGAACGCATCGTCATCCGAGAAATTGTCGAAAATCAGGAACCCTTCCATCCGTCCGCCGAGCGTCACTGCCATCGTGAGCATCGCCTTCGGTACCGGAAGATGGGCCGTCTTTTCGGCCGCAGCCAGATGGCGGAAGTCGGCCGACTTGATGAGGTACACCCCCTCCTCGAGCTGCTCGGCACGCTCGGAGTAGCGGCGCATCGCCTCCTCGAATGAGAGAGAGATCCCCTTGAAGGGATCGGGGTCATAGCCCGCGACGGCTGCGACCTCCGTCCGTCCGGTTTCGTGGTCGAACTTGAGAAACACCGCTTTTTCGGCTCGCGGGAACAGCTTCATCCCCTGCTCGAGAATGCTGGCCAGAACGTTTTCCAGCGCAACTTCGCGGTTGATGACCTCGACGATGCGGTCGATGGTCGCAAGCTCCCGCGCCTGCTCACGGATCTCTTCGGTCCTGCTCAGAACCAGATCCTCGAGCATCCGGTTCTTGCGCTTCAACTGTCGCATCCGGAATCGGTTCAGGAACCAGACGCCGGTCACGAGCATTGCCAGGTAAAGAATCACGGCCCACCAGCGAAGCCACAGCGGCGGGAGTACGCTGAAGTCATAGGTCAGTGGTGCCGACCAGTCGCCCTCGCCATTGCGCGCTCTGGCTTCGAATGTGTAGTGACGCGCAAAGAGGTACGCCGGCAGATTGGTATAGCGAATCTTCGAGTCCGCGGTCACAGCGGACCAATCCCGATCGAATCCCCTCAGTCTCGTGCTGTAGCGGACCCGCGACTCGTCGGCGAAGGAGAGGGCTGCGTACTCGAGACCGATCTCATTGTCAGCACCTCTCTCGAACCGCCGCAGCCGGACGATCGGCACGTGCGCCGACGTCTGACGCGCTTCGGGCACGAAGATCGAGAGGCCACTCGGGGTGCCGAGATGGATACGGCCGTCGAGATCGCTGCTCAGCGAACCGTACGCCCACGCTTCATCGTCGAGCAGCCCATCCGCCTTCGTCACGCGCGAAAGCTCCCGTTCGGACTCCGCGTCGATCTCGACCAGTCCGGCGTTATTGCTCACCCAGAGGCTGTCACCCGATACCGACGGAATCACCCCCACGACTGCCCGGCCGGTGAATACCGTTCGGGAGGGAAACGGACGCTGGGGCGAAAGAACGGACAGCCCGGTACCGGTGCCGATCCAGATCTTCCCGCGATGGAAAAGCAACGACCGAACCCCATCGGTCGGCGCGCCGCTCGTGGTGTTCCACACCGGCGCGAAAATCGGATTCATCACTTCGTCGCCCGTCGGTCCTCCAGTGACGACGTGCGTCAGAATTCTCTCCAGCGGTGCGGTCGATCGGTACAGACCGCGGTCGATCGAGCCGACCCAGAGATGGCCATCGTCATCGACCGCGAGGCTCGTCGCCCCTGCGCCCGCAAGACCGGCGCGGCCTCGAAACAGGTACCAGCGGTCGCGCGACATGCAACCGGTCCCCCAGCTTCCACCGAAACACATCAGGTCTCCGACTTTTCGCGCCGCGTAGGTCGAGTCGAGTCCCAGTGACGTCACGACGATTGGCAGACCGGCGACACTCGTGGTCGTGCGCCTCGAGGCTGTTAGCGGGGGCGGCTCGGCACCGGGCGCGGACAGGGCGTTCAGCCCCGCTGACGTACCGACCCATAGACGGCCAGCATCATCAGCCGCAATTGCATAAACCTGATTCGAATGCAGGCCTTCCGCAACCGTGAGCGTCGAAGCGCCGGTGGGCGTCATCGCCGTGAGGCCCCCGCCGGTCCCTACCCAGGTAGTCTCATTCCAGCGCCCGGCGGAAGTGCCCGCCGGTAGCGCGGCGAACACGCTCGGGTCGGGAAGCGCGGGCGAGGTTCGCGCCGTCCATGCGTGGAAGGCACGGTAGCCATTGCGCAGTCGCGAGACGCCTCCGTTCTCTCCGAACCATAGATTCCCTTCCCTGTCCTCGAGCAGCGTCCAGAGCGTTTCGCCCAGCAGACCGTTCGGTCGTCCGACGGCAAACCGGCGCGCGGGCTCTGACGCATCGATCCTGACTGCGCCACTGCCCAGACTCGCAACCCAAATGTCTCGCCCGTCGCGCGTCGGAACGACTGAGACGATCCGCTCGGTCAGGTCACGGTTCACGACCCGCACGCCATCGTCGCCGAGTATCCAGACCAAACCGTCCGTCCCACCGCCGAGCAGCCGTCCATCCTTCATCTCAGCCATGGCCGTAGCCGGCGAGTCGACGGCAGCGATCACACCCGCGAACGCACCATCCATTGACAGCGCGACGATCTCGCCGTTCGTCTGACTCGTAAGCACCGTGCCGTCGCGTCTGACCAGCATCGCCATCGTTCCGTCCAGCTCGTCCATCGAGGTGCTGCGCACCTCGGCGACTTCACCGCTCGACCCGTCGAACCGATAGCGGATGATGCCTTCCTGCGTGGCGGCCCAGACCCAGCCATCGGGCGTTGCGACCAGACAGTTGCGACGCATCCGCGAGCGCGTGAGCTGCACCCTGTCCGCTCTTGAAACGAACCGAAGCCTTTCGCCAGGTCCATACGAGGCGAGCGGCCGCTCCGACACCACGAGCCCCGACTCCGAACCGACCCACAGACGCCCGTTCGCATCCTCGACGAGCTCCCTGACCGTCGGATCGGAGATCCCGTCGGCTACGCCATAGCTCTCGATCGAATGCCCGTCGTAGCGGGAGATACCGGTCGTGTAGAACGCGAGCCAGATGTACCCCTGGCGATCCTGGATGATCTTCTGGACACTTGCCGAGGGGAGCAGGGCGCCGGGAGTGAAGTGGGTAAAAGGCAACTCCTGACCATGCGCGACCAGGCCGTACGCGAGAGCGAACGCCAGCAACCACATCCTGCCAGGCATTTCGACAGTGTACCCGCCACTGAACCTTCAGGCCTCGTTCTTCGTACAATCCCCTCGTGGCGCGCTTCCGTGACTGGATCACCCTCGGCAGGAGCACCGTCTCGTCGCTGACCACCGCCGACGTGACCAACCTCTATTCGCTCGAGTGGCCCGAGACGAAGAAGATCCTCATCGGTGAGCAGGGCACGTCGATCGAGAAGGAACCTGGCCGCCTCCGCAGATTCGCCAGGACGATCAGCGCGATCTTCTACGGACTCGCCACCCGCCTCGCCCCGCAGCGCAGGATTCTCTTTGCTCTCTCATTCGTCGCATTCTTTTTCCTGCTCGGCTCGATCTTCACCCGGATGGACGATCCGCCACTCTGGACGTTCGTGGAGCTGGCAGCGGCTTTCCTTCTGATGACGCTCCTCCTCGCCATGGAGTTGATCGACAAGGTCAAGTTCCGCGACGAGCTTCAGCTCGCGCGCGATCTCCAGGCGAGCCTGATCCCGAAGCAGATGCCGAAGAATGAACAGTGGGACATCGCGGCATTCAACCGCATCGCGAACACAGTCGGCGGCGACATCTACGACTTCGTCCCTCTCACCGACGGCCGCCTCGCCGTGCTTTTCGGAGACGCGTCCGGACATGGGATGGCCGCCGGCCTCGTCATGGCCGTAGCCCACGCCGCCTTTCGCACGCAACTCGAGGTCGAGCCTTCGCCTCCATCGATCATCGCTTCCCTCAACCGGATCCTTTGTCGCACCGGCGGATCGCGATCCTTCTTCTCCTGCTGCTACCTGCTGCTGTCGCCGGGAGGCTCGTACGTCGCGACAATCGCCGGTCATCCGCCGGTCCTCAAGCTCGACACTTCCGGAAGAGTCGTCGAGCGGATCGGAAGAGGCGCCTACCCGTTGGGAGTGAAGGCCGGTCTGACCTGGGAAATCGTCGGCGGCTCGCTCGCTCGCGGCGAACGCCTCCTGCTGCACTCGGATGGTCTCACCGAATCGCGTAACGCCGGTGAGCGCGAATTCGGCGACGCGCGCGTCGAATCCATCGGAAGCTGGCACCCGGAGGCCGGCCCGCAGACGCTCGTTGACGATCTCGTCGGCGAATGGCGTACCTTCATGGGCAACGTCCCACCCGAAGACGACGTGTCGATCACGGTGATTCAGCGAAGGTGAGGCGGGCTCGAAACCCTGTCATCCACGCTGTCATCCTGAGTCGCCGTAACCCCGAGGGTGGGTGTGGTGGTGGGAGGGGTGAAGGACGGTCGAAGGATCCCCTTATCGTGCGCCGGGGGGGGGCGGGCGATGCGATGCACGTGAATGGCACCGCCCCTCCACCCAGATCCCTCGCTACGCTCGGGATGACAGGTCAAGAGCCTGACAACATGTCTGTCATCCCGAGCCGCCGGAGCCCCGTGTGTGGGCGGGCGGGTGTGAGGGGCGGAGGACGGAGAGGATCCCCTGGTCGACGACCGGGCAGAAAGCACCGCCCGCCCTCCCTGGCGCACGATGACGGGGTCCTTCTCGGGGTTATTCTCAATTCGCGAAGCGCACGTCCGCCGTCACCAGCCCATCGAACACCTCGAGCGCGAGGTCGACCCGTCCCAGCGGCGCCGATACCTGCACCCCAGCGACCCGCTGGCGCACGCGCGTGAGCGTTTCCCTCGCAATCGCAACCCCTTCCCGCATCCCGTGCTCTTTCCCCTTCTCGCTGGCGATCCGCATCCGCTCCATCACGTCGTCGGGCACCGACACGCCGGGAACCTCGTTGTTCATGAACTGCGCGTTGCGGTACGAGAGCAGCGGCCAGATGCCGGCCACCACCGGCAGCTTGAGGTCTTCGATCTTCGCGATGAAGTTCTCGAGGACGTCGACGTCGAACACAGGCTGCGTGATGGCGTACTCCGCTCCCGCCTTGACCTTCCAGTCGAGACGCCGCAACTCATGATCGAGATCGAGATGGCCGGGATTGACGCCGACACCGACCGTGAACGTCGTCGGATCGCCGAATGGATTGCCGCCGAGGTCGAGACCGTGGTTCATCAGACTGACCATGTTCGTCAATCCGATCGAGTCGATGTCGAAGACGGCGGTTGCTTCGGGATACGGTCCCATCTTCGGAGGATCGCCGGTGATGAGGAGCAGGTTGCGCAGTCCGAGCGCGGCGCAGCCGAGAAGATCCGAGTGCATCCCGAGCAGATTGCGGTCACGGCAGCAGTAGTGCAGAACGGTCTCGATCCCGATCCGCTGCTGGAGCAGTACCGCAACCGCAATCGCTCCCATGCGGTTCTGCGCGCGCGGGCCGTCGGGAACGTTCACCGCGTCGACGCCGGCGGAACGGATCGCCGCGACCGATAGCAGCATCGCTTCCGGGTTAGGTCCCTTCGGAGGTGTGATCTCGATCGTCGTCACGAACTCACCGCGTGCGATCTTTCGTCCCCAGTTCGAGCGCGTCTCCATCGGCGCGGGCTTTACACCCGCCGGCTTGTCGTCCTTTCCGTTTCGCTCCACGACGACGAAACTTCGCCGCGGAGATAGAGGGCGGACAGCATCCGCCATCATCTTCACGTGCTCCGGTGTCGTTCCGCAGCAGCCCCCGATGAACTTCACTCCCTTGTGAATCAACCGCTTCGCGTATTTCGCGAAGTATTCGGGGGACGCCATGTACATCTGCCGGCCGTTGACGTCTCGAGGCAGACCGGCATTCGGCTGACAGGAAATCTTCTTCGGCGTCGCCGAAGCCATCTCCTCGATCGCATCGAGCAGAAGGTCAGGACCAACCGAGCAGTTCAGTCCGATCACGTCGGCTCCGGCTGCATCCAGCCGCTGCGCGATCACCCGCGGTATGTCACCGAATGTCGTCCGCCCGTCGACTCCGATCGTCATCTGCGCGACGATCGGAATCGTGCAGACATCGCGGATCGCCGCAATCGCCTGCTCGATCTCGGCGATGTTCCCAAACGTCTCGCAGACGAAGAGGTCGACCCCCGCATCCCGCAACGCCTCGGCCTGCTCCCGAAAAACGTCCCGCGCCTCCTCGAGTGCCGTCGGTCCGTACGGCTCCAGACGAATCCCCAGCGGACCGATCGCTCCGGCCACGTAAACCGAATCCCCCGCCGCCTTGCGCGCGATCTCCGCCGCACGCATGTTGATCGTACGGAGCTCATCGTCGAAACCGAAGCCGCGCAATTTCACACGGTTCGCACCGTAGGTATTCGTCTCGAGAATCTCCGCACCTGCCTTCACGTACTCGCGATGAATCTCGAGCACGATCTCCGGACTATGCAGATTCAGCTCGTCGTAACACTTGTTGATGAACACTCCGCGGGTGTAGAGCATCGTGCCCATCGCACCATCGAACAGGTACACATGCTCGTCTGCTATCGATTTGATGAAGTCCTGCATGAACGTCGGCCCTGTCTTTCCCGGAAAAACAAAACCCCACGCCAATTGACGTGGGGCCATCGAAGTCGCATCTTCGTGCCGGCTCTTTAGCTTTTTTTAGGCTGGTTGCAAGCGGCCCCTCAAATCAATCCAGCAGCACCAGAGTAGGTCCGGCCTTGCGTGCTGTCAACGGAGAGCCCGGCCGCTCAGTCGAAAAGGCGGCTCAGCCGGTCGAGAACACCCTCGACCTGTTGCCTGTTCTGGTCGATCTCGTTGGCAAGCTCCCGGAACCTTTCGAAGGTGATCGCTGCCGGCTCGTCGAAATGCTCGTCGTCGAAGAGCACGCGTCGCACGATCTTGCCGAGCACCCCACTCGGACAATGGCGCGTCGGCGCCGTCCCATCGAGAAACACCTCGCGCACAGGACCCGGGCACCCCTTGCGCCACAGCATCCCCGACTCCGGATCGATCTCCCGGAACGTCACCCCCTCCGGCGGATCGGGATCGGGATCCCGATGCTTCACCTGCCTCATGTAGGAGCCCCACACCGGAATCGCAGCCTCGGACGAGGAGAGCCGCAGAGGAGCTCCGCGATCGTAGCCGACCCACACCGTCGTCACCATGTCAGCCGTGTAGCCGACGAACCAGGCGTCGCGATAATCGTTCGTCGTCCCCGTCTTTCCCGCGGCACTCCCGAGACCGTAACGAGACAGACGACTCGCCGTTCCCCGGCGGACAACGCCGCGAAGCAGCGAGTGCATCACGTACGCGGAGCTGGCGTCGATGACCCGCTTCTTCTGAATCTCGCGCTCGAACAGCACCTTCCCTTCACGATCCGTGACACGCCGCAGCAGGAAAGGCTCGACCCGCTCTCCAAGGTTCGGGAACACCGTGTAGGCCGCCGTCAGCTCGCGCATCGTCACCTCGCCTACGCCGAGCGGCATCGCCGGAATCGCGCTGATCGACGAGAAGCCATAGTCCTTTGCATTCCTCGCCGTCTGTCGAAGTCCGATCTTCTGTGTCAGACGCACCGTCGGCACATTGAGAGACCGCTCGAATGATTCGCGAAGCGTCACACGGCCGCGGAAGCGATCGTCATAGTTGCGCGGCTCCCACGTATCGCTTCCGCCGAGGTCCACTTTGAGCGGCGTATCGAGAAGCAGGCTTGCAGTGGTCGCTCGTTTGGAGACGATGGCCGAGAGATAGGCAAACGTCTTGAACGCCGAGCCGGGCTGCCGTCGCATCTGCGAGGTCCGGTCGAGCGGCGAGCGACGGAAGTCCGATCCTCCGACGAGCGCCCGGATGCCGCCCGAGCTCGGATCGACCGAAAGAATCGCGATCTGCAGCGGATCGCCCTCTGCCTGACGGCGGATCCAGCTGTAACGCCCCTGCAGGCGCGAGACCTCCTTTCGCACCGTGCTTTCCGCGGCGCTCTGCGCATCGGCATGGAGCTCCGACGTGATCGTCAATCCTCCGGAGATCACTCTACGCATTCCGGCCTCTTTGATGACTTCGCCGCGAAGCGCACGAAGGTAATACGGATGAACGCGCTCCGGCAGGGCACCTCGATCGAGCTTTACGGCCGCAGCGGTCGCCGTCTTATGCGTCTCCTCGTCGATCCATCCACGGTTCTTCATCACTTCGAGAATCGCGTTCCTCCGAGTGCGAGCCACCTCGGGACGCTTGTCGGGTGTGTCGCGATTCGGCGCGCGGATGATCGAGGCCAGCAGCGCCGCCTCGTGCAGGCGCAGCTTCGCGGGTGGCTTGTCGAAATAGATGCGCGAGGCCTCGTCGATACCGAGGATCGCGACGCCTTGATGATGCCCGAGGTAGACGTCGTTGAGATAGAGCTCGAGAATCTCGTCTTTCGTCAGACGGACGTCGAGCACGACTGCCAGAACACCCTCGACGATCTTGCGTCGCCACGTGCGGTCGTTGCTGAGATAGCGCTGCTTGACGACCTGCTGCGGAATCGTGCTGCCACCCTGCGTGATCCCTCCGGCACGCAGGTTCGCGAACATCGCTCGCAGCACACCGACAGGATCGATTCCGAGATGTTTGCGAAACCGCTCGTCTTCCGCCGCGATGAATGCGTCAGCGACGTGATCCGGCAGATCCTCGAGCAACAGAGGTGGCGTCGGCCGCCAGTCGGGCCCCCACACACGCGCAACTTCGGGAGGCTTCGCCGCCTTCTCTCCCTTGCCCGCAACGGCATGACCGAGAATCACCGTTGGTTCACGCCAGCTCTGCCCGCGGAGCTCGCGCACGATCCTCCGATCGAGGATGAAGATGTAGATCGCGAAGGCTTCCGCCGCGATGAACACCGCAATGAACAGCGGAAGCATCCATCGAAGCAGTACCGAGCTGCGTGACAATCGTGTCATGTTCGTCTACATTGAAATTCGTGCAACACGTACACCGGGTTGCAAAGCAGCAAAGGTGCTCTGATCAAAAAGTACGGCTCCCCATCCGATTCTTTTGACAAGGAGACAACATATGGCTGCAAAGAAGAAGGCCGCGGCAAAGAAGAAGCCAGCCGCCAGAAAGTCCGTCGCGAAGAAGTCTGCTCCGAAGAAATCTGCTGCAAGGAAAGCAGCCCCCAGGAAGCCGGCCGCGAAGAAGAAGGTCGCCGCGAAGAGACCCGCCGCTAAAAAGAGCGCGGCGAAGAAGCCCGCGGTGAAGAAGGCTGCCGCGAAACGGCCTGCCGCGAAAAAGGCTGCTGCGAAGAAACCTGCTCGCAAAGCTCCAGCTCGCAAGAGCGGTGCCGCTGCGAAGAAGGCTGCCGCCCCTCGCAAGGCCGCAAAGAAAGCTCCGGCCCGCAAGCCTGCCGCGAAGAAGCCGATGGTCACCAGAGCGAAAAAGGCCGTCCGTCGCGTCACCGTGAAGGTTCGCAACGCCGGCGCGAAAGTCGTCGAGCAGGCGAAAGCAATCCTCCCCGGTGGCAACGAGCAGCTCTCCCTCGGCGACTACGGCGACGAGGGAACCAACGAAATGTAGTTCGCTGCAACGTACTCCGGTCATCGACGACCGGCGTGTCGAAGGATCTCAGGATGCGGCAGCAGCCGCGTCCGGAGATCCTTCTCTCGTTTAGAGGCGGTTCCTCGGGAGTTCCGTCGGTTCCTCGGAGTTCCTCGGAGTTCCTCGGAGTTCCTCGGGTTCTTCGGTTCCTCGGGTTCCTCGGAGTTCCTCGGGTTCTTCGGTTCCTCGGCTCCTCGGGTTCCTCGGTCGAACCGCCATCGGGAGGCGCAGCGCCC
Organism: Thermoanaerobaculia bacterium; assembly: GCA_036385045.1. Taxonomy (GTDB): domain Bacteria; phylum Acidobacteriota; class Thermoanaerobaculia; order Gp7-AA8; family Gp7-AA8; genus QHVT01. The sequence goes on along the minus strand of DASVLC010000114.1, from coordinate 63 downwards.
AGCTAGGAGAGTCACCCACTGCGTCACCCCGAGCGGGCGGGTGGGCGGGCATGCGAGGGGCCT